>DIYR01000079.1 GCA_002429085.1 Flavobacteriales bacterium UBA6049
ATCATTGTATTATCAGCTTCCTTGATTGTAGGTTTGGTAATCAACCCTGCGGTGGCTATGCTCTTTGCCAAACTAGATGACGGTAAGCGTGCCATTAACAAGCGTTGGTTGATTGCTTCAATTGGAATGGTTGTGCTGTCTATCCCTCTATATTTTATGGGTAATTATACCATGACCAATATTTTTGGAATTACTGGCTCATTCATTTTGATGAATATGTTTGTGCTTACCCCAGTATCGCGCTGGTTCCAAAACAAAGCATTGGTAGTATTGGAAAATGGTTATTCAAAAATCATCAATTTTGCCTTAAGTGGACGTCGTCCTTATTTCTTATTGTTAGGTACCGTTTTCTTGTTATTCTTCTCTTTCTTCTTGGTTGGTTCAGCAGGCTTGAAGGTACGCTTCTTCCCTGATAATCAGCCAAACTATGTGAATATATTCATTCAAAAACCCATTGGTACCGATATTCAAACTACCAATGAGTTTACCAAGAAAGTAGAGAAAAAGGTAATTGATATGATGAAGCCCTACGGCTATATGGTAGATGCCATCATTGCTCAAGTAGGAGAAGGTACCAGTGATCCTAACGAAGGCCCTCAGCAAGGCTCGTTACCTCATAAAGCTCGTATTACGGTATCATTTTCGGAGTTTCAGGACCGTAAAGGTACCAACACCCAGGACGTGATGACTGAGATTCGTAACGAAATGAAAACGTATGCTGGGGCTTTAATCACCGTAAGCAAAGACTCTAATGGCCCTAACAACGGACCTCCTATCAACATTGAAATCAGTGGTGAAAACTATGAGAAGTTAGTTAGCTTTTCTAAGGATTTAAGAAAATATTTGATAGAAGCCAATGTACCAGGAGTAGAGGAACTGAAAACTGATTTGGAAACTGGTAAACCTGAGCTTTTGATAAACATTGATCGTGAAAAAGCACGTTCTTTTGGATTGTCATCACAAGCGATTGCGGGTGAAATTAGAACTGCCCTGTTTGGTTCGGAGGTGTCTAAATTCAAAGATGGAGAAGAAGATTACAAAATTCAGCTTCGTTTGAAAGACGATCAACGTTATGACTTAGATGCATTGTTGAACAAGTCTATTACTTTCCGTACTAACAAAGGGCAACTTAAGCAAATCCCGATTAGTTCGGTAGCAAGTGTAGCGGATACCTCTGCCTTAGGTTCGGTAAAACGCAAGGATTTGGATCGGGTAATCACTATTTTCTCCAATGTACAGGAAGGTTACAATGCCAATGAGATTGTAGCCAAAATGAAAACTTTGATAGAAGATTATGATGTACCTAGTGGCATTACGGCCAAGTTTACAGGGGAACAAGAAGAGCAAGAAAAGTCGGCTCGTTTCTTAATGACTGCCCTTATGCTCGCAGTATTCTCGGTATTCTTAATCATTGTTACCCAGTTCAACTCATTATCGGCACCAGTAGTAATTATGTCTTCGGTATTGTTTAGTACCATTGGGGTATTCTTAGGCTTGGTGATTTTCCGTATGGACTTCATCATCTTGATGACTGGAATTGGAATTATTTCGCTGGCAGGAGTAGTAGTAAACAATGCCATTGTATTGATTGACTACACCAACTTGCTCAGAAATCGTCGCAAAGCGGAACTTGGGTTAGATGAAGGTGATTACTTGCCTAACTCCGAGTTCTTGAAATGTATTGCCGAAGCAGGTAAAAAGCGTTTGCGTCCAGTATTGCTTACCGCGATTACTACTGTATTAGGACTAATTCCTTTAGCAGTTGGTTTCAATATCGACTTTGCTGGATATATTACCGCATTTGAGCCAAATATCTACTTTGGAGGAAGTAACACTGCCTTCTGGGGTCCAATGTCCTGGACAGTAATCTTCGGATTAACCTTTGCTACCTTCTTAACGCTCGTGATTGTACCTGTAATGTACCTATTAACCGACCGACTTAAGTCTAGAGTAAAAGGTAAAAGCAGAAAACAGCAAGCAGAGAAGCTTCACTTGAATAAAAAGGATGCTGAAGCTGAAAATAAAAGTACTGAAGAAGTAACTGCTGAGTAAAAAGTAGTTTATTATAAATACAAAAGGTCAGGTAACAGCAGTTACCTGACCTTTTTCTTTTTGGTATAAATGTGTTTTCGACAGAAAAAACTTCTTTTTTTGACGATTATATCAATCCACTGCGATTATCCGTACAGGTTTACGGCTGGAAACCTCTCAATATTGCTCATTCGGCTAGAGCCAAGCGAGTATCGTCGCTTGCCTGAGGTGAGTGACTATTATAGTAGGGCCTCTGGCCTGTTTCTACCGAAGAAAAGGTGTATTGGTATTATTCAAACCTTCTTTTAATCACATCAAAAAACTTTCCGGCTACATCGTCTTCAAAGTTCCAGTCAAATTGCATGGCATATTCATTATTTACCAAGGTACGAGCTTCATCATAAGAATTACACATTTCTACTCGATCTATGGCTTCGTTAAAAGCCATGCTATTCCCTTTGAATAATTGATTGATAAATAAAAACTTTTGATTAAGTGGAATGGCAGCCCTTAGGTTTTCTATTCGGGCGTTTTTAAACTCCTCTACCAGTGGGGTATTCTCTTTACGATTACGCTCTCTTTCATTCAACGTATTGCGTTCATCTATGGCAGCATCCAACGCGGTATCGGTCAAGCTTGGCGACCCATACCCTAGGTTACCAGAGTTGTCATAATGATCTGGCTGAAAGTTTACCGGAGACTCATTCGATACTGGAGTAGCTACAATTTTCTCTTCTGAAAATAATTCCTCAGTGTCTAAAGGTAATAAATCAGAAAAACTCTTCAAACGCCAATCCATTGGCTCTACGTGCTCTCTTTGTTGTTGAAATACCTCCTCGAAAGTAGCAATAGCATCGGCTGGAAACAATTCTGATATTCCCATTCCTTCTACCCGGGCAATAAAGGCCTGAAGCAAAAACTTATTGAATTGAATATAGCGTGCTACCTCTTTGAGTCGTTTTACCGAAATGCGAGCATTGATGGGCTTTTTAAACTCTGTAATAAAGTAATGGTGAGGGTACAGGGCAAGCATAAGTGCATCTTTGGTAGCCTCGTACACCAGCACATAAAAATCATCTTTACGAATAGATATATGCTGCGATAGAATATTCATAAAGTTGTTTAGAGCCTTTTGTGCTTCTGGATGGCTGTAATCAAAATAAGGATTACGAAGCTTTTGCGTTTCTTCCTGCCATTTTTCAAACAAGAGTTTGATAACCAACAGATTTACCTGTTTTATGTCACAAAATTTAAGAATTTCTTCCCCTTCAATTACCTGATGATCAATAAAAAAGTAGTCAGAAAGTTTTTGGGCAAACGAACGACTATATTGCATCAGTACAGATTGGTTTACAGGCTTTGATTGGTGTTCCATAGTTTGAAATTTTATAGCTTGCACAAAAGCAGTTCTATTGCTAAGTTACATCTAAGGTTTGTTTATTCAAAAACATTCGTTTTGCTTATCAGTTCTTAAACTTAAAACCTGCATGTTTGTAACCGAACATGCTAATTACCAGAATTTTATACTTGAAAACATGCCGAAAATAATCATAAAAAATATAAATAACCAAGAAGTTGACATTTATGATACAAATAAATCAGTTCTTCAACACTTTGCCGAAGCTTACATTGATTGGATGCAAGCCTGTGGAGGCAAAGGTAGGTGTACTACCTGTAAAATGATTTTACATGAAGGATTGCAAAACTTAAGCCCCCCCAGTACTGCCGAACAAAAATTCCAAAAAATGGATCGATTGCAACCTGGTGAACGATTAGCCTGTCAATGTAGCCTCCAGGGGGATATTCTGATTAGCACTCCTCAAAAATATAAATTGCCCCATATAAATTACTCAGATAATTGAGTTAGACTTGTTAGTTTACTTTTATTTTTTTAAACTTGGCTACTGATTAAAGCATGCCTTGTGAAAAAAGATATATTCATTTTTGTAAATTTTTGGTGCACATTTTGAATAATATTTTTTACACAACATGCAGCGAACTTGTGTAGATTGTGGAATGCTTCTCCAAAGAGGGAGGTTACTTCACAACCATTACAAGCTCCAAAACCACGAAATATTGCTCAATTGCAAATTAGATTTACTCAATCTGAAAGTAATTTTAATTGAATAAATACAAGCGAGTTGATTCGTAAATAATTGTCAACTTTTATTTACATAGCGCTATAATTTGCATAAAACTTGTAAATATTTTGTAGATTTGTTTGTGTTTAGTTTTTAAAAAACATCATATCATCTTAATTTGAACAAAAAATGCTTGATGTATATCAATACTTCAAAAAAATGCGAGATGAAAGCATTATACTCTATTTCAAAGGAGAAATAACCAATAATTTGCTTACCTCCATTTTACAATTGATAGATGATAAGTTAGAACGAAAAAGCGAAGCTATTAAAACTAAGAGAAAAGTATTTTCTATTCTTTTAGAATGTCTTCAAAATGTTTACAACTATTATCAAGAAAAAGAATTTGACAACGAACGCTATCATTCAGCGATTCTGATGATCAAAAAAACTGATAATGCGTACCACATAGTAACTGGCAACTATATGGCCAATACTGAGGTACCACAATTACAAAAAAAGTTAGATAAAGTAAATTCGTTGTCACCTGTAGAGCTCAAAGCATTCTACAAAGAAGTGTTAAACGAAGAAGAATTTACCGGAAGTGGTGGTGCAGGTCTTGGAATTATCGATATGGCTCGAAAGTCAGGACAAAAGATTGATTACAGTTTTGACGCTGTAAGTGATAACCATTGTTTCTACAGTTTACAAGTAAAAGTATTAGCATAAATCTGATTTCATTTTAAATAAATGGAAAACATTG
>DIYR01000242.1 GCA_002429085.1 Flavobacteriales bacterium UBA6049
CCACACGAGTTCATTGAGGTGAGTCATTTTGGTGCCAACGCGACAAGCTGGCTGGTTCGTTAAAAATGCCTGCTAGGCATTTTCTAAACACTCCGTCTTATCATGCGCATCTACCAATAAAAAAAAGAAAAAGCCCGTACTTGGTTTTACATTGTTGCTGTTCGGACTTGTAATCGAGGCATAATTCTTTTATCACCTTTATTCTCTTGTCCAAGTATAGTTGTAATCGAAATAATTTGATGGAATTAGATGGATTGAAGTCTCTAATATGTAATTGGATTGAGATGTAAATGAAGCCAATTTCATCATTCCTTGCGCATGTATTAAGCTGTTCATTACTTTCCCTACTGATGAATTGTCAAGGTTACATTGTTCTATGTCAATATAAATAGTTTCACTCAATACTTTTTTTTCATCGGAGTTTAAATTGAATATTATTAGATATGAAATTTGCCCTTTATTAAGAAGCATTCTACTATAGGGTTTGCTGTCTTTACCTTGTGAAGTAATTGATTTAAGGTTTCTATCATATGAATAGTTACCGCTCCAGTTTATTCTACAATTTAGCTGAAAGTATAGGAAATGAAAACTTAAATCATAATTGAAAATGTAAAAACCCTCATGAAAACTTTTCTTTTCAATATCAAGAGGTAAAGCGATTAAAAAATTAGAGAATTTTTTTACTAGAAATTCACCTTCTTTGTTAGTGACTACTTTGATTAGTGAATGGTTTAAACTATCTACACTATGAATGTCAAACAGGCTGGTCAAAAATATTTCGTTAGAGATATCGTTCTTGTGTGTTGAATCTGATAACATCACAGATAAACTGTCAAAATAACTTGATGTATTTAATGTAGCATGACAATTTTTAGTCACACAGAACATTATTACCAATAAATAAAAGAAAAAGTACTTATTCATAAGCGTTTATTGTTCTACCGAAGTCCGAAATTATATTAAGAGGATTAGATGGAGATAGTTCTTTACCATTATAGTAAATAATCTAACCATATTCAAAATCTAATTTGTTTCCATTCTTTTGATTATAAATAGGTTGTCTAATGAGTGATATTTTATTGGAGTTATCCTGATTCATTATATGAATTTGTTCTGATAATACGAAGAACTGGAAAGCACATCTATCATGTTATGTTCTTTATGGTCAGGTATGTGTACCTGACCTCCTCCACAATCAGTTAGTACGATACATCCATTTTCTTCTACAAAACTTCCTAATGACAATAAATTTTTTGCTGCGTTGACTTCAGCTAAAGTATAATTTTGAAGTTCTAAATTAATTTGACTTTTTCCTCTTAGTTCATTGTGGACTTGATATGGATATAAAGGGTTAGGGCTGTCATTATCGTCATCTACTACTGTAATGGGGAGGTATATAGAATTATCTAGAGGAATTACAACCGATAATAATCCTCCATTTGCTTTACCCGTTCCATGTGAGCGAAGAACTAGATTCTTCTGCGCGCTCTCCTCTAAAGCTTCTTGTGCATATTCAGTATATACAAGAATGACGTTACCTTTATAATCATAGTTGTAAGGATTTTTTTTCATTTTGATCACGGCCATTATTTTTGTTTGATTCAGACATTAATAACTCACCGAGATCTCCGGGACTTTCTCCATTGACATCTGTACGTTATGGGGTTATTAGCCGCATAGGTATAACTATTCTGGAACGGGTATTGGTCTTTACGAGGATCAACGACCGTAAATATACAGAGTCAGTCTGCATAATAGCGAGCCCCGTAGTAGTACAAGTTAGACTCATTATCTTTTTCTTTACCGCAGTATCGGTAGTGGTTCTTACTCTGCCAAATTTGAAGGATATTTTTTTAGATCGGTATATTTTCTACAACTCATTATGTTTAGCCTAAATAAATGAGAGTAGTATATGCTGCAAAAAAAGAATGTTTTTACTTGAAGTAAGCGTTGCTTGAAGGATGGTTTTATCGTTTTTTTAGCATTGTAAATGCTTTGGGTAAGATCAATTTTTGCTTGATGATTGCAAAGAAAAGCTCCACCTAAAATGGCAGGGATTGGTTGTGTTAGATTCTGTAAAAAGTGCGTCTATCCAAACTAGGATATTTATGGTGCAATATTGACGTATTTAACTTTATAAATTTTCTGTCCCTTCGGATCTGCTACTATGTATATCCGCGGCTCAAATTCACCGATTAATTGAATGACTTGCCTTACTCCACCACCTTCAAGCATTTTTATCACACCGTAATCAGAGTCTAGTTCACTTAAAAGTATTGGAACCTTTTGATTATTAAGAAGGTAATATCGATTTGTGTTCTTAGCTAAAAAACCTCGCCAATAGTCAATATCTCCTTCATCATCATAAATTTCACAGGTTTTGCAGTAACTTATTATGTCAACATACATCATGGTGTCTAAGGCTCCACAAGCAATTGCTAACGCCTCACTTTCTTCTAATTGAGAAGCTAAATCATTAAACGTTTCATGTAGAATGGTATCAATTTTATATCCAAAAAAATACCTGATCTTCTGCTCACTTTGCTGTGCAGGCAAGTTAGGAAGTAAGAACAGTGTGAGAACTAAAACTAAATACTGCTTCATATTAGTGGCGTTTAAATTGGTTTCTAGTGAAAAACGTATCTAAGATAATATTGAATTGCCCTTCAGTAACTCCAAGATTATTGAGATTTCCAACGGGAACTTGTTTAGTTCGTTCGATACTACCATGACCTTTGGCCTCTGTAGCGAACTTGCTACCTTGATCTACTTTATAGATATGACTACTATCATCATACGATTGAATCGCAAAAACTGGAAAGCCAAATTCTTGAGCAGCACTTGAATTGATCGTTGAAAAATCTGCAAATGCTTCTTGATCAATCTTAATCACAGCACTAAGCTCTTTAACCATTTGTCTTTGGGGAAAAGAACCTGCCTCAACATCACTTTCGCCATATTTTTTCAAAGTGTTAAAATCACCACTAGAGATTGTTATTAAAATCATACCATCTGTTAACTGATCTTCTGAGTATTCAGTTGGAGCAAAGTTCTCAAGCTGTCCCAAGTATTTTCCTGACATTTCATCAAAGAAGTAAGTAATCTGAGCTTTTGTTTGTTCTTGTTTCTCTGAGGCTCCCGGCCCCTCTCCATTGACATCGGTAAACGTTATGGGGTTGTTAGCCGCAT
>DIYR01000204.1 GCA_002429085.1 Flavobacteriales bacterium UBA6049
TGTTGGCCGAAGACCTTTCTCCTAACCGATTAGAACGTGCCAAACGTGCTGTAGAGAAGCTTATTAAGCGATTAAGATCTGATAAAATTGGGATGATTGTGTTTGCTGGTCAGGCTTATGTGCAATTACCAATTACAACTGATTATGGTGCTGCAAAGTTGTTTATCAATAACGTCAATACCAACACTGTAAATGTGCAAGGAACAGCTATTGGTAATGCCATTGATTTAGCAATGGAGTCTTTCGATATGGAGAGTCAAACTAGCAAAGCTATCATCATTATATCTGATGGCGAAAATCATGAAGACGATGCATTAAAAGCAGCACGAAAAGCAAATGAGTTAGGCATCATTGTCCACACCATAGGTATGGGATCTGAAGATGGAGCCCCTATTCCATTGTATCGTGGTAAACAACAAATTGGATTCAAGCGAGATAAGTCTGGAAATACGGTTGTAACAAAATTGAATGAAACCATGTTAGCTGATGTAGCAAATGCTGGAGGAGGTCAATTTATTAGAGCAACCAATGCAGATGCAGGCTTAGATTACGTTTTTGACGAAATCGAAAAAATGGAAACAACAGAATTCGGAACCAAAGTGTATACAGATTATGAAGATAGATTTCAGTATCCGTTGGCTTTGGCGCTGATCTTTTTACTTTTAGACATATTAATAGGAAATAATCAATCAAATTGGATTCGCTCATGGGGCATATTTCAAGTAAAGGAACGCAGCTAGCGATCGCTTTTCTCCTAGCCCTCTCAACGATGGGATGGAGTCAAGATCAAAATCGAGAATTAGTTAGAGAAGGAAATGAGCTCTACAAACAGGGAGATTATGTAGGCGCTTCAGAAGCTTATACTCAAGCTAGTGCCTCAGAAAAACCATTAATTGAATCTACATACAACAAAGCAAATAGCCTGTTCCAACAAGAGAAATTTGAAGAAGCAAGCGAGCTATATCAACAAGTTGGTGAAACAGCAACAGATCCCATCTTAAAATCGAAAGCATATCATAATTTGGGTAATTCTTTGGTACAAGCCAAAAAGTATGAACCAGCCATTGAGTCGTATAAAAATGCCCTTCGTGCCAACCCAAATGATGAAGAAACTCGTTACAACCTTCAGTATGCAAAGCAAATGCTAAAAGAAGAGCAAAAGCAAGAGCAGCAGCAACAAGATCAAAACGAGGACGATCAAAATAAAGATCAGGAAAAGAAGGACGATCAACAGAATCAAAACGATCAAAACAAAGATCAAGAGAAAAAGGATAATCAAGACAACGATCAAGAAGATTCCGACAAAGAAAAAGATCAACAAAACGGCAATCCAGACGACCAAAAACAACAACAATCTCAACCAAAACCAAATCAGTTGAGCAAAGAAGATGCTGAACGCCTACTCAAAGCAGCTGAACGAAACGAGAAAAACACTCAGAAAGGCAAAAAGAAAAAGGGTGTAAAAGTTTCTGGTAAATCAATTGAAAAAGACTGGTAATGCGTACTCTACTCTATATCATATCATTTTTCATTGGATTATCTGCTACAGCTCAGAAAGTCCAATTCAAAGCTTCTATTAACAAAAACATAGTTGGTTTGAATGAGTCTTTTACGCTATCCTATAGCTTGAATACTTCTGGTGGCAAATTCAAACCACCAGTACTCTCAGACAATTTCAAGATATATAGTGGCCCGAATCAGTCAACCAGCATGTCGTTAGTAAATGGACGAATATCAAGTTCTATTACTTATCAATATATGCTGGTTCCTATCAATACTGGGAAATACATAATTGAACCAGCCACCATTGAAGTAGATGGAAAAACCTACACAAGTAATGCCGTTGAAATAAAAGTTGTACAAACCAAGTCTCAACCTAAAGCTACTAACTCTAGCTCACAAAGAAGTAATGACAATGTTTCTAATCAGAGACAGGCTCACCCCTCTCAAGACATCAAAAACAATCTCTTTTTAAAACTCGATGTAAGTAAGAAGAAAGCATTTCGTGGAGAGGCCATTGTTGCGACATATAAGCTTTATAATCGTTTAGATCTAACCAATATTGAAGGACAAAAGCTTCCCGACTTTGTTGGTTTCTACACCAATGACGTGCCTATAGACCAGAGTAATAATGCTTCAAGAGAAGTAGTTGATAATGTTATCTACCAAGTCTATACACTAAAGAAAACTACCTTGTTTCCTCAGCGTACTGGCGATCTTGAAATTCGCCCGTTAGAACTATTTGCCACTATTCGTGAACGTGAACCTACTCCTATCAACACCTTCTTTGGACCAAGATATCGTTACAAAAACAAGCGTATTGAGCTAAAGAGTAATGCTGTAACTATTACAGTTGATCCCCTACCAAATGCTCCTTCATCTTACACCGGATCTGTTGGTGCTTTTAACCTGCAATCTAGCGTTGATAACAAGAGTGTTAACGTAAACAATGCCATTAACTTAAAGTATGTTATTACAGGAAATGGTAACATCGATTTAGTTGAGTTACCAGAAATAGATTTTCCAGTAGATTTTGAAGTATACGATCCAAAAGTGAACGTATCGTCTCAAAACGTAAAAGGAAATGTTTCTGGAAAGAAAACAATCGAATACTTGATTATTCCACGTGTTGTAGGAGACTTCACAATTCCCTCAACCGAATTGACTTACTTTAATCCTACCACGAAGCAATATGAAACAGCTTCTGCGCCAGCGTATACTGTTCAAGTAATGGACGATGGCTCTGGCGCCCCTACCAAAGCTACTGTTCAGAGCAAAAGAGATATTCAACAAATTGGAACTGATATTCGCTTCATTAAAACCTCTGAAAACGAATTTTTAGAAGGTTGTGCAGCATTTTTTGGCTCTGTATGGTTTTTCTTATGGCTTATCCTTCCTGTTTTATTGGGATCTGGTTTGTGGATTGCTTTTAGAAGATACGAAGACATGCAATCTGATAAGGTAGGAATGAAGAAACGTAGAGCTGGTAAAGTTGCAAGTAAGCAACTAAAGGCAGCATCACAAGCCTTATCAGATAACAATACGGCAGCGTTCTATCAAGAGCTATCTAAAGGCCTAAACACATACTTAAGCTCAAAACTAGCACTTGGCACAGCAGATTTAGCCAAAGATCAAATAGCTAGCAAATTAGCAGAAGCTAAAGTGAGTGAAGAATTGATTCAGCAAGTTCTGCATATTCTAGAGCAATGTGAAATGGCACGTTATGCGCCTAGCGCTGTATCAGACGAGCAATCGCTCTACTCAAACGCTGAGAAACTAATTGAAAACCTTGAAAAAGAACTGAAATGAAAAACACCTGGATTGTTTTAGTACTTGTTTTTTGGCAAGGCTTAGTTTTCGGAATAGAACAAGACTATTATCAAGCATTAATGCGCTCTGGTAATGAAGCGTATCAAAGTAATCAGTGGGATTCTGCATTGGCCAACTACGAAATGGTTTTGGATGCAGGGTTAAAGAGTACCAACCTCTACTACAACGTGGGAAATGTGCACTTTAAGTTAGGTAATGTATCAGAAGCCATTCTGTTTTATGAGCGTGCACTTAAGCTTTCACCGGGCGATCAGGATGTATTGTACAACTTAAACATTGCCAATACAAGAATTATCGATGCCATGGAGTCGCTCCCTACTCCATTTTACAAAGATTGGTTTACTTCTTTTAGAAACACGTTTACTTCGAAAGGCTGGTCATACCTTGGTCTTGTTTTTTTCTGGCTGTTTTGCGCTTCTGTAGTATTGTTTTTGTTAACTCAACAAGCTTTCGTTAAAAAGCTAGCATTTGTTGTGGCTTTACCATTAGTGCTAATTGCTGCCACAGGAATGGTGATGGCTAATCAACAGCAAAACAGCTGTACGTCAGAAGATTCGGCAATTGTATTCCAAGCATCCGTTAATGTTCAAAGTGAACCTTCTGCTAATTCCACACGTTTATTTGTTGTTCACGAAGGACTAAAAGTCAGTATCAGTCAACAAGTAAACAACTGGTTCGAAGTGGTATTACCTGATGGCAATAAAGGTTGGATTCATGCTGATGAGCTTCAAATCATCTAGCTTCTAACTGGTTGATTCACAAGTCTTTTTTGAGCGGAATTTTTAACTACTTTTGCAATCCGTTTAGAACACATATTCAACATGACAGTGAAGACCCTCGACATTCTTGTTCAACGTTCTACTAACCCACGCATTGAAACACTTGACCAGAACAATTTACAATTCGGAAAAGTATTTAGTGATCACATGTTTGTGGCCGACTATAAAGACGGTCAATGGGACAACCTAAAGATTATGCCTTATGGTAGTCTTGAGTTCGACCCAGCCAACAGTATGATGCACTATGGTCAAAGTATTTTTGAAGGGTTAAAAGCATTTAGAGCAGAAGACGGTCGTGTGTTGGTTTTCAGACCAGATATGAATGCAAAGCGCTTAAACACAAGTGCAGAACGCATGTGTATGGCTCAATTACCAGAAGAAATCTTCTTGGAAGGATTACAAGCTCTATTAGAGATTGATAAAGACTGGATTCCTACCACACCAGGAAGTTCAATGTACATCAGACCATTCATGTTCGCTACAGACAACTTCTTAGGTGTTAGACCATCAGAGACTTACCGTTTCATGATCATTGCTTCACCAAGTGGTTCTTATTACAGCAAACCAGTAAACGTTAAAATAGAAACCACCTACTCTAGAGCCGCTATGGGTGGAACTGGATCTGCTAAAGCTGCAGGAAATTATGCCGCAGCATTGTATCCAGCTAAACTTGCTCAAGAAGAAGGATTCGATCAACTAATCTGGACAGATGCTAAAGAGCATAAGTACATAGAAGAAGCTGGTACAATGAACGTAATGTTTGTTATTGGTGATCAATTGATTACCTCACCTCTTACTTCAACCATTCTTCCTGGAGTTACAAGGGACAGTGTTTTAACATTGGCTAAATCTTGGGGAGTAGATGTGGTCGAAAGAGCTATTTCAGTAGACGAGGTTATTGAAGCTGCAACTAAAGGCACATTGAAAGAGGCCTTTGGAGTTGGTACGGCAGCAACTATTGCACACATTAATAGCATTGGATTAGAAGATGATAAATACGTTCTTCCGGCTATTGAAAGCAGAGAATTATCAAACAGAATTTATAACTACATGGAAGACCTTAAGAGAGGGCGAATTGAAGACTCTTTTGGTTGGAACATGTCGATTTAATTATATCATAACACCAAGATGAAGGCATCCTAGCGGGTGCCTTTGTTTTTTGTAAAAAATCCTAGAAACAGGCATGCAGCAGACGGAAAGATTAAAAACATTTGGGGTAAATAACTTCAAAAAAATCCCTCAGGTAAGTGAGTTCTTATCAGAGGAACAGATTGAAGCAATTGAAGTAGTAGGTAATGTATTACCATTCAAAATCAATACATACGTAATCAACGAGTTAATTGAATGGGAAAATGTTCCTAACGACCCAATTTACGTATTAACCTTTCCTCAAAAAGAAATGCTTAGTACAGAGCATTTCAACTCTGTAAGAGATGCCATACGTAACGAAATGCCAAGAGCTGAATTTAAAGAGCTGGTAAATGAGGTACGTATGGATTTAAACCCACATCCAGCTGGTCAAATGGAATACAATGTTCCAATGATTGAGGATGTGAAATTAACAGGTATTCAGCACAAATACCGCGAAACGATGCTCTTCTTCCCTAATCAGGGACAAACGTGTCATGCTTACTGTACTTTTTGTTTCAGATGGCCGCAATTTGTTGGAATTGACGAATTACGATTTGCCATGAAAGAATCAGAACTCATGATCAAGTACCTAAAAGCCCATCCAGAAATAACAGATGTATTGTTTACTGGTGGAGATCCAATGATCATGAAAACAAAGGCTCTTGAAAAGTATATTCTTCCCATTTTAGAAGAAGTACCAACAGTTAAGACTATTCGTTTCGGATCTAAAGCATTGAGTTATTGGCCATATCGTTTTACAACAGATAGAGATGCTGGTGAGTTAATCGATTTATTTAAGCAGATTGTCGATTCTGGAAGACATGTAGCATTCATGGCTCACTTCAATCACCCACAAGAATTGAAAACAGAAGCATTACGAGATGCAGTGGCAGCCATTCGCTCAACAGGGGCTCAAATAAGAACCCAGTCCCCTATTATGCGTAACATTAACGATTCTTCTGAAGCGTGGGCTAGTATGTGGCAACAGCAAGTACAACTCGGAATGATTCCTTACTATATGTTCTTAGCGAGAGATACTGGTGCTCAAGATTACTTTGCGGTTCCATTGGTGAAAGCTTGGAACATCTTTAAAGGTGCTTACGAAAAAGTAAGTGGAGTTGCTCGTACGGTTCGCGGACCAAGTATGAGTGCTGAACCAGGAAAAGTTCAAGTATTAGGTGTTACAGAAATTAATGGTGAAGAGGTTCTTGGATTACGCTTTATTCAAGGCCGTGATCCGAAATGGGTACATAAACCATTCTTTGCCAAGTTAGATGAATCTGCTGTTTGGTTAGATGACTTAGAACCAGCCTTTGGAGCTGATGAGTTCTTCTTTGAACAACGTTACAAAGAGCTTACCTCTACAAAAGTTGAAGCAGTTGTTGAAGAGGAAGAAATAATGGCATAAATCAAAAACCTTATTCAAAATACATCCCCAATCGTTTGTTCGGTTGGGGATTTTTTATTCCCTCTGTAAATTAACAAGTTAGAATCTCAAAATGGAAAATTCGAACTGCTGATTACAATCACAAAAAATCATGATTCTAATCATGTTTCTAATGGCTAAAAATGGGTCACTTAGTTATCATAAATGATAGCTATTCCATGAAAAAACACGTCATTATTTTCGAAGCAAGGGGTGGATCAGACAAGGGCCCTTATGGTTTCAGAAACGATTCTAAACCAATCATCGATTCATTGAAAAAACGAGGTTGGTCTGCAGAAATCATTTTCTATCGCGATGAAGATCGTGGTGAAATTTATCGCTACACGCACGAGAAGGCAGATGCATACATCAGCCGTGTTAACCCGGGTAATTTACCTGATGAGGAAGGTTACTTCCAAATGCTGCGTGAGCTAGTATTAAATGGTATTGAAGGATTACCACATCCTGATGCCATGGTAGCGTATGGTGCTAAAAATTCGGTTGAACGGCTAAAAGGAACCGATCTTGTGCCAGAAGATGTGTACACTTACTATGATTTTGAAACACTAAAAGAAAACTTCCAGAAAAGCTTAACCAAGGGAGTTCGTGTTTTAAAACAAAACAGAGGTTCTACAGGTGAAGGAATCTGGCGCGTTGAAGTAATTGACGATATCACAGGTTTAGACAAGGTGCCTTTAGATGCTAAGTTGAAGTTAACCGAAGCCAAAGACAATCATACAGAAACAAAAACACTACAAGAATTTCTAGAATTCTGTATTCAATACCTAGAAGGTAAAAACGGAATGATGTTAGACATGCCATTCTTAGAGAGAATCAAAGAAGGTGAAATTCGCGTATTGATGTTGCGAAACAAAGTGGTGAACATTGTCCACAAGAAACCAGCAGAATCAAAAGATGCTTTCTCAGCAACACTATTCTCTGGAGCCAAGTACCGCTACGATGAACCAGACAAATGGCCAGAATTAGTTCAACTAGTTGAAGGAATGGTTCCCGTTATCCAACATCGTTTAGGTAACTACGATTTACCTCTTATTTGGACAGCCGATTTCATTTTAGATACAGACCACCATACTGGTAATGACAAATATGTTCTAGGTGAGATTAATGCCTCTTGTGTTGGCTTTACTACCTTCTTAGAACTCAGTGATGATATTGCAGACGAAGTACTTGCATTATTGGATGCAGAATCTGCCGTAAATAATCGTTGGGCAGCATTTACTAAATAGCCACTCTACAGTTGGACGTTTTAAAAGCCGTTGGTTATGCCAACGGCTTTTTTTGCTCTTTGACAACCTTTACCACATGATTAGTATCTTTTAATCAAATACTTATCATGAAACCACATGTAGTTATTCTCTCTTTTGTATCTGTGCTTATTCTGCTCTCTTGCAGGAAAGAAATAAGTTGCCCAGAATACAATAATTCAACTCCCATCAATAGGCTTGCGGCCTTTATAGAAGAGAAACCTATGCTCATCTTCACTAACGATCAAAACGACTCTCTCATTTTATCAATTAACCGCTCAAACATTACACAAGATTATGAGGAAATATGTGGAGGGTTAAAAAATGGCCCATGTGAATGTTCTGCTACTAGATCCATCGCATATATTTCCGAGCAAAGAGGTCTGTCAATACAGGAAAGCCTCACATATTATGACAATAAATCGGCTGCCTACTTTGCACAGTCAATAATAGGTAGTCAAGGATCATATTATCAACGCTATAGTTCTAATGCAGAAGTTAATTCTAAAATCACCGACTTGCGCGAGACTCCTTTATTATTACATAGCATGTCTTATGAAAACATACATGAGATAAGTCTATTTAGTATTAAGACAAATCCTCTTTCTACTCATCTTCAAAAAGTTTGGATAAAGCCCGATAGCGGATTATTCAAAATATGGGTTAATGATACTTGTTGGACAAGAACTCCATAAATAGTGCACATTTGAAGTCTATAAAAGACACAATTCATGTCTAAATCATTTTTTCATTGGAGTTCAGGCAAAGACGCGGCTTTGGCTCTGTATCATGCACAGCAATCCAACTCTGTTAAAATTGATCGTTTAGTCACAACAATCAACGGCCATCATAACAGGGTTACAATGCATGGTCTTCGAACCGAATTGTTAGTTGAACAAGCCAATGCACTTGGTTTACCGCTTAACTTAGTTCAACTTCCAGCACAACCAAATATGCAGGAGTACGAAGAAATCATCTCTAAAACATACCAAGAGCTGTACAAACAAGGCTATCATCAATGTGGATTTGGAGATATATTTCTAGAAGATCTTCGTTCTTACAGAGAAAAAGAAATGCAACCTATTTCATGTTACTTTCCTTTATGGAAAAGAGATACAACGCAACTTGTTCAAGAATTTGAAGATCTTGATTTCAAAGCGGTTATTATAAGTTTAAATGCCAACTTATTAGATAAATCATTCTTAGGTAGATCCATTGATCGTGAATTATTACGAGACCTCCCATCTAATGTTGATCCTTGTGGTGAAAATGGAGAGTTCCACACCTTTTGCTATGATGGCCCAATCTTTAAAAAAGCCATTTCTTTCAATCATGGAGACGCAACATTAAGAACATATCCTACACCAAATAACAGTGAAGAGAAGCCTACAGGATTTTGGTTTTTAGATCTAATTCCAAGCAACTGATGATAAATATTCTTTTCTCTCCCATACTTTCCTCCTATTCTTGCATTAAATAAACTCCTATTTATATGAGACTATTCAAATACGGATTTACTTTACTAACTACCATTCTATTATTTCAAACAGGAAAATCTCAAGATGTTACTACAGTAGAAGCATCAAGTTCAGATATCAGCGAAAATTTAGACTTAGAAGCAGTAGCATCTCTTTTTGGTGAAGCTGAAGATTTAGAAGACTTTGAAAAGAAGCTGAATGATCCTAAAACGCAAATTTCTAACCTAGACTTAAACGAAGATGGTGAAGTAGATTACTTACGTGTTGTAGAAGCTTCAGAAAAGGAAACGCACGTGGTATTTGTTCAAGCCGTAATTGGTGAAGATGAATACCAAGATGTAGCCACCATAGATGTTGAAAAAGACGACAAAGGCGAAACCCAAGTACAAGTAGTCGGTGATGTTCACATGTATGGCCCTGATTATGTAATTACGCCAGTATATGTTGCCCCACCCGTGATTTTTGTTTGGTTTTGGGGTCCTCTATATAGTCCTTGGCGTTCACCGTTTTACTGGGGCTATTACCCACCTTATTACAGACCGTGGGCTCCTTATCCTCCACACGTGTATAGAAGCAATGTTCATGTTCACGTAAATGTTCATAACAGTTACCATGTAACAAACGTTAGGAGAAGCAACACTGCAGTAAATATTCAGAACAATCATTCTAGAAACGATTTTGCCAGAAAAAACCCAGACAAATCGTTTGAGAAGCGAAACAATAGTGGTGCTAAAAACAAGCATGATCTTTCAAAACGTCCTGATTCTAAACCAAGTCAACGACCTAATACTGGAACCCCTTCTACAGGTAAACAAGTTCAAAAAGACTGGAAACCATCATCTAATCCAAATGGTGGTAAAGCGCCAAACAAGGTTTCGGTACCTAACGACCGTCCTTCCAATCAACAAAAACCTAATTCGGGTCAACACCAAAAACCTGCTAATCCGCAACAACGTCAAAAGCCTACGAACCCACAGCAACCCAAGAAACCAGCTACCACTCCATCTAGACCTGTTCAGAAGCCTTCTAAACCAGCGACAGCACCTTCTAGACCTGCATCAAGGCCACAATCCAGACCCAAATCTGTTCCCAGAAGACGATAATTTGACTATGACTCCTGACATACTAAATGTCGGGAGTTTTTGTTTTTAACAAAAGACCCCATAAAATGACAAACTATCTATACCTGCTGTTCAGTACACTTTTCCTCTTTTCTTGTAATAAACAACCTGAACTGAATGGCTTAGAAAGAATAGAGCTGACACAGCTTAAACACACGTTATGGATTCAGGTACCCCCGCAATTAGATACAACTTTTACAACCATTAACCACTCAGATAATATATGTGATGCAAGCACTCAAACACTCTACACTCAAAAAAATGATGCGAAATACTTTGAGAGTTTTGTTCTTCAAAATGACGATTTGCCGAATTACATGATCAATATTTCTCAACCTCTTTTTACACAAAACGACTCTCCTTGCAATTCTATAACAGAATTAACAGAGCTTCTAGAAGCTGAAAAGAATATGCTTTTAACGCTAAACACCAGCACAAAGATTTCATATCAAGAAGTAAAACTCATCAATGGTAAAGCATTTGCTATTATTGAATCTGAAACAGATAAGTCATACACTTTAAGCGCTACTACCCTTCTAGATCATTCCAACGTATCAATTACATTTTGGTGTCTCTCAAATAATCAAGAAGAGTTCAAGCACAAAGCATGGAATGGGTTGGAATCTATACATATCACACCTTTTAAGTCAAATCACTAATATTTACCCATAAACTGTGACTAAATCAATCATCTTCATTTTATGCTTGTTCTTTGTTCTCTGTAGTTCGTCCACAGCACAAGTAAAGTTTGATACGATTTATTATAACAAGCTCAACAGTTCTCAAATCATTAAATCCGTTCACCACCTTGTATCTCTTAAATCATCACAAAAACAACAAAGTATCGATACTGTAATTTTTTGGCAAAACATGTATCATATCTCCTTCAGGAAAAGGATAGAACACAAGAATTACTTGAAAGGATATATGCTCTTTGAAGATTCCCTTTGCAAAGCTGGTATAGTAAAGGATTATAACTCTCATCAACTTCATGTTTTTCTGAATCAAGTTGAACAAACTCAATCTGACACGATCTATAAACAAGTTTATAAGAGAGATATCAGTTATTTCTACGAATGTGATTACATAAATAATCGTCCTATGATTGGTTTCTCATGTGGTTATGGAGGATCATCAACCCAAAATATAGAACATGTAATAAAAGCAGGATCTGAAGGTAAATTAGATATATTGATTCAGATGCTTTACTCAGTAGACCCTTCTACATTTTCCTCAGCTTATATGGCCTTGAATTATTTTGAACTTACAGATCAACTCTCTCCACTAGATTTTAGCAGAATGAAGTCCTTAGAAAATTACCGTATAGTAGTTTGCAATGGTTGTACAAGTTTTGAATCACTCATGTTAAACGAGTTACCAATGATGGATGTAATCAATTCAACAATAGAATAAATCACTAAATATCAACCATTAAACCAACATGACTTAACATTTATTTTTAACCTATTCTCCAATAATTCAACGGTACTCATTAATCTGTATTAACGTATCGTCTAAATACGCAGCTCTGCGTATTTCAACTCATGCAGAACCAAAAGATTTTTGTTACAAAATCATTTGTCATGAGAAACACGTTACTCTCTTTTCTTCTATGCCTTGGTTTCTTTAGCAGCTATGCCCAAGGTTTTCAACAAACAGCAGGGTTAGCTACTACAGGACCTTGTGAAGCTATTTTTGTAGATGGCGACCTTATTCTCACTTCTGTTGCTCGTAAGCTCTTTCGGTCTACAGATGGAGGAACTTCATTCGAATACATTTCCATGGGGCAATATGATGTTACCCCTCGTACCTTTTCTAAAGTTGGAAATGTCATTATTATGGGCTCAATAGATGGAGAGCGCATATACAGGAGCTTAGATGATGGGGCCACATGGGAAATAGCAAATGACGGTGGTCCTACTATTTCTGGGTTTCCATCAGCCGTACCAATTACATCTGATGTTTTAAATGGTGATGTATTTATGTGCGGAACGAATTTTATTAGAAAGTCATCAGACCAAGGTCTTACTTGGCAAACTATGACAATAGATGGATTATGCTATGATATTTCTGAAACTGCTGGAAATGTGTGGGCAACACCTGGAGGTAACTTGCACAAATCAACAGATGGAGGGGTAACATGGGTTGATGTTCCTGATGACGGACTGTTCTTTTCAAATTCAAGTGTTGATGTGCTTGAAAATCAAGGGAGAATTTTTGTTTGCACCTCACTTTCTGCTGGAAACGGACTTTACCATAGCGATGATGGCGGACAAACCTATGTTTTGAATAATGGAGGTTTTAGCATATCCAATAAGATTGAACTCTTTGATGGTAAACTGTATACTACTCACTTAGGTGGTTTATCTATTAGCGAAGACAATGGAGATAGCTGGACAACAGTAGCAAGTTTAGATGGTTTGGCTGGTTACAGTGGCGATATGGCCTTTGATGGAGATGAAACCATTTGGATAAGCTCTGGAAACGGACTTTACTCGTACAACATCAATACCGAAGAAACCGGTTCTGTGGTTCTACCAGTTGGATCTGTACAAGATGTAAGTATGGGAACGAATGCTTTTTACGGAATACAAAACGGGAAAGTATTTCAATCTCTTAATAGTGGGAATACCTGGAACGACATTACAAACGTAGTGAGCAGTGCAGGGTTTGAAGCTACAGATGTTTATGCCGATGGAAATGAAGTATACATCTCTGGAAGTCAAAACTTCTCTCCTGTATTTTTTAGCTCTACAGATGGAGGTACAAGCTTTAATCAATTAACTCTTCCATCAGAAATATCAGAAGTTCTTCAGGTATTGAGTTACAACCCTGTTATTCTTGCAACAGATGCTGGAGCATACGTTAGTATGGATAATGGGCAAAACTTCAGCTTAGCCGATTTAAAAGCTCCAGACGGTTCAGACATTCCAGATTCAGAAGGTTTTACTACTATTTCTCACAACAATTCTTCTATTTACCTTTCTGGTACTACAGGTGGTGCTTACTCACATGATAATGGTACCACTTGGACATTTATATCAATGACTGGATTGGTTAAACTATCTGGCTGGGAAGATCGACTCATTCGACATGTTAGCACTGCATGGCCTCCTTTTAAAACCGAAGAAAGCACCGATGGAGGATTAACATGGAATGATGTTACAGGTTATGTTCAACAATTTGCAGGTCCTTCTTTTATGTGGATGGCGAACAATACACTCTACCTTCAAAACGATCAGGGCAATACTAATCCCGGAGAATTTAATAAGCTCACCGAATCTGCTAGTGAGTGGGAATTAGACCCTGCAATGGGTAGCTTAAACGATCAGGTTATTAGTATATCACACAATGAAAATGGTGAAATGTTATTAGGTACATTCAACAGCGGAGCATGGGTTTCTAGTGGTTTATCTAATTCAATACAAGAACGAGAAAAAGAACAGATTCCCATTTCACTCTACCCTAACCCTAGCTCAGATATAGTCTACTTGGATTTCAACTCTGAAGTTGATCTAAACAGTATTCAAATTCAAGTATATGATACTTATGGTAGACTTGCTAAAACTGTAGCTGCCAACACTGGTTTTGTTGATATATCATCTCTTGCTTCTGGTTACTATATAGTGGTGCTAGAAAGCAAAAATCACTTCAAAAGTTTCAAGCTAATAAAAGAATAGGCTCATACTAGATAGTTAAAGAATAGGCTTCCACTCATTATTAGGGAGCCTTTTCTATTTTAGTAATATGCGTTGTCGTCTACTATTTATACTCGTTTTCCTATCCAATGGCTTAGTGGGGAAATCTCAAGAAGAATTGCTGGATTCACTTCTATTTGATGGCTATGCGAATAACGATTCTGCAACTTCGCAACACCTATTTAGTAACGCCAAGCAACTCATAAACAATGAAGAAGATTTAGCTAACTACTACTATTTCAAGTGCTTTTATCATTATAAGAACAACCACGCAGACAGTACAGACTACTATGCTGAACTTGCTAAACCACTCTTATTAAAGCAAGAAAACTTTCCGCGTTATTTTAGAATCGTAAATAATGAGTTTTGGATGCTTGACGACATGGGTAACTCAGAAGCTTCCATAAAGCTTGCTCAAGAAATGATTCACTTGGCAGAGGAACACAAACAAAAAGAATATGTCATAAAATTTAGAACCAACCTCTCCAACGCCTATCACAACATTAACTTTTTTGAAAAAGGAGTTACAACGGCACAAGAAGCTGTAACCCTTTCTAGAGAAATGGAGCCCTATGATCCGTTTTTAGAATTTATTTCTCTTAACGTAATGGCCATTAACTATGATGATTGGGGTAAGGTTGAAGAAGCCATTGCCACACATAGAAAGGCATTAGCCCTACCCGACATACATCCAGAAACACGAGAAATGTGCTTGAATAATATTGGCAATAGTTTCATTAAACTAAATGAGCTTGACTCTGCCGAGAAGTACATTAAAGCCTCTGTAAGAATAAATCAGAAGTATAGAGGCAATTACGGGCTTGCTACTTCAATGAACAACTTAGCAGATGTGTGGTTGCGCAAAAACTACTTAGATTCTGTAAAATTCTACTTGGACAGTGCAGAGTACTTTGCAATTACATCTGCTTCGTTAGAGAAAAAGAGAGATGTTTATAACACACTCTATCGGTATTATGAAAAAGTTGGGAATTCAACTGCCGCGGTTGACTATCTCAATCGGTATCATCAGGTGAAAGATCAAATGGTGAATGCCGAGAAACTCCAAGTAATAGAAAACCTTGAAAAAGAAGCCTTAAAGCAAGAAAAGGAAATAGAATTACGCACTAGAAATTTATGGATCGCTGTCAGCATTTTGGTTGTTATCACACTACTCTTTTTGCTTAGACAAGCTCACTTACGCAGAAAACGGTTGGCACAAGAAGCACGACTTAAACTTCAAGAAGAACGCCTTCGTATTTCACGAGATTTACACGACAATATTGGCGCTGAGCTATCTTATATGAGTTCAGTAATCGATCAAAAGCTCTATTCTGAAACAAATGAAGAAACAAAACGAGAACTGGAGCAATTGGGTGAAACATCTAAGAATGCCATGTCTCAATTAAGAGAAACCATTTGGGCCGTTCAAACAGAAGAAATTACGCTACATAAATTCACAGAAAAGCTTAGACAACTATCAAGAAAGTACACACAACTACTTGATTTAGAATTAATCATCACATACAAAGGCAAGAATCACCTTTTAGAACCTGCTCAAGTCATTAGCCTGTTCAGAATCTGCCAAGAAGCTCTTAATAATGCCATTAAATATGCTAATTGCAATCAAATGCACTTCACTATAAATGGTATGCCTCAATCTATTTCTATTCTCATAACAGATAATGGAAAAGGATTCGATTTAGAAACCGTAGAACGAGGCTATGGACTAAACAATATGGAAGAGCGAAGCAAAGAGCTCAAAGGAAACTTAGCAATACACTCAGAAAAAGGAAAAGGAACACGCATCACAATAGAAGTACCACTTAGCAACTAAAGAATACGGCTAAGTGCGTATGGCATAGCATAATAAGGAACCTACATTTGTTTGAAATCTATTCCGTATGGTAAGAATAGGCATAGTAGAAGATATACCCAAGTTAGCCTTGGCGCTAAAGAATAAGATAGAACTCTCTGAACAATTTCAGGTGAAGTTTATAGCCAAACATGGTAAAGAAGCTATTGAAACTATCCGCAAAAACCATCATGTGGAACTCATCTTTATGGATATAAACATGCCCATTATGGATGGTATTGAGGCCACTGAACAAATTGCTACACATCACCCTGATATTAGTATTATCATGGCCACTGTTTATGATGATGAAGAACACATTTTCAAAGCCATTCTCGCAGGTGCACAAGGTTATGTTCTAAAAGACGCCTCCCCTGCCGAAATCCATCAATACATCAATGAGTGTATGGCTGGTGGAGCTCCAATGAGTCCAGAGATTGCATCAAAATCATTACGCCTTATTCGAACAGGAAAAGCTCAAGAAGCCCGAAAAGATTATGGTTTAACAGCGCGCGAAGAAGAGTTGCTAGAGCAGTTAAGCAAAGGACTTACCTATGAACAAATTGCCTCTAATCTTTTTATCAGCAAAGGCACAGTACGAAAGCACGTAGAGAACATATACCGTAAACTGCAAGTAACAAATCGTGTTGAAGCGTTGAATAAGGTTAAGTAACAACCTACTCTTGGTATTGATATACTTTTACTAAAAAGTAACACTCCATGAGAATAGTAGCTATTCTACTTTTCATTATTGCTTTCATAACTTCTTGTTTTAATTCTACGAATACTCAAGATTATTCTGAAGAATTCTTAGAATACTTCTCTTCTGGGAATGTTATCATCAGACATGACTCTGTTATTATACCTCTTGATTCAGAACAAGTTGTAATTCATATTCCGACATGTTTAGAATTGCATAAAGAGTATCATTTTGTTGATACAACTAAAACAGATTCGATCCTTCTAAAACGGACTAACTATACTGATCTTGAATTTGTTTTATATACTCATGATTCAGTTGTTACTGGAAAAGCATCACTGTTTCCTCACTTCTATATTGGTGTCGAAACCATTTACTATTCTGAAAATGTACTTCCCATATACTATTATAAAGTAACTAATTCTAGCAATGAGAGTATTAAAACAATTGGTGTAGGAAATGGAATAGATATAAGTAATCATGACGATACCTTAATCTACGTACTGATTAAGAAAAAAGATGATGACAGTAATCTTCTTTGGGAACTTAAGTCTACCACATGAATAAAGAAAGAGCCAATATTCTTCATAAACAAGAAGATCAGTGGAATGTAATTCTATCTTCTTTTAAACCCTCTATAGAATTAAAGAAAGAGTTCTTAAAATTCTTTAACTTAAAACCTTCTAATCTGCATGAATGGTTAGTTGAAGGTAAATTACTTTTAACGAGATGCAGTATACATGAAGCTAAAGAATTGAAACAAAAATTGGAGAAAATTAACACCGAGGTAACTCTAATTCACGTAGGAATTATTCACCGAAACTCCATTAGTCAAAAAGAAATAGAACAAACTCTTTTTATCGAAAATCTATCTATCAACGATTATAAAGTCTGTTCAAATGGTAGTATCTACGTTGGTAATTCAATTCAATTAATCGAGGATGAAAATCTATCTCTAGCCTGTTTGAATTATTTGTTAGAGCGTCAAGTTCCTATCATATAAATCCTATCGTTAAATGAATATTTACGTTCACACTCTTTTTATTTCTATCATCCTTAGTATATCTGGATTTCCCCAATGTCCAGCTCTTCAATATGTAAGCGACACTACTGAGTATGATGGAATTCCAATACGATATGTTCAAGAAGATTCTTCAGTAGTGGTAGAATATGCTATAAACGACAATTGGCATAGATCTGAACTCCTTAGTTTCGATTGTAATATGCTCTATTTACCAGCTATACCTAAGCCAAGATGGAGAAATAATGATTACATCTGTTTTTCAAGAGGATGCGGTTCTTCTTGTTTCTCTAATACCTTGCTTCCACTTACCTCTCAGCATAAAGAACAAGAAGGCGGACAGTTTTTAATTGATACGGCTACTACCCTATTTATGTCTATGTATCTGCATCCCGATTCATTCAAACGCATGCTAGAAATCGAAAACTTTTCTAATGGAAAAAGAGAACTCTTTGAGTTGCCATCAAAAGACTTTCCTTGTGCTATTCCGTTTGAGTGTTTAGACTATTCACCACCTCATGAACGCGGATTCAAATACAACTCAGGAGTACTTACCCTGTTTACAAGCGAATACGAAAAACTAGAATTTAAAGTAGATTTTGGGCTTTTAACTGATTAACACAAATTTGCGAAGCTTCCTCACACAAATAAACTTCTCAAAATTTAGCATGGATACTATCTCTATTAACTCCCATATTACTTTACGTGATTACCGCAAACTATTACTGCAAACCATGTATAGTAAATTCAGTATGAAAGCTTTAACAGGAATTGGTATATTAATGCTTATCATATTTCTAATCAACATAGTATTTAGCGCTCGTTATGAAGATATTGGTGGAGTTTTTATGGCACTTGCACTCATTTCGGTAATGCCCATTCTAGGCTATGTTCAAGCCAAAAAGAACTATACGACAAACCAAACTCTTTCAGAAAAAATACATTACGATTTCACACAAGCAGATGTTGTGATCTCTGGAGAATCTTTTCATTCAAAACTAGCTTGGAAGAACATTTATCAGGTTACAGAAACAAAAGAGTTTATTGTGATTTGGCAAAGCAAGCAAGTTGGAAACTTTATACATAAACGAGAATTTAACTCCAATAACTTGAAAGAATTTAAAGAGTTAATCAGATCCATTGATGGTTTAAAGTCAAATCTTTAAGATCATTATAGTTGATTAGGTATAGCACCTCTAGTCTATACCAGACTAATTGGATTATTTGTTGCTTCTATTCTAGTGGGTCAATGCGTAACTATTAATTAAAAAATCAACCATAACTCTTCTCCTCAGGTCGAGGAAATCGCAAAGTAATTGGGTTTTGTATCGAGACAAGAAAAAGAAAATTTACTGAATCTGCTTCTTGATCCAATCATCACTTTGCTCGAATTGTTCCTGTAGACTTTTGCAGACTAAATATCTTTCTTGAAAAGGAAAAAATTCAAGAACAATTGCTCCCAGATTATCCTAATACAATTCGCACTTATTAATAAATATTTTATCTCTTATTTCCATGCAACGTATTCTTACAATTATGTACCTATAGTAAAACTTACACGAATCTGTAAAAACTGAACATTTACATGTATCAGGTAAATAACACACTTATGATTAATTCAATTAAAAATTACACCCTTCTACTATTACTATTAAGCCTATTTTCTTGCGACAAAGATGAGGATGAAGTTCCTGATTCATATCCTTTAAGTGGATCTACGCTATTTTTAATTGATGTGACACCTCAATCAATTAACAACAAAGTCAAATTGGGTTGGTCACCATCAAACGCTGCTAGCTTCTCAGAGTACAAACTCTATCGACATGAAACATCTGGAATTGACGAAAATAATGGAACCTTAATCCATGTTTCTACTAGTGTTAATGATACAACATTTACAGATTCTATCTCATACAACTCAAATTTCTATTATCGATTACTCGTTAGAAATTCTAATGATCAGTTTAGTGGTAGTAATGTGATAAATGTAAAAACCGATGCACCTGAAAATGATCCTTTAATCACAGTATCTAGCTTAAAAACTGGTTACATATCTAAAAATGAAGTATTGTGGTTTCACTTCAGCGCAGAAGCTAATGAACTTTATACCATTGCATGGTACGACAATTGGTGGAATGAGTATTCTGCTGGGAGTATTTTTGTAACGGCTTACAAGGAAAATAAAACAGATATATACTTCCCGAGACAAAGGTTAATTCAAATGAATGGGAGTCCTGTTTCTATAATAGCCAATGCTTCAGAAAAAATTTATTTGAAAGTTGAAGGTTACGATGATCGTATTGAAGGAACATTTGGAATTAAAGTAGATCTAGTTAACAAAGCTGAAGCAATAGAAATTCCAGTTGATAACTCTACACAAGCGGTAATAGCTGCTGGAGAAACTAAATTTTATTATTCTAACATCAATAAAAATTCAAATTATACTATTTCCATGGTTGCCGATCAGTTCACTGGGGCATATGGAGATAATGTTCATGTCTCTGTTTCTGCCTTTGGAGAAGTTTCTGGTCAACCTTACTTTGAAAATGAAGAGCCAAACGTTATAGAATTCCACGGGCACGCCAAAGAACTAAACGTAACAGCTTTAGAGAATGAGAAATTATTTTTTAGCGTTACAGGAGCGTATTGGTGGACTCCAAGGACTGTGGATATTACAATTAACCAGTAACTCATAGAAGTAATACATGTTAATTCAAATCTATTGCACTAGTGCAATAGATTTGAAGCATGAATAGTGAACCATTGAAGACCTTGTTTAATATCGTTTCGGGTATTGTGTTAGGCATACTACCTGTAACAGGCGCTGCACTAATTGGATTGTTTATTTATAACGATTTTCCAAACATCATTGGATTAACAATCTGCGCTGTTCTACTAATTCTTTCGATTTATGTTGGTTATCAAATTTTTAGAAAGATCCAAATCGTTGGGGTAACAGAGTTTATGGCTGCCACTAGAGCTAGTCCAGAATTAGATAACCTAGAGTTAGCGTCATCAAGCAGTACTAAAAATCGAACAGCAGAAGAAATGGCACATCTTATCGCTACTAAGCAGAGTTTAATTCAATCTGGTTGTATTCGAATTTACAACGATTGGTATGGACAATCGTTCGAACTTGAGTTAGTTCTAGAACACAGTGAATATGATAATGAACGAGGCCTGCTAACCATAAAATTTAAAAGTGGCGAGTTACTTGAAATATTCGCACCTAAAGGAATACATGAATCTCCTACCTTCTTAAAAATTATGCACGCTAATCGCATTAGGCTTTCTAATGCGAACTACGGTCGAACTAACATTTCAGAACAATCTTACTTTATAGACTATGTTAAACTGACAAACTCATTTGAAACTAAAAGTAACATAGATTGGTACACACCACTTTTTGACGTTTCTTTAGGAAGCCCTGCTTTGGTTATCTATGGGAAATTCAACTAGCTATGAAAAGCTTCACTAGCTTTCTTTTTATATGTATCGCTATAAACTTGTTCTCTCAAGAGAAGTATAAGGACATTCACCAACTTTTGAATAGAGGTGAATATACAAAAGCCTACTCTGCTGCAAATGCTGCCTTAGCGAACGACTCTAACAACGCTATTTTATTCTATTATAAATCCGAATCGCTTTTTGGTATTGGTGAACCATTATTCGGCACTAAATTTTTAGAGAAATCCATACAGCTTGACTCTAATTGTTTTGAAGCTCATTTTCGCAAAGCTGAGCTACTAAACACGCTATTCAGAGAATCTGTAAACGATTCAATCAGCTCAAAACTTATTAGAACGGCTCTACTCCATTACAAGAAAGCTAACAATATCGATCCTAACGACTCTATCACTATTCAACGAATAAGAGACCTAGAAAAGTTATCAAGTAACTAAAAGTTCTTTTTAACTACCTATTAAGCAAAATAGACAAGAACAACTCCTTTGTCTAAACCGTTATTCTCCCTATTCTTCCGATAATTGCATCCGCATGGATTTAACGACAATCGAACGTACTGAACAAGATTTAGAATTTGGTAAGGTAAAACGCCTTATTGCGGACTACTGTTCTACAGAAGGTGGACAATCTTGGTGCTTAAACATGTCACCTCACACATCGTTAAATGCCCTACAACCAGAACTATTAGCAGTAAACGAGTATGTACTTTCGTTTAACCAAATTGCTATCCCTGGTGTACAAGCAGAAGAAGTACAACTAGAAATTAGTCGTTTGCGCATTAATAATGCCGTACTAGAATCAGAGAGTTTGATGAAAATCAATTCGCTCTGTAAAGGCATGAATCACTTACTTACCTTTTTAACCAAACAAGAAGAGTTCTACCCCACTCTTAAGTCTAGATTAGGTCATTTAGAAGTAGACCCAACAGTAAGTCAACTCATAGAATCTATTTTAACTCCGCAAGGAGAAGTAAGAAGTTCTGCATCGCCAGAGTTAGCTACTATTCGCAGAAAGATGGGAACCATTAGAAAAGAAATTGAACGTAATTTCTCTTCTGAACTTTCAAAGTATCGTGATGCTGGTATGCTAGATGATACTAAAGAAAGCTATATCAATGGCAGACGCGTATTGGCTGTTCCTTCTGAATTTAAAAGACGTGTAAGAGGTACATTGTTCGGTACATCTAATAGTGGAAAACTATCATACATAGAGCCAAGTTCAAATGCCGCGTTGAATAACGATTTAGCCTACTTACTGCAAGAAGAAAAAAACGAAATTTATCGTATTCTTCAGGAGTTGTGTAGAGAGTTATCCATACATGTAGACTTAATTCAAGCATGGCAATATGCCTTGGTAGATTGGGATACTATACAAGCCAGAGCAAGATTCTCAAAACACATTAATGCTTGCTTACCAGAACTGCAAGTACAGCCAATGTTTGAGTTAAAAGATGCTTTTCATCCTTTATTATGGTTAGAGAATAAAGCATCTAAAGTAGATACCCTCCCACAAAGCATTCGCTTAGATGGTACTAAGCGTATTATGGTTATTAGTGGACCAAATGCAGGAGGTAAATCTATCACGCTAAAAACCGTTGGTCTTTTGCAGTGGATGTTGCAAAGTGGAACTTTGGTTCCTGTTCGTCCTGATAGTAAAATGGGAATATTCTCTCATATTCTTACAGATATTGGAGATAATCAAAGCATTGAGAATAAACTCAGTACATACAGCTATCGTTTGCAAAATATGCGTCAATTTCTAGAAATAGCCAATCATGAAACGCTATTTTTAATTGATGAATTCGGAACAGGATCGGATCCAGAACTGGGCGGGGCTTTAGCCGAGGTATTCTTTGAAGAACTGTATCACAGAGATAGTATTGGAGTTATTACCACCCACTATGCGAATATCAAAATATTGGCAGATCGCATGAAAAATGCGGTTAATGCATCTATGCTGTTTAATCGCGATACACTAGAACCTTTGTTTAAACTAAGTGTAGGCCAACCTGGTAGCTCATTTACATTTGAAGTAGCCCAAAAAAATGAGATTCCAGTTCATTTAATAGACGAGGCTAAAAAGCGTGTTCAGAGTGGAAAATTGAAACTCGATCAATCTATTGCTTCTCTGCACAAAGAGCGCGAACGCTGGACGAAGAAACTAGCAGAACTCAAAGCAGATAAAGAGAAAGCCAAACGTAAATCAGATGATTTCGATTTTAGAAGAGAAGAATACGAGTTTAAAATAATGCGTCTGCAACAGACTCAACGAGAGCATAATGATGCCATTAACTATGGTAAAAAGCTTCTTGAGCTTGTGAATCAATACAATGGAAAAAATCTAAAACAGGTAATTGCCAATTTCGTAAAATTCATCAAGATTGAATTCACCAAAAAACAGCAAGCACAAAAACCTAAAAAAGAAAAGCTTGCTCCTATTGAGAAACAACGCGAAAAACTGAACACCCTGCAAAAGAATTTGCCTACTAAACCTCAAAAACCACTAAAGGTGGGAGACAAAGTTGTGATAGATCAAGGAGAGGAACCAGGAGTAATTGATCAGATAAAAGGAAAAGATGCTGTTGTTGTTTTTGGTAGCTTACAAACTACAGTAGCACTAAAACGATTGCATATTCCTGCTAAGAAGAAATAGTTCTTTGGAATTTATTCGAACTATTGATTCAATATCAATCTTATTTTCATAATAGTCCACTACTACCCTATTGATAAAGAGGTGATTTACTATATTTACTCAGCCATGAGTTTTATTCGCCATTTTTTAGCCTTATTCCTTTGTTTCTTCGTTCTACTTCAGTTAAACGCCCAGAAAGAAACCAACCATTGGTATTTCGGAAATTATGCTGCGCTTGACTTTAATTCTGGTACTCCCGTAGCACTTACAAATAGTGCTATGTATTCAATAGAAGCTTGTGCAAGTATATCAGATGCAAATGGTAATCTACTTTTCTATACCAATGGAGCAACTGTATACAGTGCAAATCATACCATTATGCAAAATGGTTCTAACCTACTAGGAAATCTTTCAGCTACACAAGGTGCTTTAATTGTAAAACAACCTGGTACTACCTCATTGTATTACTTATTTACCATTGATGGATTTGTAAGTTCTCAAAGCTTGTATTATCACATTATAGATATGAGCGCCAATGGAGGCTTGGGTTCTGTGATTACCAGTAATGTTCTGGTCTACGTAAACACAACAGAAAAACAAACAGCCGTTCGACATCAAAATGGAACAGATATCTGGATTTTAAGCAGAGAATTCAATTCCAATCAATACCGAGCCTATCTGCTATCTTCATCAGGGTTAAGTACAACTCCAGTGTTATCTCCAAGTAGTGTGTTAGCTTCTAGTTTCATTACATACAGTGGACATTATGGTCAAATGAAAAGCAGTGTGAGCGGAAGTTTGGTTGGAGCTGTGTATTACAACACAAATTATAACGTATTAAGCCCTATTGAGATATTAGATTTTGACAATTCAACTGGCTTACTCACTAATTCTAGAGTTGTATCTAATCTTAAATTTTGTTATGGACTAGAGTTCTCTCCAAACGAACAGTTTTTTTACATAACAGGTAGAGAATACTCAGGAACAGCTTTGATAAATGGTGGAATTTATCAATATGATTTAAGCACTCCTACGGCTAGTGCAATTTCAAACTCACAAATTAGTATTACAAATTACTCTTCTAATAATTGGGCTTTTAGTCAATTGCAACTAGCTATAGATGGTAAAATATATAGTGGGAACAGCTATAACTCATTTATTTTCACCAATAATTACATAGGGAGAATTGAGAATCCTAATTCACCAGGTATTAATAGTATATATCAAGACAGTGTTGTATACCTAAACGGCAAATCAACGACTATTGGCCTTCCTAACATTCCTATGAATTTGTATTGGCAAAACTTTATCGATTCAAATCATTGTCATGGTGATACTACCACCTTTACATTAATTAATAATGTGGTCTACGATTCTGTTTTATGGAATTTTGGAGACTCTCTCAGTGGCTTAGCTAATTTATCATCGGATACTATTGGGTTACATACCTATACAAACCCAGGTACCTATCAGATGAGTTTAGTTATTTATAGAGGCTCCGTCTCGGATACTCTGGAAAGAAACATTACTATTTTTCCAGTTCCATTAGCAGATTTAGGTCCTGACACAGTATTATGCGAAGGAGATTCAGTAGCTATTCAATTAACCGATTCTTCTTTTCAATACATATGGAACTCTGGAGATTCGTCTATGCAATTAGAGATACTACAGCCAGATACTTACTCTATTACGGTATCTAATGTATGTGGTATAGATATAGATACACTTGTTGTAGATTCGGTAATAGAAGCCTTAGTTCACCTACCTAACGATACTATTTTATGCCCAGGAGAATCTCTATCGTTAGACGCAACAGTTGATTTAGGTAGTTATATCTGGAGCACTGGTTCAACTGATTCATCAATTACGGTAGATACAAGTGGGTATTACGGTGTTACAGCTTCTAACCTATGCGGTTTTAGCACAGATTCTATTTTAGTTGGTTGGTTACCCATTCCTGAAGTCAACTTAGGAAACGACTCTGCTGCATGCTTAGGGGGTACGGTAATGCTTGATGTTACTGATTCTGCAAGCACATACTTATGGAGTACGAATTCAACCAACTCCTCCATTTCAGTTAACACTGCAGGAGTATACTGGGCTGAGGTAACCAATTTCTGTGGATTTGATAGAGATTCTATTGAGCTATGGTTCTTAACCACCCCAATCGTAAACCTTGGTAATGATACTGTGGTTTGTGTTGGAGAGTCGTTTACCTTATACGACAGTGTTGCTTTTGCAAACTACACCTGGAGCACAGGAGATACTACAGATTCAATTCAAGTTAACTCTGCTGATACATATTTTGTTACCGTTGATAATGGATGTGGCCTAGCAACAGATTCAATAATTGTTTGGTATGAACAGCCTCCACAAGTTGATCTTGGACCAGATGGAATTTACTGCGCTACTACCTATTCAACTTAATGCAGCCTGGTCTAGAGCTTCTTATTTGTGGAATACAAACGCTACAGATAGTGTTATAACACCTATTACAACAGGCGAGTATTATGTACAAGTAACTAATCTGTGTGGATCTGCTAGCGATACCATTTCTATTGAATATGATGCCCCACTTCAGTTTAGTTTAGGAAACGATACCTCCATTTGTAGTCAAGACAGTATTTTACTTTATATACCTAATTGGGTAAACACCTCTTTTAGTTGGAATACAGGCAATACAAGCCATAAGCAATGGGCATTTGCTGGAAATACATACGCTGTTACTGCATCTAATGCATGTGGTTCTAAAACTGAACTCATTAATATACGTAGCTCGTTTGCCCCTCTTGCAACTCCATTAGGACAAAAAGCTATTTGTGCAGGCGAAGATATAGCTGTAGAAATTGAAGCTAGCAACTTCTTTGTTATTAGATGGTATGATGGAGATACATCAGTATCAAAGGTATTTTCTAAAACTGGTTCGTACCCAGTTAACTACCGTAATGTATGTGGCATTGTTAGCGACACATTCAATTTAGTTGTAGACGACATACCTGCTCCAAACCTCGGTAAAGACACTATTCTCTGCTCTGAAGATGAGCTAACCTTATACCCTAACCTACCTGATGGATTTAGCTACGAATGGAGCGATGGATCAACTGATGATTCTTTGCTTATTCATGATGTTGGCGAATATCATGTAGTTGTTACTTCAGAATATGGCTGTGAAGGAATAGATCATATCGTAATTAAAAGTTGTGGAGGTAATCTATTTATTCCTTCTGCTTTCACTCCTAATGGAGATAACTTAAACGATGATTTTCAAGTAATTGGAAATGATATAGTAAAATTCGAAATCCATGTTTTTGATCGGTGGGGCTCAGTTGTATTTTCATCTACCGATATGGCTAACTCGTGGAATGGAAAGTTTCAGAATAGCGGAGAAAAACTAAACAACGGAGCATATGCCTACAGAATTCAATACCGCATAGCAGATTCTGAACAAGCTTTAACAAAAATGGGATCTGTACAAATCATTCGTTAGTCTTCTCAATAATACAATCTTGCTTTTGTGTACCTTTGCACTGTTTACAAAGCATGTCTCAAAGTAAGTTTGCCTACCAATAGCGCCTCATAAGCATCATTGCACTTTTCCTTACTTTCCGATCGCTGAGGACAACATTTTCAGGCTAAAAGCCATTTTATTTATCTAACTAAACAAGTAAAGGAACTACATGGGTAGATCTCAAGATTCATTTGGTAAAAAAGAACGCGAAAAGAAAAAACAGAAAAAGCGCGAGGAAAAGCAAAAGCTTAAAGAAGAAAGAAAAGCTAACGGTGGCGGAGGTTCACTAGACGATATGATTGCATACGTAGATGCATATGGAAATATTGTTGATACTCCACCAGATCCAGATGCGGTAGAAGAAGTAGCCTTAGAAGATATCACTTTAGGTGCTGCTGCTATCGAAGAGGAAGATCCAATTAAAAAAGGACGCGTTACGTTTTTTAACGAGGACAAAGGTTTCGGATTTATCCAAGAACTAGATTCTCGTAACGACTACTTCGTACACATTGGTGAGGTTGACGGTGGTCAGCTTAAAGAAAACAACTTAGTACAGTTTGAAGTTGAACCAGGTCCTAAAGGTCCTGTAGCAGTTCGCGTAAAACTTTCTAAATAGAATTGTCAGTTTTGGGGTTAGTCATTCCAGAAATGGAGGCTGCCCCAAAACGATAATAACATTGCCCCAGTAAAGCCTACCATCTCAATTCCTTGTATACAGCAAGATGCCAAGAATACATAGCTCAGCATAAAAATTGGGAATAGTAACATTCCTACAACTGCTTTTAGTGAGCTTACAAATTGAGTATCATCTGTAAGTTTTTCTCCTACATTCTTAGCAATGGCATACAACGGAAGCCATGGAATTACACAAATACCCGTTAACAATTTGAACCACCATCTAGGAGGACTATCAACCAATTCTTTCCATTCTGGATGCTCTTTCCACCATTTTAACAACTCTTCTTTACTTACTTGATCTTCTGGCCAAGTATCGATTTCTTTTATAAGCTTACGCGCTAGGTCAAATCTAAAGGCAAAGTCTAATGATGATGTGTGAGTGGTTAATATGTGCTCATCAATAAAATCGTGAACTACATTGTATTTAGAACGGTGACGAATGTCAAGCATTAATTCGCTAATAGCTGCTTTTAACTCTTCATTAAAGCTTCTCAAAGCTTGTGCTTCGTTCTCATTGTATTGATTCAAGTATGTTTTCATAGAAATTGGCTTTCCAATTTCTACCATTACTGAACTTCTAAAATTTTGATGGTTGCTATATTCTAGACCTATAGGTAATACTAAAACGTCTTGCATTTCTTGGGACGTTGCCAACGTAGAAAGGGTAATCCTACCTACTCCTTTCTTTAATGGACGGAGTTGCTTTCTATCACCATGATTTCCTTCTGGAAAAATGATAATTGAACCATTGTTTCTTAATAAGGTACGCACTGTTTCAAAAATGCTATCGTTTTGAGACAGCGTATTAAAACCATCTCGCATTCTAAAAACAGGCATCATCTTTAATGCATTCAGAAATCGCTTTGCTATTGGATTTTTGAATACATCTGCCCTAACTAACGAAGCTGGTTGCGTATTGGTAACAATTGCAATCAACAATGCATCTAGAAATGCATTTTGGTGATTAGAACAATAAACTACAGGCACATCTTTAGGAATTGGATAGTGCTTTCGCACAACCATCCTTTTATAAAAACAGTGTAAGGTTAGCGTAACAGGCAATTGCATGAACGCATAAAACAACGAAAATCGACTCAACTTTTCCATAAACGCATAACCGAGGCAATGCCCAGTCCGGCTAAGATATGCCAAATACCCCACCAAGCAGCTACTAATGCCATTCCCCCTAGCCCATCAAAGAAATTAAAAATGACAACTAAGGCCAATCCGCTATTTTGTATTCCTGTTTCAATAATGATGCTTTTCTTCTCATTTACAGGCAACTTACCTACTAGTCCTACAAGCCAGCCTCCAAAAAATGCCGTTAAATTGTGAAAAAGTACCAATAGAAAAATTGCTCCTATAAACGCTAAAAACAGATCAACATTCTTTGAAAATGCAACTACAACAAATGCGGCAAAGATTACAAGACTTATAATTCGGATAGGTTTCTTAATGCCTAATGTCAATTTAGGAAAGCGATTTGAGAACAACATTCCAGCAATCATTGGAATTACCAGAAGTACCAATACTGTTTCTGCTAATTGAAAGTAAGTCACATCAATTTCTTTCATGATGTGTTGTGCCGGTTCATAAGCTTGTCCCCACAAGGTAAAGTTCAATGGTGTTAAAAATGGACTAAACAATGTTGCCAGCATGGTTAAACTAACAGA
>DIYR01000078.1 GCA_002429085.1 Flavobacteriales bacterium UBA6049
TCCAAACAAACAGGACCACCTCAGATGTCTGATAACTCGCTATATAGATCAATATTATATTCTCTCTACTTCCTTCTATATCAAGGTAACTCTCATGTTAAAAATACATATTTTGTATGATTTTAAAGAAGGGCCTTGGGGAGGAGGAAACCAGTTCCTAACTGCTCTCAGAAACAATCTGATTCAAAAAGGGGCTTATACTGACAACGTGGTAGAAGCACAGGTTATTATTTTTAATAGCCATCATTTCGGCAGAAATGTACATTTTGCCTATAAGCTTCATAAAATACGCATGAGCTCGCCAACAACGGCCATTCTTCATCGTGTAGACGGCCCAATTAGTGCCGTTCGCGGCCATGATGACCCCGCTGATCAAATTATAGCCACTGCAAATTCCATTTTTTCTGATGCAACGATTTATCAAACAAATTGGAGTAAAGAAGAAGCACACCGACGTAAGATGGCTTTACATCCAAGATCAGTGACAATCTTGAATGCTCCCTCCCAAGAATTATTTAATAGAAGCGACATCAAAAAGCGGCAAAAAGGGAAAAAGATACGTTTAATAGCAACATCTTGGTCGTCGAATATGCGCAAAGGATTTGCCTATTATTCTTTTCTCGATCAACATTTGGATTGGGATAAATATGAAATGACCTTCGTTGGAAATTCGCCTATTTCTTTCAGAAATATTCGACATATTTCACCTTTAAATACAGAAGAAATTTCGAAGATACTACGTGATCACGATATTTTTATAACTGGAAGTGCAAACGACCCATGTTCTAACTCCTTGATTGAAGCATTACACTCAGGCCTGCCAAGCATAGCCCTGTCCAGTGGAGGGCATCCCGAAATTGTGAAAGATGGTGGCTTATTGTTTTCCAGTGATCAAGAACTTTTAGAGGCTATCACTAAGGTCTCCCAAAATATCAAAGATTATCAAAAAAACATAAGACTGCCTACTTTGTCTGACATTGCAGACCAATATCTAGAATTTGCGATTAAAGTGTATGGCGAGAAAAATGAAAATAAAGTAAATATTAAAAGTCACACAGTGGGTATTATTTTTATACTTAACCTGAATATAAAAATGATTGCAGCGCGATTCAGAGATTATTGCAGTGCGCTCCTCCGGAAATTGAAGTAAGATATCTATGAAAGAATTACTACAAGCATCTCTAAGGATCCTAAAATTTTATAGAGGTAATATCTTTTACCTTTACTTTTTTTATGTATTTTCTGGAGTATTAGACCTTTTAGGTATTGGACTAATTGTATCCTTCATTTCATTATTACAAGAGAATAGTCCAATTTATCAATCTGAGTATTGGAAAATTTACCTTGATTTATTTGGAATAGAAAATGTAGACAACGGTTTGATTTATTTAGGTATTGGGATTGTTATTGTTTTTCTCAGTAAAAATTTATTAGCTTATATAGTCCAGCGTAGTATCGTGAAATTGAGTTGGGATCTCATGGTAGACCTAAGAATGGAGCTATTGAGAAAGTTCCAGTTGATGGGATATGAAGAACATATAAGCAAAAGTAGCTCTTTTCTGATCACTGTCATCCAAACCCACGTTTCTCAGTTTTCTAAGGGAATAGTTGCATCCACTCTAAGATTTTTTAGTGAATCCACCATATTTTTGTTCATATATATGGCCCTACTTTACAACTACTTTTATGCTGTGTGTATCATCTCTTTGGTCCTTTTCATAATTGTTTTTCTTTATGATCGCTGTGTCCGCGCAAAACTCATAGTGATAGGTGAGAAAGTATCCATTGCGTCTACAAATCTTATAGAAGGTGTTCAGACAGCTATTGGTGCTTTCAAAGAGGTCAGGATTTCAGGCAAAGAAAAATATTTTCATAAAGAAGTTACCGATAGCTTCAAAAGCATGGCTGACGCCAGTGTATCAATGAACGCTATACAATTGTTGCCTCGATATGCATTTGAAGTGTTGCTGGTTTTTTCCATCATCATGACAGCTATTGTAGCTTTAAGCCAAGGAATAGAGAAGTCCAGTCTAATGACGATTCTATCTGTATTTGCCTTGTCAGGTATGCGGATGTTACCTGCTGTTAATCAAGTGATCAGTGCTATTATGAGCATTAGGTATTCGTCCAGATTTGTCCTTGCTTTACATGACGAACTATATTCAGAAACTATAGAAACCCTTAAGCCTAACACAGCTAGCAGTGACAGTAGAGTATTTAATTCCCTCACCTTTGAAGACGTCAGTTTTAAGTATTCTAGAAGGTCGGAGCAAGCTATCAACAATGTAGATTTCACCATCATGCAAGGTGATGTTGTAGGGATAAGTGGTCCATCAGGCGCAGGAAAGTCAACCATAATCAATATTATACTTGGACTATTAGAGCCTAATGATGGTTCTGTCCTGGTAAATAGAAAGCCGATTTTTGATGATCTGGGAAGTTGGTACCAATCCACAGCCTATATCCCACAAAAAGTCAGACTACTGCACGACAGCCTGAAGAAGAATATTGCCTTTGGTGTGCCTGAAGATAAAATTGACAATGATAAAGTTCTACTCGCCATGGAGCAGGCGGCTTTAAGTAGCATTTTGACTAGCTTGCCAGAGGGAATAGAAACTAATATTGGTGAAAACGGCCAACTCTTGTCAGGCGGGCAACAACAAAGGGTCGCTCTCGCGCGATCTTTTTATTTTGACCGTCAAGTCGTCATTCTGGATGAGGCAACTTCCGCATTAGATGAAGAAACCGAAAATAAGATATTGGAAACTCTTCTATCTATGAGAGGTGAGAAAACATTCATTATCATTGCCCATCGGCCTTCAATCATGGCTAACTGCGATTATCTTCTCGATGTCTCAAACGGCTCTGTTACAGTTAGCAATCTTGATAGGAAAGTATCATGAATAACACAGTTTTAGTTATAGCCGCCCATCCTGATGATGAAGTTCTCGGTTGTGGCGGAGCGATCGCAAAACATGTCCAAGATGGCGATAGTGTATATGTTGCTTTTCTTTCTGATGGTGTGGCATCCCGCCAAGAGTCTGAAACAGTCGAGGCAACACGGAAACGAGCTGAATATGCGAATGAAGCCGCTAGAATTCTGGGTGTGAAACAAACCTTCCAACTTCCATTTCCCGACAATAAAATGGATTCTGTGCCACTTCTGGATATCATTCAAGAGCTGCAACCTATTTTCGATGATGTAAACCCCAACATCATCTACACGCATTTCTATAAAGATCTGAATGTTGACCACCGGGTCACCTATCAAGCAACAATGACCATTGCTCGCGCCTTACCCAACTCAAAAATCAGTAAGATCCTGTGCTTTGAGGTTCTTTCCAGTACGGAATGGTCTAATGAACATGAACGTTTCTCTCCCACGGCTTATGTGTCTATAGAAGACACCTTCCAAACCAAATTGGAGGCCTTGAAAGCCTATGATGAGGAAATGCGTGAGTTCCCTCACCCCAGAAGTTATCGTACAGTTGAAGCACTAGCGGAATATCGAGGGGCGATGAGCGGGTTACTCAAGGCTGAAGCATTTGAAGTTGCTCGTCTGATACTGTAGATATCAACGAATTCTTTAATAATGATAAAGTCAGCTCTGACCTCATCCTACCCTACTATTTCTAAAAAGCGAGATTCAACGTGTTGGCCAAACTTCAACCTTTTGAGACAGCAATCGTAAACCGTTGCCACCGCCTAACTGCAATGTTGTCCAAACGCCGTTGGCATAGCAACCCATTTTGCAATGCTCCAGTTGGTGCCAAAGAAACCTACCTCGAACTCTGGAAACATGCGAAAGAAGTTTTTTATCCTGAGGTTAATGCTCTTGAGAAAGAGCTTGGTTATAAAATACCAA
>DIYR01000244.1 GCA_002429085.1 Flavobacteriales bacterium UBA6049
CTATGTCTACTCTGGCGGGCAACGTGTCCGCAAGGTCTGCGTAAATACCGTTACCGATAAGGTAAAGCGCGAACGGATTTACCTGGGGGGTACTGAAATATATTGTGAATACAATGGCGATGATTTGCACAACAACGGTACTCGCAAAACGTCTCGGATGGCGCTGGTAATTCTGCTTTAATTGAGGTAAAAACGCTTAACGATGGCAATGCCAGAACTGGTAATGACCTTATAAGTGTTTACAGATACCAATACAGTAACCACTTGGGCAGTGCTTCTTTAGAACTCAACGAAAACCAAGACCTCATTAGTTACGAGGAGTACTACCCGTTTGGAAGCACCTCTTACCAAATGCATAAAAACCATACCGAAGTATCGCAAAAACGCTACCGTTACTGCGGTAAAGAAAAAGACAATGAATCTGGGCTTTATTACTATGGAGCTCGTTACTATGCAGACTGGCTATGTAGATTTACAGCTGTTGATCCTCGTAAAGATCAATACCCGTTCCAGAATAGTTATGCCTATGCAGCCAACAACCCCATAACCTTTACCGATGTCAATGGAGAAGGACCGGGTGACGAAATCGATCAAAGTGAAAAAAGCAATAAGAAAAAGAAAAAATCAAACTTAGCTACTCCACCATCATCTGGTAAAGAATTGATGCAATCAACTCCCAGAATTGACATGACTGACTCTCCTAATCCAACCAGTTATACAATCGAAGGTGCCCCAAGAGATAAATCATTTTTCTGGAAGCAACATCAAGAAATAGAGCCTGAATCACTCAGTAAAAGTAACCTTTACAGAGTTAACGAACTTGACTTATCTCCCAAAGTGGATGACACTTGGATACAATATCATCCAGAACACAAAGCTTATAAGGGTGAAGTTTTACATCATCATCATATTGATCATGGTAACATGGCTACTGCTGTTCCAGCAAAAGCTCATTATGACTTTTTCTCCGAACTACATCCCAAAATAAAAAGCAAAATCAAAGGAGGATTCAAAGGGCAGAAGATTAAAGGAATAGCATCACAATTACCTTCAATTATTGGAGAACTTGGAGACCTAGCTGCACTTCTGAATGGTAATCCAGATAATTTCTACTGGATGTTACTTCCCCCAGAACCAAAAATAAATAGAGTTCAAGCCTTACCTGGCTTAAACAACTACTTTACTCCTATTGAAATAATTAAGACGTACTATGATGATTCTGATGAAATAAAATCTGTTCAAGTTACATTTAACGTTTATTCAGGATATCTTTGGGATGAAGATAAAGGAGAATATACTGGTGCAGATTATATAGAAACACAAACTCTTTATTTTGAATATAATAAAGAAGGTAAAACTGAAAAGGCAGGGCAAGTTGGATAATCTTGAATCCTTTTTTTCAAGTCCAAAACACTATTAAAAGAATGAACTATTCGGAATTTGTAACTAAAATATCTTCCCTTGCTCCAAGCAAGGAAGAGTTATTTGAATATGGAATGGATGATAGTGAATCTAATGAAATTAGAGAGCTATTCTTTTTTCACAAAAAAACAGATCAAGGTGAAAGCCAATCATCTAGCTTGAATTGCTTTTTTGATGAGTATACCACAAAAGGAAAAGAGGTAGGTGGAATACAATTCCTTGAACAAGTTGTTGAATTTGAAAATGGGTTTTCAATATTCGCGAAACTAGAAGTTGAGCTATTTTGTCTAGATTCACAATCAGATGAAATATATCTTTTAGATGAGTCAGGGAACACTCTTCATTTTGTATCAAAAAGCTTTGATAGTTTTTTAGATATAATTTATTGGAGTGCTTACTTCAAAAGATATAAAGAAAAAAAAACAACACTAATTGTTGAAGTGATTAAAAATTTAATTTATGAAAAAGAAGACAAGTCTAACATAGATTTTCTCAATCATTTTTTCAAAAAAACAACTAGATAATTTGAGCTTATCGACAATTAACCAAGCCCTACCTTTTAAGGTGGGGCTTTTTCTTTTTATTTAATGGCAATGGCCAAGTTGTTAGATGTGCATTGTAGGGCGGAATGTTTAGAAAATGCCTAGCAGGCATTTTTAACGAACGCGCCAGCCTGCCACATTGGCACCAAAATGGCTCACCTCAATGAACTCGTGTGGGATTTTGCTGATCAATTGCGTTGCTCCAAAAAAACGATGAAATGCACAGCATTCACGAGTTCCTTGAAAAAAGCAAACATGCCACGAGTACTATACCTACTACGTATACTCTGGCGGGCAACGTGTCCGTAAGGTCTGCGTAAATACCGTTACCGATAAGGTAAAGCACGAACGGATTTACTTGGGTGGTACTGAAATCTATCGTGAATACCATAGTAACGAGGATGTTCACAACGAACGGTACTCGCAACACGTCTCGGATGGCGCTGGTAATTCTGCTTTAATTGAGGTAAAAACAGTACACCTAGGTAATACCAGAACTGGTAATGACCTTATAAGTGTTTACAGATACCAATACAGTAACCACTTGGGCAGTGCTTCTTTAGAACTCAACGAAAATCAAGATCTTATTAGTTATGGGGTAATCGCATAATTAGTTTGGGGAACTAATTTGAGATTGAGCCAGCCTTGCGCGTGGCACTCATAGATGGCAGGACACCTCTTACCAAATGCATAAAAACAATACCGAAGTATCACAAAAACGCTACAGATACTGCGGTAAAGAAAAAGACAATGAGTCTGGGCTTTATTACTATGGAGCACGCTATTATGCGGATTGGTTGTGCCGATTTACAGCTGTTGATCCTCGTAAAGATCAATACCCATTCCAGAATAGTTATGCCTATGCGGCTAATAACCCTATCACGTTTACGGATGTCAATGACGAAGGGCCGAATGATCCTGAAGATGAGAAAATAGAAGCTAATACCTTTCATACACCTAATGGGGGCATAGTTTCACTCCCTAGAGGTTCGAATGTGTACGAATCAGATGTATACAAATCGAATGTAACAATGAGTGATGGTAACCTTGTAAGTGGCATTAAATACAATTCTCTTAGATCATTCTCTTACCAAGGTGAAACATACACCGCTAAATATAGTGAGGATGATAAATTCTTGGGATACTTCGGTTCTAATGGACTCTCATTGACTCCTGCGGGAAGCACACTTCCTGAACCTACAATGATGAATATCCTAAGTACCAATCCTACCACCTCTTGGTTATTCTCAAATGATACGGAATTATCAACAAGTCAAGCTAGTATTGGTATGTTGGGTGCTTCTCGAAGTCCTTGGACAGCTGGAGCTGTTCTCGGAGTTGGCTTTGCTTCTTTTGCTGTTATAAAAATGGCTTCTAATGGCTCTATTTCTATTCCTGTATCCATTAATAGTACTACAAGCTTGAATGCCGAACAAGATCTTCCTGCAATACCATTCACATTACCTGGAAGTTCAACTTTACCTGTTTCAATTCCATCAGAAGACCCTGCTGTTGACTATTTCATTCATTATACTGATAATTCTGGGTTAGCAGGTATTCTAGAATCTGGGGCTATATTCCCTAATTCCCAAGGGAAAGTCCATATGACTAAGCACACTATGTCTCCTGAAGATGTTGAAAACTTAATTTTTATAGGAGATCCTCTTTACGAAGGTCGTGGAGAAAATATGATTCTATTTTATGTTACTGCCAGTCAAAGAGCAATGATAAAAGCTGACAAACAAAATATATATCAGTACATTTACCAATCAGGAAGTTTAAGAATTAAAAATCAAATCCTTTATTCTGGACCAAACCCTTTTTAATCAATGGAAAAAGAGAAATTGAATACAAATCATTTTGCTGCCATTCACAGAGCAATAATGGCAGCCAAGTTTCCCGATGAAAAAAGTAATAACTCAAGTTTACTTTTTAGTAAAAATCTCAAAGAAGCTTTACAAATAATTCAAAAAAATTTAGAGGTAGAAAGAGAACTTAAAATTGAAGATTATCAAGAAGTATTAACCTACATAATATCTGAAATTAAAAAAATCAAAAAAGATAATTTGAGTGAGACAACAAAACATGAAATTATTCAAAATTCTTGTTACCCATTTACTATCTCAAAAGCAACTGAAAAAATGCTACTCGACTCTTTTAATAGCTAAGAAAGTGTTTTAAAAACAACTAGTAATTACTCATCTAACACTTAACAAGTTTTAATCAAACAAAAACAATTAAGCCCTGCCCTTGAGGTAGGGCTTTTTCTTTCTGGTTTTTAGAGGTTATGTTTTAGTTGTTAGATGTGCATGGTAGGGCGGAGTGTTTAGAAAATGGCTCACCTAAATGAACTCGTGTGGGATTTTGCTGATCAATTGCATTGCTCTAAAAAAACGATGAAATGCGCAGCATTCACGAGTTCCTTAAAAAATGTAAACATGCCACGAGTACTATACCTACTATGTCTACTCTGGCGGGCAACGTGTCCG
>DIYR01000230.1 GCA_002429085.1 Flavobacteriales bacterium UBA6049
ACTGAAAGGAGACCAAAGGTGCTTGAACCACTTATGGGAACCACGCTTATTTTACGATAAAATGATTTTCAGCTTTCGAGTGATTTTTGTAGGTCTCCCTATGGTAAGACCCACAAACTGGATGGGAGACCAAAGACTTGAGTAAGCTTTTAGAATACTAAATTATTTTGTTACATAGTGCTTAGACAGGGGGGCACTTTTTTCGGAAATGGTTTTCCATCGTGGAACCTTTTAACTGCTTAAAACGGTGCTTCTGTATATTGAAAGCCATCTTCCCCGAAGTTTCTACGCAACGTGCCCAAAATTTTGCTGACATTGTCATAAGGGCCACTCATATAAAAAGGCATCCCATCCCTGCCAAATTCTATGTCGTCTATCTCGTCGGTAATGAGGTCTTCATCTAAAAATCGTTCAGTAATCCGCCAATCCTTATCCATAGGGGTAAAACCGCATTCTTCGGCGTAATCGATACCACCAAAAATGATGTTATGCGCTTGAGATGGAGTGATTTCTACGTAGTCACGCCCTTCTCGCTGGTATCCTTGTGCTACCAAATCTTCATATTCGTCTGGTTCAGCATTGATAAAAAATGCAGTACTTTTTAGTCCCAGGCATCCTTTGTCTATCAAATACATACAAAAACAAATCTTACCACTAGGCATGACTCGGCTTACGTAGATTGAGGTGAGGTCGTGGCTATTAAACCAGTTATCATTGGTAAAACATTTATGAAAGGGTAAGTTTTGTGCTTTGCTTGTTACATATTTTTTGGCAAGCTGCATTTCTTGCTTGGTGCGTTGTTGCATTGGGTTAATTATTTGTAAAAGATAATTACAAAAATAAGCAATTACCTTTACTTCCCTTGAAAATACTCCGTCTCAAAAGGTAATTTCGTTTGTCGAAATAAGTCCACCATTGCTTGTGCCTCTTTGCTCCCCCAGCCACCTTTGAAAACGTAATCCTCGTTTCCTTTTTGGTAAATCCGCAAGGCATATCCTCCTCTGGGATGGTGGAGTTTTATCTTTGTAATGTTATCGTAATGCTTGATTTTAGAACCATACAAAGTTTTGGTTGTCCATACAATCGTGTGTGGGTTAGATACTTCAATAGTTGTCCAACGAGGGAAAGAAGTGTAAGTAACTCCTAAGACAATTATGCTCACTACTACCATTAATACGGCCTGAGCAGGCTTTGCAATAGATTGACTAGCCAGATACACATTTAAAATAGAACCTAGCACGAGTAGGATTGTGAGTAGTATAGAAATCCCCATTCCATTGGTAAGAGATATTTGTGGATGATTCATAAGTAGCGTATACAGGTGTTGGAATGGTTAATAAGTTTGGCTGGTAAAAAGTTAACGGGTAAAAGTGAAATGGCCAGGAATGAAAAGCTTGTTGGTGTGGTATCACTTACCCACCAACAAGTGCTATCTATCCAGCAATTAACTATTCAACCATTTGTTGGCCTTCTTTACATAGCCACCATTTGGGCAAAGCTCTAAATACTTTTGGAGAGCTGCCTTATCATCAGTTTTTTTGTAAATAGTTTCACAAGCTTCCCAAATATTGTCGTCTATCATAGATTCATCCATGCCGTTATTACGAGCATCTACATAAGCTTCAATAGCAGCTTCATAATCTTCTAGAAAATAATGAGCTGCGCCTACTTGACTCAAATACAATCCCTTTTTAGCAGGGAATTCATTCGCCATTTGGGTATAGAGTGCCAAGGCATTGCTAAAATTTCCACTGGTCATAGCCGATGAGGCCTGGCGCATAAGGGCATCCTCACTATCCTTGGCTTGTGGGTTATTCGCAATAAACTCCTGGTTCATTTTATCGGCTTCTTGCAACGAAACCTTCTTTTTCTTTCTTCCGAAAAGTCCCATAATGTTTAGTTTTTTGATGTTAGTGTTTATGAGATAAAGTTAATAATTATAGCATTGCCAATCAATAAAAAGCAAGGGTAGTTTGATGAAGAAAAAGTGGACTTAAAGTGAAATATGCCAACAGAAACGGCCCTTCATCTGTTATAGGCAAAGAGATATTTAAAACAATCTAAAGTAGGGAATTAGCACAGGTATGATTACTCAATTTATGAGATTGATTGTCCACCAAAAAAAAGATTCCTATCCCTGCATTTTAATTTAAAAAGTGTAAATTAGTACTAAGTTTTATTAGGTAAGGTATATTGGTATTAGTTAAGTGAAAAACCATATTCAAAACTTAATACTCTCCCCTTACATCCGCGGATTACTTAAATGAATTTGAACCAATACAATGGATAAATTTTCTTATATCGGCAATGCTGACGTAGCCTCCATAGAAGATCTATATCAGCAGTACAAAAACGACCCTAACTCAGTCGATGCCACCTGGCAATATTTCTTCAAAGGCTTTGATTTTTCAGTAGAACAATACGGCGAACCCGATGAAGCTACCAACGGACACAGTACCAATGGCGCTACTGCAAGTAAGGTAAGCCAAGCGGATATAGAAAAAGAAATTAGTGTACGAGAACTAATCTCAGCTTATCGTTCACGAGGTCATCTACAAGCCAAAACCAACCCCGTACGCCCCCGTCGTGATCGTAGAGCACGCCTTGAAATCACTGACTTTGGTTTAACCGATGCTGACCTGGATCGTACTTTTGAAGCAGGACGTACGATTTTAAACCGACCTGCTACTCTAAAAGAAATTATCAGAGCTCTTAAGCACATTTATGAGCGTGCTGTTGGGTTTGAATATGCCTATATCCGTGAACCCGAAATATTGGAGTGGTTCAAAGAAAAAGTAGAGCAACAGTCACTGAATTATAACCCTACCCCTGACTATAAGAAAAGAATCCTTTCAAAACTAAACGAAGCCGTTGCTTTTGAAAACTTCTTGCATACCAAGTATATCGGTAAAAAGCGCTTCTCTTTAGAAGGAGGAGAAAGTACCATTCCTGCACTGGATGCCATCATCAATCGTAGTGCAGAGTTAGGAGTAGAAGAAGTAGTTATTGGAATGGCTCACCGAGGACGTTTGAATGTGTTGGTAAACATTATGGGTAAAACCTATGAAGATGTTTTCAACGAGTTTGAAGGAGAAATTCCAGAAGAGTCTATCGGAGATGGAGACGTAAAATATCACTTGGGTTTTTCTACTGAATTAGAAACTCCTGAAGGGCACAAAGTAAACCTACAATTGGCACCTAACCCTTCTCACCTTGAGGCAGTAGATCCACTCGTAGAAGGTTATGTACGAGCCAAGTGTGATAAAATGTACCATGGCAATGTAGATCGAATTCTCCCTATTTTGATTCACGGAGATGCTGCCATTGCAGGACAAGGCTTGGTATACGAAATAACTCAAATGTCTAAACTGGAAGGTTATCACACTGGAGGTACTATTCACTTTGTGATTAACAACCAGGTAGGCTTTACTACCAACTTTGAAGATGCTCGTTCTAGTATCTATTGTACTGACGTAGCCAAAATGACGGATTCACCAGTACTACACGTAAATGGTGACCATCCTGAGGCCGTGGTATTTTGTTGTCGACTCGCGGCCGAATTTAGAGAG
>DIYR01000154.1 GCA_002429085.1 Flavobacteriales bacterium UBA6049
AATTCAGATGTATACTTTACTACTTTGTAATTTCCAACTTGGCCAATAAATTCAAACGATTGTCTATTGTAGCCATAATCTTCCTCAAAGAAGATATCTTTTGGACTATTTTCTATGAGTTTTTGAATTAGTGGTTTACTTTCTTTTGAAGGCTTTTCTTTGTTTTTTGGGGAGAACGATTGGGGCTCATTTATGCCCTTTAGTCCCCAACCAATTGCTATTCCACTTACTAGAACTAGTAGAATGAATAACGCTTTTTTCATGGCTTAGACACTTAGGTGTTGATTGTAACTTTTAGTATCAACAACAATAGTACGAGCCCAAATATCTCCAAGGCGTTGATGCATTTCAGTGTTTTTTATTGTTACAACAGCAACTAATCCAAAAAAGAGCATATCTACAGGGTCTAGTAAATGTCTTTTAAAAGATTCCGCAAAGGTTAGATTTCTATTGGCTCCACTTTTAGGTATTGCCTTTAATCCAATAATTGAATTTCCAAGTGTTCCACCTAGCCCTGTTTCCAATCCAATTGTCATAACACCCCAGAAAATTATTGGGACAAATGAGGGAAATCCGCTTACTGTATACTCACCCTGATTGTTTGGTGTACCAAAAGCATGGATATATGCGAAAAAGAAAGCATACACGAGTGAATAATCAATAAGCCCAGCTAAGAATCTCTTTGTTAAATATGGTTTGGTTTTCATGTTGGTAGCTTATGTAATAGTTATTTGATTTTTATGGGTTTAAATCTCTCTTTCTTTTATCTTATTCTCTAATTCTGTGCGCTTTTTCTTGTTTTTACCAGCAATGGGTAGATAAACAATGGGTAAAAAAGTCAATAAACCTAATCCATTAGAAAAAGTACTGTAGGCTGCAATACCAATGAGTAATCCTATGAATAGGGCATCGTAAATTGCAGTTTTCTTTGCCTTTTCAAGCGCTTCTTTCAATTCTTGATCTGACAATGATGCTTGTTGATTTTCCATGATTCTGTTTTATTCTGCTGAAACTACTGTTAATTGCGCATTTGATATGCCCGTTACTCGAATGGTTGTTCCAGATTCTATGTAACCTTCTTCTGTAAGAGCGTCCATTAATACACTGTCCATTTTTACTTTGCCTGATGGCCGTAAATCTGTGGCTGCAACTCCTTGTTTGCCAATCCAGTCAGGAGTTAGATTAGCATTACTAACAAAACCCTCTTCGTTGTTCTGTTCGGCTTTCAAAACAAGTTTAGATAAAGCACCTGCTTGCAAGAGTTTCATTCCAAGCGCTAATACAGCAACAATAGATACCAGTAAACTAGAAAGCACTGTAGCAGCCGAAGTAAATAGTGCAGTGCCATCAACTGGTTCAAAATCAAAGCCAACGTTACCAACCATGCTCAAGATTAGACCTATTACCATTAGCACGATTCCACTTGCACCAGCTACACCAAAACCAGGTATTACAAACACCTCTACGGCCATCAGTGCAATTCCTGCAATGAATAGCAGAATCTCCCAGTTTTCGGCTAATCCTTCTAGGTAATATGGAGCAAAGAATAGCAAACCAGCTAATACACTAGCTGCAATAGGAAAACCAACACCTGGTGTTTGCAGTTCGAAGTAGATTCCTCCCATAATGATGAGTATCAACACACCACTGATGGCGGGGTTGATTAACCAACCTATCACATTGTCGATAGTTGTGGGAGTGTACGTGATTACTTTATAATCTGTTATTCCAGCTAATTCTAATGCTTCTTGATAGGTCATGGCTTCTCCATCACAAAATCCGTTTGCAATTGCTTCAGAAGTAGTAAAGGTGAGTACTTTGCCAGAATCGCTTACGTTTGGAACATATTTATCAGGATCTACCATGGCTTCAGCCATATCAGGATTACGTCCGTTCTCTTCGGCAGTAGCACGCATTTTAGAACGCATATAACTCTGGTACTTATCAGGAACTGGTGTGCCAGATTGATCTACTACCGTTGCAGCTCCAATAGTACTGCCAGGTTGCATATAAATGCTATCGCATGCAAGTGATATTAGTGCACCGGCAGAAGCAGCGTTGTTTTTGATAAGTACATAAACAGGAATTTTACTTCTCAGCAAGGCGGTACGAATACTATCGGCCATGTCAACTTGACCACCATAGGTGTCTAGTTCTAAGAATAATAGATCTGCATTAGCCGTATCGGCTTCATAGAGTGCTTCTTGAGTAATGCGCCAAGTTGGTGCAGCTATGGCATCGCTTATCTGAAATCGGTAAACGAGTGTTTCTTGAGCGTTAGAACTTGATATAATTCCTACAAGAGCGATAGTAAATAGTAAGAAGCGAATGACCATTTTCATGCGCTAAAGATAGGGTGTTTTAGCAGTTTAAGTATGGTTTGAGAGCTTAGGGAAATTCAGTGTGAGATGAGTGTTTAACTCAAATGATAACCCCTGTAATGAAGCTTGTATTGGTAGTGATAAGTCTTGTTTCAATCTATTTTATTCGGTCGATTTAAACGTATAATCATCAACAGCTACTCGGTACAACTCATGGTAACTCTTTTTTGCTTTAATGAAATAGGCATAATCATTAAATACTTGAATGTTTTCAGCGTAGGCTATACCATCTAACCTGCATACTCGTTGATTTTTTCCAGAGACCAAATCAATTACAAAAAGTGACTGCACTCCATTCTTTACCGTTTGGAAATAAAGCTTGTAGTTCATCTTGTCCATAATTACCTGTTCTAGCTTTTCTTCTGGTTTCTGAAAGTGCACTTGACCTATCTGTTGGTTTGATTCGTTGAACATGTAAATGGAATCGTTAAAGCAATCAACGGCCAACATGCCTTTGTCCCAAGGAAATGCATAAACATCTATTTCTGCACTTTGTACTTTCAGGTACCAGGTTATCATTCGCATCAGGTTTTTATCTCCTGGTAATAGCAAGTCAATCAGGTCTCCGTCCCACAAACCATTTGCAATCAGGTTAGTTTGACTAGGGGCTACCATATTGTAGTATCCAATGATTTCTCCATAATCTTGTGAGGATACTTTTTCCGAATCTTTATCCCAAACCGTTAGGAGGGGAGCAACAGAAGAATCGGCCATGTTTATGGAATACAAGGAATAGCGTTTGTTATGGTTTGAAAATGCTTGAAAAATGTATTTCTTATCCCAGTGGCCTACACAGTGCTTTAAGTATTCATTAAACTGATTCATAGAAGTTTTTGCAATGATTTGGAGCGTGGTATCTATCCAAATTTGGTAGCTGCTATCTTTTGACAGTATGTGTATGTTTCCATAGCAATCTTCAAAAAGTGATTCAGCTTTTAACGCATCAATATCAAACTCTAGCAGCACTTTACTAGAAGTTTCGAGTGATAGATAATCTTTTTTTCCGCGAGATTTTAATGCCAAAACAAAATCTTGGTACGGAACATAATCTAGAAAGTTATCTAATTTTTTACCAATAACTGTGCGTTCCTTATTAGCGTTAATACCTACTTCTCGCAGTTGATTGATAGAAGGTTCTAGAATAATCTCTGTGTTAACCGTATCGGCAGCAGCATTTACATGTACTACTGCTGTTTTATAGCCGATGTACGAAACAATTAGTACACTGTTTTGAGCTACTTTGAGGGTAAATAACCCATTACGATCGGAGATTGCTTGAGAGTAATAAACGGTATCTTGAATGTGAGCGCCCACCAAGATCTCTTTTTGCTCGTTTACTACACGACCTTGGAAGATTTGGGCATAAGTATCTACGGTACTTGATAGGTATAGGATACCTAATATGATAAAACCGAATAAGTACTTTACAAGCCTCGATTTAAAAGTTTGTTGCATAAACCATTCAGTCCTTTTGTAATTACAATTTCTCTTAGTATTGGATAGCTTCTAACGTTGGTTGATTTGCTCAAAACCTCAACAAGACTAACTCTTCAGAAGAGTAGTTAAGAAGGGTGATGAATCAGATCGATTACCAATATTAATACTGGAAGTTAACAATAGAAGGCCCAATTAGTAAACGGACTGAGATGGGCTACTTATGATAGTTTGTAGTTCGGGGTTGGAGAAATTGTGACTCGTATAAGAATTTAGATAAGTGTTTCTTATTGGGTGATTATAATAGCGCGATATCAAAAAGAACCACTAGATGAATTGAAATACTAATTTGATAGTTCTTGATTGATTAAAGTCAATAGCTCATCATGAACGTGCCCATTTGATGCACAGATAGATTTACCAAACAACCAATTGTTTCCTTTAGAAAGTGTAGAAACATGTCCACCAGCTTCTGTTACAATCAATGCTCCAGCTGCTACATCCCATGCATTTAATCCAATTTCATAAAAAGCTTCGAATTTACCATGAGCCACGTAGCACAAATCAATAGCAGCAGATCCTAGTCTACGAACACCTCTTGAATTACGAATCAAGTGTTTGTAGATGGCTAAAAACTCGTCAAGTTGTTTTTCTTCATAAGGGAAACCAGTAACAAAAAGCGAATCGTATACTTTTTGGCTTGAAGAAACTTGCAGAGAAAGATCGTTTGCAAAAGCGCCATCGCCTTTTACAGCATGGTAGTTGGTATTATGTGCAATATCGTTTACTACTCCCAAAACTACTTCGTTGCCTTTGGCTAATGCAATGCTGGTAGAGTAAAGAGGAAGGTCATGAACAAAATTTGAAGTACCATCAATTGGATCAACTATCCATTGGTAGCCAGATGTTCCTTCTTTCGAATTCCCTTCTTCACCTAAAAAACCACCTTCTGGATAAACGGCACTAAGCTTTTCGAATAATAAAGCTTCAGCCGCTTTATCAACAGCAGTTACCAAATTATGAGCGCTCTTTTCTTCTAAACTTGATTTGGTGAAATTGATTCGTTCCGTTTTGATAAAGTTACCCACCTCTGTAGCGATAGTGAGTACTTGATCTCTAAGCTGTTTCAACTCGCTGGTATTCATGCCTGAACGGTTTCTTTTCGTTGAGCTTTAACAATGCCGTCTCTATCGATTTCGCTCAACGTAATGGTTTCAAAGTTGTTGATTACTTGCTCGTTATAAGCTCGCTTTACTTTTACATAGTTACGAGTGAATCCGTGCATCATATCTCCATCGCGTTCAGCTTCCCACAATACTTGGTCTGTATTACCCAGCTGACTTTCGTAAAACGCGCGTTTCTTTTTCTCTGAAAGGATGCGTAAACGCTTGTTGCGTTCTTGTCTAACAGGCACAGGTACTTCACCTTCTAACTTGATAGCTACCGTATTTGGTCTTTCAGAGTAGGTGAATACATGTAGGTATGAAACTGGTAGATCGTGAATAAACTGATAGGTTTCCTCAAAATGCTCGTCAGTTTCACCAGGGTAACCAACAATTACATCTACACCAATGCAAGCATTTGGCATTTTTTCTTTGATACGCTCAATACGAGAACGGTAAAGTGCAGTATCGTACTTCCGCTTCATGCTTTCAAGCATGGTATCAGAACCAGACTGAAGTGGAATATGAAAATGCGGAACAAATCGGTTTGATGTAGCAACGTAATCAATGATTTCGTCTGACAACAAGTTTGGTTCAATTGATGAAATACGGAATCTTGGGATAGCAAGTTGATCTAGTTCTTGCACCAACTGAAAGAAATTCTCATCCGTTCCAGCTCCAAAATCACCTGTGTTAACACCAGTTAATACCACTTCTTGAATGGTGCTAGATTCAATTTCCCGAGCTACATCAATTGTTTCAGCTATGGTGTTACTTCTACTCTTACCACGAGCCAATGGAATAGTGCAAAATGAGCAGAAATAATCGCATCCGTCTTGTACTTTCAAGAAGGTACGCGTACGATCTCCAGCAGAGTAAGATGGTGTGAACTCACGCACTAACCCAATACGACCAGCGATGTATTTACCAGCATCTTCTACATCTAATTGTTCTAGATGTTGAGCAACATTGAATTTTTCGTTTGCTCCCAATACTAACGTTACCCCTGGAATACCGGCAATTTCTTCCGGCTTCAATTGCGCATAACAACCAATTACAATGACCCTAGAATCTGGGTTCGACTTTTTGGCTTTGCGCACAATGTTTCTACATTTCTTATCGGCATGATCTGTAACCGAACAAGTATTGATTACATACACATCGGCTGCCGTGTCAAAATCTACACGTGCATAGCCAGCCTCATGTAAGTTACGTGCAATGGTTGATGTCTCGCTAAAGTTTAGCTTACATCCAAGAGTGTAATACGCTGCTGTTTTATATGCTCTCATTTCGAGCTGCAAAAGTACAAATAATGAAGATGATAGTATTTGATGTTTACTTACATGCTTAGTAAACAGAAGTAGAAGGTTATGAGTTGATTGTAAATTCTACACTGGGAAGTATTCTATGTTAGTAACCTTTCCGTTCTCATTAAACCAAACAATCAGTTTGAAGTCATCTATCCATAGCAGAACTGTAGGGTCTTGAGCCCAATAACAATAGGCACTTTGAAAGCACTCGGTGTACTCTGTGCCAAGTAATTCTATTACCTGTTTTTTTAGAAAGATTGTTGAGTTGCTTACTTTTCAGAAGATCATTAACCATGCGGTACCTGTTGTTTTTATTGGTTTTCCATTCAACTGAGGAGAATGATTTTGCTTTCCATAGAGGTATAATAACTTTAACTAGCCCAATGAATAAAACAATACTTGATACGAGTGTTAAAAGGATGGATTTTATGCGGACTGCTTTTGTAGTTTGCTTCGATACAATTTTATTCGCTATCAGGTAGATTGGAATAACTGATAATAGTGGTATTATGATATGAAAGAATGTCATAAAGCCAATTCAATCTAACTGTTTGAGTAGAGTTTACAAACTCTACTCAAACCAATCAGTAAACTAAAAGATTATTCAACGTTGCCCTACAAAGATGAGGTCTTTTTAAAGTAGTTGTCTTTTAACCAAAATGATACACGTACTAATAAAATTAAAGCAGGAACTTCTATTAATGGACCTATAACACCTGCAAAAGCTTCGCCTGAGTTTAATCCAAAAACGGCAATTGCCACCGCAATGGCTAGTTCAAAGTTGTTTCCTGCGGCCGTGAAAGCTACTGCGGCAGTTTGATCGTAGCGGGCTCCTGCCATTTTACTCAATACAAATCCTACTAAAAACATGATGGTGAAATAGAGTAGGAGTGGTATCGCTATTCGTACAACATCTCCTGGAATAGTGACAATTAGCTCGCCTTTTAAAGAGAACATTACCACTATAGTGAATAATAGTGCGATTAATGTAAGAGGAGAGATTTTAGGTAAGAAAGTTGTTTTGTACCATTCTTCTCCTTTCATACTAACCAAAATCTTTCGAGATAAGAATCCCATTAAAAATGGAATGCCTAAATATATTGCAACACTTTCTGCTACCTCCCAAATAGATATGTCTACTATGGCGCCTTCCATACCGAATACTTCGGGGAATTTAGTGATGAACAGCCATGCATAGAAACTATATGCAAATACCTGGAATACACTGTTTAAAGCAACCAAACCTGCTCCATATTCGGGACTTCCATCCGCTAAATCGTTCCAAACTAGTACCATGGCAATGCATCTAGCTAAACCAATAAGTATCAAGCCTATCATGTAATGAGGGTAATCTTGAAGGAAGATCCATGCTAAAAAGAACATCAATACAGGGCCAATAATCCAATTTAGGACCAAACTGATAGATAATGTTTTAACGTCTTTGAAAACAGCTGGTAAGGTGCTGTAATCTACTTTGGCCAAAGGAGGGTACATCATGATAATCAACCCTACGGCAATTAGCCAATTTGTACTTCCAGTACTCATAGAGTTAATAACGTTTGGCATAGTAGGGAAAAGATAGCCTAGAGCTATTCCAACTCCCATTGCCAAGAATATCCAAATGGTGAGGTACTTGTCTAAAAATCCAAGTTGTTTCATGCCTTGTTTGTTATTGAAGAAAAAACATACCACATTTCGTTACCTATTTGCATCGAGCGCTCATCGTAACCAGATTCAACTCTTGAAGTTCCGTCAAACTCTTTAGGATCATCGTAGTTTAATGCAATACGTTTCTCAGTTCCTGGAATAAAAGGGCAATTTTCATCCGCATGAGAGCATGTCATTACTGCAGCAAATGCATCAGCTTTATTCTCTCTATGATCAAACAATTTAGAAAACGTTTTGATTGGGGTAAATTCAGAATTGAATGAAACCAATACTACTGGGTTTTCGCCCTTAGGTGTTTCAATTACAAAGCCAGCTCTTTTTAAAGATGCAATAGCATTTGGATGAAAAGCAGTTTCTTCTACACCACCAGAGTAGCAACTAACTGGCAGTTGAAAATAAGAAGCGGCTGTCTGAGCCCATACTTGCGAGAATTGACTTCTTCTGGAGTTATGAGTGCAAATAAAGTTGAGACTAACGTGTTGATTCGAATCCAGTTTTTGCTGGATATACAAAATCAATGGTTTCAATATGGCTTTTCTTTCTTCTGGAATAGAATCAGCATTGAAAGTTGCCACCGTGCTCTCTAAAATTGAATTCAATTGAATCATGGTTTTACAATTAACAACATCCAGAACCAGGAGTACAAGAATTAGAAGAAAGCTCTGACAAGTTCACCTTGTTTTTATCGGCTGGAATACCACAATTGTCCTTTGCTAAACAGTCTGTTTGAGTATTCACAAGTACAAACTCTTTTCCGTTAAATGATAGATCAAACTTGCCTATGGTTCCTTGCTGATATTCTACTTCAACTTCTGCATCTACCAAGTTCAACTGATCTTTTGATAGTTTGATAATTGACTGAAGTTTATCTGTGCTTAAGCGGTGGTTGTAGTCATCAGCAATCCATAGTTGAAAGTTAACGCGAGTTTCTTTTCGAATGGTGCCACCACAATCAATAAAGTCCTTGTTGATGAGGCCAATTTCGGTTACATGAAAGTGAACTGGAACTAAGTTACCATTTGGTTCTACAAACCTTACTTCGTCCATTACTTGTAATGCTGATTCAATGTCTGATAGTTTCATAATAATTCAGTTATTGCAATATTGCGATGAGTAGATTTAAATTTTTTATTTCTAGCAACAGTTATCGCCTTTAGAGGCAGTGTCAAAAAGTGTATTGAACTCCTTTTGAATAGTTTTCAGTGTGTTTTGGTTGATACAGTAACTAATGCGTGTTCCTTCTATAGTACCTTGAATAATATCTAGCTCCTTTAACTCTCTAAGATGTTGACTTATGGTTGCTTGGGCTAAACCAAGTTCATTCACTAAATCTCCGTTGATACAAGCGTTTACTTTAATCAAGTATTGAATAATGGCGATGCGTGCAGGATGAGCTAAGCCTTTAGCTACTTGTGCAATCTTGTTTTGCTCATCTGTAAATAGGTCTGATCTAGTTACTCCCATTGTTTTATTTATTCATTGCAATATTACGATTAATATTTTTACAAAACACAACTTCTAAGAAAAACAATGGATAGTTTAGGCCGTTACTGGGTTTCTTTTGTGTTTCCACCTGCGATGCGACCATAACCAAGTTGCAGGCGAGTTTTGTATGTCAAGCTCTAGTTGTTGAGCATATCGTTCCACAATTTCTTTCGCTGATGCATTTTCGGGGTTAGTGCATATCTCGGTAGCATCTATGCTGTAATACCCACGTTTTAGTTTTTGCACAGAAACAAACACAACAGGGTAGTTGAACTTCTTGGCAATTTTACCAATGCCAGTATGAAAAGGAGTGTCTTGATTAAGAAAATTAAACCAATAGGCATTTTCAGGTGTTGGGGTTTGATCGGCAATACAAACGGTTGCAGTTGTTCTTGATACATCTTGAATCATGCTTCTTATAATACTATTCATAGGGTATAGCTGATTACCAAAACGAGCTCGCATTTTATAGATGTATTGATTGAAGTATTGATTTGATAAAGGTTTGTAAACAATATTCAACGGTTGTAAAGACTCCAAGGCAAAGCGGGCTCCACTAAGTTCCCAGTTACCAAAATGCCCCATTACTACCAAAATACTTTTTCCTTGATTTTGATACTTCTTGAAGATAGATGTGTCGTTAAATACTACCCTGTTTTTCAATTGATTGGGAGTTATGGTTCTCGCTTTTACGATTTCCATGATAAGGTCGAAAAAGTGCTGATAGAACGCTTTTTGAATTTCTCGAAGTTCTTGATCTGATTTTTCTGGAAACGAGTTTTTGAGATTCGAAAACACTACATTTTTCCTGTAATTTAAGATAGCGTTATTCAATAAGTAAAATGCATCTGAAATTTTGTAGATAAGTGGAAATGGTAGTGCAGAAATAAGGCGCAGAATAGGTAACGTAATATAGTAGCCAACAGCTCTCATGTTACTTAGAATGAAAATGGTTTTAACTAGTTCGTTATAAATAATGGCAGGTTAATGAATCCGTAGCTAATATAACCCATAGACACTAGTTTGGCCTAAGAAATCTGGAACTTAACCGTAAATGTTACTCTAATCTGATTACACCTGTTACAAGCGCTAGACCTGTGATTTCAGATCTTGGAATTTCGAATGGATCGTAGTTTTGGTTATCACTTACTACTAAAAGTAAATTGTCTGAACTGCCTTGTTTTAGTCTTTTGATTAAAATGCCTTGTTCGGTGGTACTTATAACATAAACCTTGTTCCATTGTATAAATGTTGCTTCAGAAATAATTCGGCATGCCACAATGTCACCACTTGCATACTTTGGGTACATACTACTTCCTTTAACTCGAACCATAAAATCAATACCTACAAAATCTGGAACAACGTAGTGTTCTTGTATGTCATGGCGTCCTATAGACCAGTCGCCAGATCCGAATCCAGCAACAGCCTCGATGTTCAATAATGGAATGTGATGCTCTGGAATAGATGTTTCAAATGTGGGCTCAATGTCATGAATGAACATCGCTCCTTTCCCTTGAATTAACCATCCAGGGTTAATATCTGGGAAGTTGGATAATATATTTTCTACAGCATTGGAATTGAGAGGTCGTTCTTTAGCACTTCCTTTAAATGAACCGTAACTCATTCCAATTTGGTTGAAAAAAATTGATTTCTTAACTCCTTTTGCTTCAGCTATTTGGAGTACTCTTTCTTTGATGTTAGTGAAATTTGGTACCAATACGATGACTATAGGTTAATAAATTGACTATTTTTGTGATCATGGTAAAACAAATTTACTATTTTGTCATAGATTTCAAAATTGATTGATCAAATGATTAAAGAAATTCACACTAACTCATGTGTTTTGGTGGGTGTTTCGGTATGGTTAAGTTTTGATCTGGAATGACATTTGTAAAGAAAAAATGGACTCAAGAAAAAAAATTGACTATAATGCTGAAATCAAGAGACAATAAATTTTCTACTGGTAAAGTTATTATCAGAACAGTCTCATTTGATTCTAAGCATGATTAACATTTTTTAAAGCTGACTTTTAACCATTACACCGTTATAGAGAAAACTAAAGACCGAAATGAATTCTTATCACCTACTAAATTTGAAACTGTATGTCTCAAAAACTTTTTTGGCTACCTACTTAACTAGTTGCTTGGCTTGTTGCCGACAGGTTAGTCAGGAAACTGCACATTTATTATTCTATTCAACTTTTCTAGTGTTGTGCTCTTTTATAAAGGGTATGATGCATCGCCTGTCGCATTTTACGATGGGCCGAACTCTATTTCTATCATAGAGTTAACTGCTTATGTAACTATACTTAACTAATCATAAATTAATTTATCAGAATGACTGCTAAAAAAACAAGGGAAGGAAGATTAACTGCACGCAACAAAAAAATTCAAAAAAGATTCCAAGTATTATGTTCTAAGAGGCATAAGAGTGGTGTGAGGCTTTACACAACTAATGCTGTCTTAGCTATGTTGTCTGATGAGTTTTACTTGTCATCGAGAACTATTGAAGATATTTTGAGTAGGGCTTAATAAGAAATATTTAAATAGTTAAAAAGGAGTCTACTGACTCCTTTTTTTTGAGCTTATATAGAATGGTTAATTTTAAGATCTGGAGTTAGACTAACAAAAGTCTTTTTCGATATTTTTCTGTAGATAGTAGTTTGATAGCTCAATGTTAATGTTTGGGCATGATCAAACTGAAGAATTGAACTACTGGAACTAAGCACTAAACTTGATGAGAATGATTCACCATTATCTTTGAGTTTTTCGTTTTGAATTGCAAGATGTATTTCATCGGCAAGATCAAGTAATGCCGAGTTACTTCCTTTCGCATTTGTTATTCGTATTGTTAAAACTGTTGCTGCAGAGTCAAGACCATTGGATAAGGAATCCCAATTTATTGATTCTTCTAGTTCTAAATAAACCTTTGGTAATGTCGAAACTTCACCTAAAGTCAAAGACACATCTTGGTTACTGTAGAAACCTACACTTGATATGCTGTTGACTTCTGTAGTGATTAAATCTGATATAGCTGATAGCCATTTTGAATACATAATACTTATTTATTTAATTAGTGTATTCAAAGATCCAACTATCTACTGGTTGTAAAAAATTATGCTCATTTAATACGGTGTTTTTACCCGTAAAATACGATCAATTATATCGCTTCAAGTGAGGCTGATTTTTTTCTCTAAAAATCTTGTTGGAAATTTGCGTAGTGAATTTGATGAAACACTCTTTTGTATGAGTTAATACAATATTCGAATTTACTGTTATTATTTACTAATCACTACAGTATGTATAAAGATACACTTATTATTCATTGTTCGGCTACTCCAGAAGGCAAAGACTTTAGTAGAGACGACATTGAAAGAATGCATAAGCAGAAAGGCTGGAGAGCTATCGGATACCATTGGGTAATTGAGCTAGATGGTACAGTTGTTAATGGAAGAGATTTAGACGCAGATGGCGATGTAATGGATGAGTTCGGAGCTCATGCTTACGGCTACAATAGTTCAAGTTATGGATTATGCTATATCGGTGGAGTTGATGACAATGGAAAACCGAAAGATACCAGAACACAGGAACAATTAATCTCTATGCAATTGAAGTGTGCAGAGCTTATTGCGAATTACGGGATAACGAGAATCATAGGACATAACGAGGTATCGTCAAAAGCTTGTCCGAGTTTTAATGTCCAAGAATGGTTGGGCTTAACGGGGTTAGCTTATGGACTTAGGTAAGAATTTACTAATGATTTTGGCGCCTGTAATTACATCGATAGGAGGAGGTTTTGCTGGGTGGTTTTTTAGAAGGAGAAGAGAGCTTGTAGATACACAAGGAATAGAGCTAAAAAATATTGAGAGTGCTACAAGAATGTGGAGAGAAAATGCTGAAACATGGCAAGAACAATTGAAGGATTTAAGGAATGATTACCTACAACTAATAGAGAAACATGATGAACTCTTAAAGGAGTTGAAAGTGTTGGAGGTAAAGGTACAGGAATTGACCTTAGAAAACGTGAAGTTAAGGAAAGAAATATCTATTACTAAATAATGAATAAAACTTGCGGTATTATACTATTTATAGCGCTTTCTGCTTGTGGTACTAAAAAGCATATGATTCAGCAATCTGAAGAATGGGCCAAAGAAGAAATGATGAGTCTAGAAGTATTGGAATTAGACACGCTTTTAAGCATACCATCAAGTAAAGTGACATTAGATATCTCTACTACAAATACAATGAACGGGACTGATACTATAGTTAGTGGTCAAACAAC
>DIYR01000251.1 GCA_002429085.1 Flavobacteriales bacterium UBA6049
GGCAAGATAAAATCCGCTATCCTGATTGGGGAAAGCCTCCATCAGCCCCTTCATCATATACACGAGCGATGAATTCCCCTGCTCTAAGTAATTTGGTAATAAAGCAAGTATAGCAAGGTCTTCTGTATTAATATATCTTTTAAATCCTGTAGTGAAAGACCATTCATAAATAGAATGATCGACAACCATATGCTTACTGGTTTCTGTACCAGTTGTTCCGCTACTCGTAAAGGTTAGTTCTGGATAATGCCCTTCGACAAAAATGGAGTGGGTCTTAAAAAATGAGATTGGCAGGAAAGGTATTTCTTTCCAATTGGTTATAGTTTGTGGATTAACTGATAGCAACTCAACAAATCTCCTATAAGTAGGGACATACTTTGCTTGAAATCGGAAAACATCCAAAACAACATTTTCAAAGGTGTCTTCGTTAATACCATTGTAGAGTTGAGTCAGAATATTTTCTGATTCAGTGTGAACCGATTTTGTAGATTTGGAATTCATGAAAAGCAAAACTGTTGCAAACATACTATCCGTAGGCATTTTGTGCATGTCCATTTTTGCTTCTTGCAAGCAAGATGATTGTGACGATCCTGTTCCAAGTTTGTCATATGATTCGTTTGTAGTAATAGGAGATTCCGCAACCTTGATCCACAATTTTATTGATTGTGATGGAGATATAGGTTTATCAAGTTCTGATACGGTAGCGCCATTTAATTTTGGTGGTGATTATTATTACAATCTTAAGATTGATTTGCTTGTTTGGGAGAATAATGAATGGGTTGTAGTTGATCTAGATGGCGAAGGATTTAATAATCGGATTCCACCAATCCAAGAAGAGACACAAGAAGAGACCTTGGAGGGGAAAATTAAATACAATATGCCCCTTCTATGGTTACGTGTAGGAGGGGATTCAATTAGGTTCAGAAGTGTGCTTATAGATAGAGCTTTAAACGAAAGCAAACCAACAGTAAGCAAAACGATAATTCTTCCTTCCTAAGGCTTATACTTTTCCTGCAATAGAGTCGGTAACATTGCTCAAGTGATTGGCAAGCTGTTCACAGGCAGTGAATAGTTCTGTGTAAACCAATCCGCTTTTTACATTGTAGTCTCCCTTTTCAATACTTTGGAGGTGTTGTTTACGTATATCATCGGCCATAGCCCTTAATTCTATTTTGAGAGCATTTGCTGCTTCAATGTCTGCTTTGTTGTATTCACCGCTTAGATTTGAATTCATTAATACAAAGGCTTCAGAAAGCTTTTCAAACATGCTAAGTAGTAAGTTCCGTTGTTCTGGGTTAAACCAAGTTCTACTTTCTACCTTTTTTTCAATGTTCTTGGACATCTGGAAAAGTAAATCTCCAATTAACTCTAATTCATTAATGATGCTAAGCATGCTTCGTACTCTACGAGATGAAGATTCTGATAATTCTCCTTCAGAAACCTTCATAAGATAGTCTCCAATTTCAACTTCAATTCTATCAGTAATGTCTTCGTACTTTTGAATCTTCTTGAGACGTTTTTCAACCTTTTTCATCTCTTTAGCGGAGAATAATTCGATCAAAAAGCCCATCATTCGTTGAGTTAAAGCTCCAAATTTGGCAACCTCTTTTCTAGCTTCTAGCAGCGAAAGCTCAGGAGTTCCCATCAGTCCTTTGTCAATGTATTCTAAATGATACTCCCTGTCGATTTTAGCATCTGATTTGACAAGTTTTGTCACTGTTTTCTCAATGAAATTGACAAACCATACAAAAATGAACGTATTGGTTATGTTGAATGATATGTGGAATAAAGTAAGACCCCAATTAACTGTTTCTATATGCTCTTCAGAATGAGAGCTAACATCAAGAGGTGATATTCCTGTCGATTTGTAAATAAACGAATCTATACCTTGTATGAAAAGAGGGAATGCAAAGAGCATCCAACCAACTCCCATAATGTTAAAGAAGAGGTGGGCGCGAGCTGCACGTTTTGCATGTACATTTCCAACTAGAGCTGCAAGATTTGCTGTAATGGTAGTACCAATGTTTTCACCAAGTACAATGGCTGCAGCGTTTTCAAAACCGATAATTCCCTTTGCACAAAGTGTGAGTGTTAGGGCAATAGCGGCCGATGATGATTGTACAATAATGGTGAGTAATGTGCCAATAAAAACGAAAATGATAATGGAGAAAAATCCAAATTGATTTAATTCTCCAATAAACTCCTCAATACCAGGTATTTGGTTGATGTCAGGAACACTACTTTTAAGAGCATCTAATCCCATAAATAGGATGGCAAAACCAATAAGGAATTCGGAGAAACTTTTCGTTCGATCATTTCCAGAGAACATAAGTGGAAATGCAATGGCTATTACGGGAAGAGCATAAGACGACAAAGAAAACTTTGAGAATCCGAATGCAGTAATTAAAACGGCTGTAATAGTCGTACCAATATTGGCTCCCATTATTACGCTAATGGCCTGCTTTAAACTTAACAGTCCTGCATTTACGAAACTAACTACCATTACAGTAGTAGCTGAAGAGGATTGAATCAAAGCTGTTGTGGTAAAGCCTGTTAAAACACCGGTGAATCTGTTAGAGGTTAAAGCCGCTAAAAATTCACGCAGTCTATTACCAGCAATACGCTGGATTCCTTCGCTCATGTTTTTCATACCGTATATGAAAAGTCCTAATGAGCCAACTACCGTCAAAAATCCAATGAAATATTCCAAAACGTCTTGATTTCTTGTTTTTAAGTAGGGTGAAAACAGCGGGCAAAGAAAGCGAAAGAATGAGAAAATTGGGGTAGTTAAAGTTAAGTTAACAAAAGTAATTTCAAACGCACATTTTTCTAATCATTGATTAAACACGAAGTAAAATACAGCTTAGATGTGGAGAATACTTTGCAGTACTAATCTGGAATTATTATGAGTAGCGTGAATGTATTAATCGTAGACGAAGATGATGCTTTTTTAGCAGAGCTAAAAGAGATCTTTGATGGCGATTCGTTATTTCAGGTAATGAGCTGCAATAACTTTGATGAAGCTCAACAGATTCTTCAGAGTGAGCCTTTTCAGATACTGTTAACTGAGTTGATCTTCGCGAATCATGATGGTGTAGAGTTGATTGACTATGTACGGAAACAACTCAAGAGTGATATGTTAGTTGCTGTATTGACGGGAGTAAGAGATCAATATTCTCAGGTAACAGTATTGAATCATGGGGCAGATGATTTTTATCAGAAACCTATAAATCACCGTTTACTTAGAACGCGTTTAGCCGCGTTAACACGCAGGTTGCGTTATCAAGCCAAAGGAGAGATTAAGGAAATAGGAGATGTACAGATTGACTATGAACGTTTCTTAGTAATTAGAAATGAAAGTAAGATTGAGCTACAGAAAAAGGAATTTGAAATAGTTGATTTATTGGCAAACTCTCCTGATAAAGTCTTCACTCGAGAAGAAATTAAAAAGCAATTGTGGGATGATTTTGATGAAGTAAGGAATAGAACTATTGATGTTCATATTAGAAAGTTGCGTTCTAAGCTTGGAGATGACTTTATTCATACAATTAAAGGAGTAGGGTATCGCTTTTAGATAGCGAATTACACTTAATCAATAGTTAATAAGCTTAACGTAAGCGTAACATAAAAGAAAAAAATTATTAACTTTGTCCTTTATGAAAATGAAAGGAGAAGTTATGAAGTGGATGATTATGGCAGTATTTGTATTTCTATTTATAGGAGTGCATGGCCAAGAGGCAGGTGAAGAAGTAATTTCAATATTACCTGATGGGAGAGTTGAAGTTGTGGGTACTGATTTTTTTGGAGCAGAAGTGATCGTACTTTACAATAGCAATGGATTACGTGCATATCAGCAAAGAACTTTAGATGGTGAGATAACATTTGCTCACTATAATAATGGCATTTTGCGGGAATATGGTAGTTACGATATTGACGATAAAGATAAACCGCTACTAGTAGAGTATTAAAAAAAAGCGTTTAACGAAAACTTCGTTAAACGCTTTTTACTTTTAAAATAGGTTCAGCTTAGAACTTATAACTAACGCCTAGACTAAATGATCGTCCTGGGTCGAATTCAGTGAATATTTGATCATCAGCCTCATAAGATTTAAAGAATTCTTGTCTCAAATCTCCTAGGATATTTCCTGCTTGAAAATCAACTTTGATATTACGCTCTTCTCCGAAAATTTTAGAACAACCAAAGTTTAAACTATGAAAAGGCTCTTGGTAAATATCTGGTACAAAACCAGTTCCAACTATTAGTAGAGTAGGACCTTTTACATTGTAGAACAAACCAGCATTAAATCCTCGTTCGATATTTCCATATTCGAAACCAGCATTAATAACGTATGGAGCCTGTCCAGCCATCTGACGAGTGTCCTCGATATCTTCGCCTACTCTAGCATTATTTAGCCTAGCATTGTATTCGTTAGAGGCCATTTCAATGCTAGATTCTACAAATGTTACATTACCACTAAAGCTGTAGTTCATTAACATTGGTGATATGAATTCAAGATTCTTTCTTATTTCTAACTCAACCACTATTAGCTGACCGTCTCCAACATTGCGTGGTTGAGAATCGAAACTTGTATTAATAAGCGGATTTCTTACTAACTCAATTGGGTCAATGAATTTTTTGTAGAATACACTAATCGAATAAAGTTGGCCACGTTCCATGAATTTTTCAAATCGAAGATCAACATTGTGAATATATGTTGATGTTAAATCACCATCCCAATCAGGTGGGTATTCGAACAAACCACCGTTAAATGTTCTTCCTGTCAATGGGTCAACAATCTGAGCAAATGATAACTCTTTAAATGAAGGACGAGCCACTGTTCGAGCATAGGCAAATCTTAAATTTAGATCATTTTTGAACCCTTGTATAAAGTTTACAGATGGAAACAAGTCAAAAGTTTCTAATACCGTTTCATTATCTAGAACATTTCCACCAATATTACCGCTAGCACCAGCGATATCTCTACCTGTATGTTTTTGATTGAAATACTCCGCTCTTACTCCTAGAATACTTCGTAAGCTTTTAGTTAATGCTATTTCTCCAGAGATATAACCAGCCGCGTTTATAGCGTTTGCTTCATAAGCATTAGAGTTGGGGTTGTTATTGTCGTTTGTCATGTAAGTACCTTCACCATTTACATCTGGGTAAATATTTTCTGGTAAAAGAACTTCGTTTGGATCATTATTTTCCCAGTTCTGCGTTCCTAAAAAGCGAAGAGAATACTGGTTAATTTCATAATCTCTTCTTTTGTACAAGAAAGCAATACCTGTTTGAAGTTTGGCATCCTGTTCATTGAACTTGAATTTCTTAGTAACATCAACTTGGTTGTCTATTGAGAATTCATCGAGTTCTCGCCACAGTCGAATTGGTACACCTGCGTTTCCAGCTTGGAAACTAGTATCAACTGCGAATGTAAAAGCCGTTTTTCGAATATCAGGGTCGTTAGCGATAGAAAGCGTTGGAGACACTCTCCAATCGATTTCTAAATCTGGAGACAGAGTATGAGTACCATTAATTAAGGCATTTGTAATACTTCGCTGCTCATATTCCAAGTTGTCGGATTCTCCGATGTAACCAGATTTACCTACGGCATTTGTGTTCTGGTCTAAAGCAAAGATAGCAGCACGTTTAACTCCGTTCTGGATATGCATAAGTGTGAACTTGAGTTGATCTTTTTTCGTTTTGTATGCAATGCCCCCAAGTGCACCTATAAGGTTGTTTTGAGCACTTTGAATTCCTTTTTGAAGATCGGCATATACTAGCTCGTTTTCTGTGTTGTCTTGCGAACGTTGATACTCTCCGTATGTGATGTCATCGTAGTGCACTTGACTTTGCTTATAGTTCAAAGAGAATACATATCCCAGCGTTGGAGAGTCATTACCTTCTTTTAATTTTTTCTGATTACCAGCAGTAAAGCCAAAATTGTAATCTAATAAGCTTGTGGTTGATTCTGCACCTAATTGTGGGTCAAACTGACTTGTCATGTCTTTCATTCCTTCGGGGTCGATGATAATCCGAGGGAAATTGTCAGGGTTTTTAGCATTACTGGGAAGTTCTCTTGTGCCATCATCAAATCCTAAAAAATCCAAATCACCTCCATCGTAGGTTAGAAAATCAGAATTAAAGTGCATGGAAGGATTGTAAGAAACACCTAACGATACTTCCATTATTTTTTCATCAGGAAATGCCTTGGTTTCAATATTTACTAGCCCACCAGTAAAATCTGCTGGTAGATCGGCAGTGAAGTTTTTTGCAACAACAATATTTGAAATAAGGTTTGTTGGAAACAAATCCATCTGTAATGAGTTGCGATCAGGGTCTAATCCTGGAATACGAACATCGTTTAAAGTAACTTTGGTATACCTATCACCTAGCCCTCTTACGTAAATATACTTGCCGCCTTCAACTGAAACACCAGTTACACGTTTAGCAGCTTCAACAGCAGTTCCGTCACCAGCTAGCTCCATTTTTTTAGAGGAAATACCATCTAACATCTTTACAGATTTCTGCTTCATCATCATTACCGCTGATTCAGATTCGTAATTCACTTGAGCAGTTACAGTAAACGTTTCTAATAATTCTGATTTCGGAACGAGTTTAACAGAGTTTACAACGGTTACTTCGTTTGCTTTCACTATAACTTCGGTTACTTCTGTTGGTGTAAGACCAATGAAATTAAATTGAAGTGTATACGTGCCTGGAGCTGCGCTGATTTCGAATTTACCGTCAAAATCTGTTGATGCTCCAGTAGTTGTCCCCTTGATAATCACATTGGCCATAAACAAAGGCTCACCTGTTTGAGAATCAATTACGGAACCTCGAATTATTCCATTCTGAGCGAATGCGAGAAATGGTAAAAGAAGAAGTGATAAAAGAGCTAGTTTTTTCATGATGAAAAGAAAAAAAACCCACAGTGAGAACTGTGGGTTTTGTTATTATGAGATTGTAAAGATTATAATCCGTCAATAGCTCCGCTTACACCAGCCCAAGACCAAGAAGTAAACATTGAAGCATCAGCTTTACCTTCAGTACCAGCAGATACGTTTGCGTTGATTGAAGGATCAGCAGTACTGATATAGTTTGGAATATCAGCTGCAGGGACATCAATAGTGATGTTAGTAATTGTAGCAACATTAGTTGCTTCATCGTTAGGGTTGATTACTTGACCATCAACAACACTTGTAAAGTGTACATTGTTAACAGTTACATTAGTATTGTCATCAAAGTTGATTAGATCACCAGCATTAGGACCATTAGCACCTCTTGAAGCTACTACCGTACCGTTAGTTATAGTATGATCTCCGTTTCCTAGGTCGTCACCTTCAGGACCATCTAGTTCCATTGGAGATCCTTCAGGGCCTAAAACGATGAAGTTATCAATAGTTCCGCTGAACCCTTGATCAGTATCAATAGCATCATCTCCATTGTTCCATACTAACAAGTTGTCAACATCAACACTACCACCATAGAATTCAACTCCGTCATCAGCGTTAGCAACAATTTCAATGTGATGAACTTTAGTTCCTCTACCAACACCACCAAAAGAAATACCATTCAACTCATCACCAGATGAAAGAACAGTACCACCATGACGTACAGAAATGTAAGCTAACTCACCTGAGTTATCATCATCATTGTTACCACCGTAAAGACCGTCAGTATCTGTGGAAGGAACACCTTCAATTTGATCTACATCAAATCCACCGCCATTAGGATCTAAAGTACCTGAAGAGATTTTAGCGTTTCCTAAGATTGCTAAACCACCCCATTGGCCTTGAAGATTATTAGGAGTTGGAGATTCAATTTGTCCTGGCTGGATGTTATCAAGAACTGAAGTGAAAATAATTGGTCTATCAGCTGTTCCAACTGCCATTAATTTTGCATTACGCATTACCATTAATACAGTTGCATCAGCAGCTTGACCATCTTCACCTTTGATCACAGTACCTGGATCAATTGTTAAAGTTACATTTGGTCGAACTTTGATACGACCATCTAAAACGTAGATGTTGTTTGCTGTCCATCTTGTGTCTTCAGTGATATCTTGGTTAACAGTTACAGTACCGATAGTTGTACCACCACCTTCTTCATCATCATCATCATCATCACATGATGTCATTGTGAAAGACAATGCTATTGCAGCCATTGCCGTCATTTTTACTAAATGTTTCATAAGAGCGAAATGTGTGTTTTATTATGGCTGCGAATTAATGGGACGCACATTATTGTAGCCTTAAAGACGGATTAATTAAATGTTAATCATTCGCCTTGTTGTGAAGAATTGCTTGTGAGACTTATCTGTATTTAAATAATAGGTCGGTATTTAGAAACAGTCATGAATGATTTTAACTATCAGCTTGTATAGGGGGCAAATTAAAAGTTGTTTAACTTCGAGTTAACATGAAGGCATGGTTTTGAAATAACTTTGCCCATATTTCAGACGCTGAATACACAAGGGTTATGGCAGATATTTCCAACCGAATTTTGTTGGTAGACGATGAAGAAGATATCCTCGAATTCATCAGTTATAATTTGAAAAAGGAAGGTTTTAACGTTAAAACTGCTTCTAATGGAAAAGAGGCAATAGACGTTGCAAAAAGCTTCAATCCAGAGCTTATTTTATTAGATGTTATGATGCCTGAGATGGATGGTATGGAAACATGTGTAGAATTACGCAAGCTCGATAATTTAAAGAATACCTTTATTACATTCTTAACTGCGCGTGGCGAAGATTATTCTCAGATTGCTGGGTTTGATGCTGGTGCTGATGACTATATTATTAAGCCTGTGAAACCTCGAGTGCTTGTTAGTCGTATCAAAGCCATGTTACGAAGAAGTGCAACGCAAGAAGAGACTGTTGCCAATGAGGTGGGCGGATTACGTATCGATCGAGATCGTTATGTTGTAGTGAAGGATGACGTTGAGTTAACTCTTCCGAAAAAAGAATTTGAGTTATTGGCTCTTTTAATTTCTTCACCGGGTAAAGTGTTTAATCGCGAGAAAATCTTGGCTTCAGTTTGGGGTGAGGAAGTGGTAGTTGGAGATAGAACCATTGATGTTCACATAAGGAAACTACGCGAGAAGATTGGTGATCGCTACATTAAAACAATTAAAGGTGTAGGTTACAAATTTGAAACTCCATGAAGCACGAATCGCCCCGTGAGGTAGCGGTGTATGTTTCAACGTATGTCACTTTAGCGGCTGGTATTTTACTATTACCAGCCTTTATTTTGTTTACAGGAAATTGGACCGCTTGGCTATTGTATCCAATTTCATTGGTTGCTATTTTCTTTACTTCACTATTGACTTTTAATTACTCGATTGAACGATTTATTCATCGGAAAATCCGTTTGATTTATAAGAGTATCCACCGATTAAAGACCCGTAAAGAAGATGAAAAACAGTTAGATTTTTCAACAGATGTGCTGAGTAATGTGAACCGAGAAGTTCTTTCTTGGGCAAAGGACAACCAGCAACAAATCAATAGTCTCAAAGAACAAGAAGAGTTTCGTAAAGAGTTTATTGGGAACTTATCTCATGAATTAAAGACTCCAATTTTTACCATTCAGGGATATATCTTAACCTTACTAGAAGGAGGTTTAGAAGATCCACAGATTAACAGGGAGTATTTAGAAAGAGCTGATCGAAATTTAGATCGATTGATTTCTTTGATCAATGAGTTAGATGAAATTACACGGTTAGAGTCGGGACAAACTCGATTGAATAAAACGCGTTTTGATATTGTTGAATTAGCAGAAGAAGTAATTGATGAGGTGGAGTATAAGGCTCATGTTGCCAATATTTCATTGAAAGTTAGAGATCCTAAAAAGCTTATCAATGTAGAGGCTGATAAGCAGAAGATTAATCAGGTATTGACAAACTTACTAGTTAACTCCATTAAGTATGGTAAGGATCGTGGAACTACTCGTATTAAATTCTATGATCTTGATGAAAACATTATGGTTGAGGTGGAGGATGATGGAGTAGGCATCACTCAAGAACATTTGCCTCGCTTATTCGAGCGTTTTTATCGTGTAGATAAATCAAGAGCTCGCCATCAAGGAGGCTCTGGTTTAGGACTTGCAATTTGTAAGCATATCTTGGATGCTCATGAGCAAAGTATCAATGTTCGAAGCGAAGAAGGAGTAGGTTCTACATTCACCTTTACGCTTAAGAAGGCTTAGTAGGCTTCAACTTGAATAGTTGAGTCTTGTAGCCTTACTTGTAACCAATTTTCAATTTTACCTGCATTCATAGCTCGTTCTCTAGTTGGAGTTGTTGGGCTCCACTGAAGAACAACTGTTGGTATTGTGTCGCACGTTCCATCCTTGGCTGTGTGAACCATTTTCGCGTAAGAAAATGATTCTAAACTAGGATAGTTTACATGCATTTCTTGCGATAGTAAACGAGCAGGGATGGTGTCTCCTTCAAGTATGGAGAGTTTCGAAGAGAGAGAAAAAATGGTTGAGTCTTTCTGTTTCATAAGCAACTCATTCTTTCTGTAAAGGTCTTCAACAATTCCTACTCTCAATTCTTGAGTCATCCTACCAAATTCACTTTTGCTAGTTCCTCCTTGATGAATTTTTAGAACAGTATTTTCCAGGCCATATGTGGCCATACGTTGTTCAATCATCTTCTTGGTTTCTTCTGTGAGTGGCTCACCCATCATATAAACATCAATGTGATTTGTGCTATCACTTGAGAAAGTACTTTTAACATTCAATACTTCGCTTGTTTCAAACTTAAAATTGTCGCTAACGAATTGCTGTGCTCGCCCTTCAAAAACAGATTCTTGAATTACACCAAAGAATAACCAGCCACTAGGAATTAGTACAATGACTACTATAGCTGCAATGAAACGATTGTACTTCTTCTCACGCGTTGGGTCAACAAATGACTTCTTAGGGAAGTCAAGATATTTTACTACAATCCAAGTAGAGAGACAGATAAAGATGCTGTTCAATAAGAATAGATAAAATGCACCAAAAAAGAAATCCCATTTCAGGTTGGCAAGTCCAAAACCAGCCGTACATAAAGGAGGCATTAAAGCAGTAGCAATGGCAACACCAGGAATAACATTACTTTTTTCTTTACGAGAACCAGCAATAATTCCTGCAAGGCCACCAAAAATGGCAACTGCAGCATCTAGTAAAGTAGGTCTGGTTCTGGCCATTAATTCACTTTGCGGCTCATCAATAGGGCTTAGTAAAAAGTAAAAAGCAGATACTCCAATACTAATGGCTACAGCTATGCCTAAGTTTCGAGCTGAATAGGTGAGGTTTTTAAAATCATGTGTTCCAATGGCTAACCCTATGCCCAGGATAGGTCCCATAAGTGGCGAGATAAGCATGGCTCCAATTATAGCTGCTGCTGAATTGGTATTTAGTCCAATAGATGCGATTAATATAGAACAGGCTAGAATCCATGCTTTATGGCCTTTAAAATCAATGTCACGGTGTATGCCTTCAACGGTCTCATCTATAGCAGCGCCTTCTTTCAAATTGAAAATGGTGAAGGCATAGTCTCTAAGACTAATAAAAAACCTCGCAAAGTTGATTTTTAGATCTTGTTTTTGCGAAGCTTCCTTTTCTTGGTTAGAAGGAACGTTATCTTGAGATTGCATTGATTCCATAGGAAGTATTATACTGGGGCAAAATACAAAAAGCCATTACAACGAATTGCAATGGCTTTTCAATGAACATTTGGAAGGAATTATTCTCCTTGTCCTAAAGAGTAACCTCTTTCACCATCAAATTGATATAATTGCTCAGTTTTGATGAAATCTAAACCAGCATTAGCAAAGTTTGTCAATAACTCAGCCACTTGCGTGTTAGTTGCTTCAGCATTTTCATCTTGCTTTACGAAACGACATCTCCAGTGATCTGTCTTGTATGTTTCTGGCATACCACCTGGGTAAACTTTTACCCCACGATTAGTAATCATTTTCAGCTTGAAGAAGTCTCCTTGAGCATCTTCTAATTGTTTTCCTAAAACGTCTGGATTACGATCTCCTTCAGCCCAGTCAATGAATACATCAACACCCAATAATTCTTTCTTTTGGCTGTGAGCTGTGTAAGTTCTATTGATTGCAATTGGTTTTGCATCAGCACTATACTCAACTGGAGCAAATGTGTTTGGCTTTTGACCTAAACGAGCAATAACAGCATCAGCAAATGCTTGCGTACCTACTTTTTCTTTACTCATGCCATCTTTGTAAATGTCTCCAGTATGGATTCCATCTTCCAAAGTTTTTAACCAAGCATTTTCAATTTTTTCTGCATATTCAGCTAATCCTAAGTGAACTAGCATCATGTTAGCACCGTTGATTAAACCTGAAGGGTTTGCCATGTCTTTACCTGCAATATCAGGAGCAGAACCATGAATAGCTTCGAACATTGCCACGCTTTCACCAACGTTTGCAGAACCGCACATACCTACAGATCCGGCAATTTCAGCTACGATATCTGAAACGATATCACCATACAGGTTCAAAGTAACAACTACATCAAAGTTTTCTGGTACAGCTGCTAACTTGGCAGAGCCTATATCAATAATCATGTGATCAGCAACAATATCAGGATACTCTGTACTGATTTCGTCAAAAATCTTGTGGAACAAACCATCAGCGTGCTTCATGATGTTGTCCTTGGTCATACAAGTAACCTTTTTACGATTATTCGATTGAGCATATTCAAATGCGTAACGAACAATGCTTTCAATACCTGGACGAGAAACCAACTTCAATGTTTGAACAACTTCTTCAGTTTGTTGATGCTCAATACCTGCGTATAAATCTTCTTCATTCTCACGAATGATTGTCAAGTTCATGTCAGGGAAGTGAGACTCGATATAAGGGTGGTAAGCTTTTACTGGACGAACGTTTGCAAATAAGCCCATAGACTTACGAACGGTTACGTTCATACTCTTATAACCACCACCCTGAGGAGTAGTAATAGGAGCTTTTAAGAATACTTTGTTATTACGAAGCTTGTCCCAAGAAGAATCTTCGATACCAGCTGTAACACCTCTTAAATATACTTTTTCACCAATTTCTATTTCATCATATTCTAATGGAGCACCAGCTGCTTCTAGAATACGCAATGTAGCCTTCATGATTTCTGGCCCGATGCCATCGCCATGCGCAATAGTAATTTTCTTGTTGCCTGACATAATAATACCTATTGAACAATTAGTTATTGGGCGCAAATATATGCGCTCCCCGAAATTGGAAACGAAGTTCACCTAGATTTGTTGAAAGACAATCAGTTCGCTTATTTCGCAGCTATGGATAATTCCTTCAGAACAACACTCAGACAAGCGCCTATTGGTGTAGAATTGAACTATCGGGATGATATTCAATTGATAGGGAGTTGTTTCTCGCAAAATCTATCAAGTAAACTACAAAATGCTGGGTTCAATGTTCAGTTCAATCCGTTCGGAATTCAGTATAACCCTATCAGTTTGTTTCACACATTAATGTGGTTAAATGGAGAGAGTGATATTCCATACAATTGGATAGAAAAAGTAGAGCTTGGTTGGATTAGTTGGATGCATCATCAAGACAAGCGATTTTATTCAGAAGAAGATTTAAAAAATCACATTCTCGAAACTCGATCTTTATGGCATGAGGCTAAAAGTAGTGGGCCTTTGTTTATGACCCTTGGTTCTGCTTGGGTTTACGAATTAGTAGAGTCGAACTTTTTAGTAGCGAATTGCCATAAGGAGCCTAATTCTCGTTTCAATAAACGGATGCTCTCAGTGAATGAAGTAGTTGAAGTGGGCAGAGAATTCTTGAAATCTGCAAATCGCCCTGTTGTATTTACTATTAGTCCGGTTCGTCATCTGCGCGATGGATTTATAGAAAATCAACGGAGTAAATCAGTTTTACACTTGGCGATTCAGCAATGGGAAGAAGAGTTTGAGCAGGTTCATTATTTCCCTGCATATGAGTTGGTGCTAGATGACTTACGAGATTATCGATTTTTTAAAGACGATATGCTCCACCCAAATGAGCTGGCGGTAAACTATGTCTGGCAATTTTTACAACAGACTATGATGGATGAAGAAACACAATCACTTGTGAGAAGGGTAGAAAAGGTGATGAAGTCAGTTCTGCATCGTCCTCTACATCCAGCATCAAATTCTTGGCAAATGCATATCAAGTCAACAGTTGCTAAGTTGGAGGGACTCCGGAAAGAAGGTGCTAACGTAGCTTGGGCTATTGAGCAGATTGCACAACTTTCGCAAGAAAATCGCTGACAGCACTTTCAAGTAAAGAATGATTTGGAGGAAGGCTAAATCCATTAAAATCTTGGCTGTAAGTTAGAGCTTCATCCAAATCGAAACGTTCTTGATCTACACTGAAATAGTGTTTAGCATTCAGGTGAAGTTCTGCTAGGTATTCTTGTTCGGTTTGGCCAGGGGTTGGAATAAGGATTGCTCTTTTTCCAGTTGCAGCCAAATCCATCAATGTTGAATAGCCACTTCGAGCAATAATGATTTTAGCTCTTTGAAAAGCTCTGTTTAATTCTTTTGCAGGAAGATGGTTTGTGATAGTAACTCCTTCAATTTCTTGGTTGATAGGGGTGTCTGCCTTCCCTAAAACCATCATGGCTTTAACATTGGTTAGTTCTAACTCTGTTTGCAAAATGTGCTGGAACAAAGTGCGCTGAGGTTCAGGGCCCGATATTACAGCCAATACATCGTAATCATACTCATTGGGTTCATCTAGGTGATTAAATCTACTCAATGGACCGATATAGCTAGCGTGGTTTGGTATGGAATATTGATGAGCTAAGTCTCCTGAAAGATTTGGTTCTCCTTCAAAATCTGGAATCCAAACAGAACTATATTTGCTCATGAACCTCCCATTTAACTTTTGGATGAGCGCTTCTCCAAAAGGTGATTTAACCATCACTTGGTGAGTCATAAATACTGTGGGGATTTGGTTGTGATATAGCCCAAATCGATTGTCGCTGATGATGCCATCAATACCTAATTGTTCAACTGTTTTTTCTAAGAACTGATGCTCTTTCTTAATGCCGTTTAAAATCTTCGGCATAATCTTCAGCATGTGGACTGCCATATTTCCACCGCTAGGATAAGTGATCTGATATCCTGGAAACTCTATTGTTTCTAGGTTTGAGAATTCTTGTTCTAGAAGAGCTTTAGGATGTTCTTCTGCAGCAATCACAACTTCAGCTCCTTGACGAATCAATTCCTTAATTACAGGAACACATCGTGAAGCATGCCCCAAACCCCAATTTAAGGGAGAAACTAAAATTTTAGGATGAGCTGTCACGTCTTCAAAGATGCTAAAAGTATTCACGTGAGATTGATAAGAGTCTATCTCACTTATGTGTTATTTCTTTGCAACCTCATTTTTGGTTATGGCAGGAAAAAAGAAACTCTTTCGATTTGATCAAATGGCTACGTTTTCAAACGTATTAGAGCCAAAATTGAAAGACGTCTTAGAAGAAGAACAAACAGGAGAGTTTAAAGACCATCCAGTTAAAGGAACCTGGAATTCTGAACAGTTTGAAAAAGAGCAGCCAATTGTTTTAGAACTAGGTTGTGGTAAAGGAGAATACTCTGTTGGTATGGGACGTCATTTTCCTGAAAAGAATTTCATTGGTGTAGATATTAAAGGTGCGCGTATTTGGTATGGGGCAAGTGAATCATTAAGAGATGGGTTGTCTAATGTTCGTTTTTTGCGTACCCGTATAGATTTCATTACAAGCTTCTTCAAGCAAGATGAAGTAGATGAAATTTGGTTAACTTTTCCAGATCCTCAGAAAGAGGGAAGAAGAGAGCGTAAGCGTTTAACATCACCTATGTTTATTGAGCGTTACCGACAGATTTTGAAAAAAGGTGGCATCGTTCACCTAAAAACCGATAGTCCTGACTTGTATGAGTATACCATGGAGCAAATTCAGGAACATGGTTATGAGTTAATTCAAGAAACTTACGATTTGTACGGTGAATTGATTGAAAACCTAGATGCTGATACACAAGCTATCTTGAATATTCGAACACACTACGAAGGAATTTTCTCTGCTAAGGGCTTTTCAATTAAGTACATCAAGTTTAGAGTTCATTAATAATATGAAATCATCTAAATCTTCAGATTTTTTTGAGCAGGTTTGGCAAGTAGTAGAGCTAATTCCAGAAGGTAGAGTAACTAGCTACGGTACAATTGCTAAGTACTTGGGTGCTCCCAGATCTTCAAGAATGGTTGGGTACGCCATGAATGCCTGCTTTTCTGCGGGAAGACCTATTCCAGCTCACCGAGTATTAAATAGGAACGGAATGCTTACAGGGAAACATCATTTTCCCAATCCATTCCAAATGCAAGAGCAATTGGAGGCTGAAGGTGTAGAGGTGAAAGAAGATGTTGTGGTAAAATGGAAAGAACTCTTTTGGGATCCAAACCTAGAGTTGAGTATAGAATAATGTAGAAGAGTATCAGCTTCACGTCAATTGCTGGTATTGCTTAGAATTATTCTAAACAACCTCAATTGGTTAAGGGTTGATTCATTAGTTTTGAGTCGTATTAGAATTATGAGCATTACACAAGATAAAGTCATTCATGCGCTCACATTTGTGGTTGAGCCAGACTTGAAAAAGAATGTAGTTGAAGCCAATTTGGTTTCTAATATCATCATAGAAGGAAATAAGGTATCGTTCAATTTAAAAGTGAACAACCCTGCCATGCACGCTCGCAAACGCATCATTGATGCATGTGATCATTATTTAAAGATGTACGTTTCAGAAGAAGTTGAAGCAAAAGTGCATGTAGAGGCATTGCCTTCCAATCCAAACGAAAGAGATCAAGAACAACGCCAGTATATGAGCGAAGTAAAGCATGTAATTGCTGTTGCTTCTGGTAAGGGTGGAGTAGGTAAATCTACCGTTACATCAAACTTAGCGGCTGGGCTAGTAAAACTTGGTTTTAAAGTTGGATTAATTGATGCTGATATTCATGGTCCGAGTATTCCATTAATGTTTGATGTGGTTCATGAGAAGCCAGGTGTTACCGAAATAGATGGTAATCGTTACATGACTCCTGTTCAAACTCCTTGGGGAGTAGATGTAATGTCAATTGGTTTTTTTGCTGATCCAGAACAAGCAGTTGTGTGGCGTGGAGCAATGGCTTCTAAGGCTTTAGAGCAAATGTTTACTGATGTTTACTGGGGGGATAAGGACTTCATTTTAATTGATCTTCCTCCAGGTACTGGTGATGTGCATTTAACATTGGTGAAACAAGCACCATTAACAGGTTCAGTTATCGTAAGTACTCCGCAGGAAGTAGCATTGGCAGATGCTCGAAAGGGAATAGCAATGTTTAGGCTAGATAATATAAACGTGCCTGTTTTAGGTGTGGTTGAAAATATGGCTTACTTCTCTCCAGAAGATATGCCAGAGAAAAAGTATTTTATTTTCGGTCAAGATGGAGCAAAACATCTTGCAGAAAAAATGGAAGTAGAATTGCTAGGGCAAATTCCGTTGGTTCAAAGTATTCGCGAAGCAGGCGATGCTGGTAGGCCAGCTGTTTTACAAGGAAATACCCTGCAGGCTAAAGCACTTTTAGAAATGACGGCAAAAGTTGCCGAATCAGTAGGAGAATCTGTAACCTTAGCATCATGAGCAACTTATCAAAAGAAGAGTTAGAAAAGCGTGCATTGGAAGCATTAGAGCAAATTCGTCCATTCTTAAGTGAAGATGGTGGCGATATTGAGCTCAAAGAAATAACCGATGATTTGGTGGTGAAAGTAGAATTAACGGGCACTTGCACTAATTGCTCAATGAATACCATGACCTTTAAAGCAGGTGTGAAAGATGCTATTTTAAAGGCTGTACCAGAGCTGAAAGATGTAGAGGCATTGAATTTTGCCAATACAGCAAGTGCTGAGTAAGCTAGGTCACATAAGCACCTGATAGGTGTCATTTCTTGCTTTCCTACCGCAATGTACCTTTGAAATTACGTAGTACAAAATCATGCAAGAAACCATAGCAGTTGATGAGGTAGTTGTATTATTTGCTGGTGATTCTGGCGATGGAATGCAGCTTACAGGAAATCAATTTACCAATACAAGTGCCGTATTTGGAAATGACGTAAGTACTTTCCCAAACTTCCCGGCAGAGATTAGAGCTCCCCAAGGTACAGTTGGAGGAGTTTCTGGATTTCAAGTAAAATTTGGAAGTCACCGTTTATATACACCTGGAGACGAGGCAGATGTTCTTGTTGTGATGAATGCTGCTGCTTTGGTGGCTAATATTCACAAGCTCAAAAAGGGTGGTGTTTTGATTGCCAATTTAGATGGATTTGACGCTAAAAACTTAAAGCTCGCAGGGTGTCAAGAGGAGAATCCATTGGAAACGGATCAGATGCACGACTTTAATGTGCAAGCGGTGAACATTACGAAGTTGACTGTTGAGGCTTTGGTTGATACTGCTGTTCCTCGCAAAGAAGCTGGACGAAGTAAGAATATGTTCGTTCTTGGATTATTATACTGGATGTATAACCGATCTATGGAACCAACCGAAAGATTTATCAAGAATAAGTTTAAGAAGAAACCAGAATTGGTTGAGGCTAACTTAAAGGTGCTTCGCACAGGATACCATTTTGGCGAAACAAGTGAAGCATTTGCTAGTCGTTATTCAGTAAAACCAGCACAACTTGAACCGGGTGTTTACAGAAATATCATGGGTAACCAAGCTACGGCTATTGGGTTAGTGGCAGCAGCTAAGAAGGCTGGCTTGGAGTTGTTTTTCGGAACGTATCCTATTACTCCAGCATCCGATATTTTACATGAGCTTTCAAGACATAGAAATTTTGGTGTAAAAACCTTTCAAGCTGAGGATGAAATTGCTGCTGTAGCGGCATCCATAGGTGCTTCTTTTGGTGGTTCTTTAGGCGTAACATCTTCTTCTGGCCCTGGTATTGCACTTAAGACTGAGGCGATGGGACTTGCTACTATACTAGAAATTCCATTGGTAGTAATCAACGTTCAGCGCGGTGGTCCATCAACTGGGTTACCTACTAAAACAGAACAGGCAGATTTGTTCCAAGCTCTTTATGGTAGAAATGGTGAAGCACAAATCCCTGTGATTTGTGCACACAGTCCGCATGATGCTTTTGAAGCAATTTTTGAAGCAACAAGAATTGCAGTTGAATACATGACTCCTGTAATGTTCTTAAGCGATGGATACATTGCAAATGGAGCGGAGCCGTGGAAATTCCCTAAGGCTGAAGATTTACCAGAGATTACTCATCGTAAGATTACTGAAACAGACGATGAAAAATACTTGCCATACAAACGTGATGAGAAATTGGTGAGGACTTGGGCTGTTCCTGGAACTGCTGGCTTAGAGCATCGTATTGGAGGGTTGGAGAAAGACGATTTGACAGGGAATGTTTCCTACGATCCAGATAACCATGAGCACATGGTGAAAATCAGAGCAGAGAAAATTAGCCGTATGGCTGAAGATTTACCTACTCAAGAGATTCATCAAGGCAATGAAAAAGGTAAAGTACTTGTTTTAGGATGGGGGTCTACTTATGGAGCTATTCAGACTGCTGTAGCAGAATTAGTGGACGAAGGATTTGAAGTCGGACATGCGCACTTACGATATGTGAGCCCTTTACCAAAGAATTTAGGTGAGATTTTAGCCAATTACGATGAGGTAGTTATTCCTGAAATGAATGATGGTCAATTGGTGAATCTTATTCAAGCGAAGTACTTGAAAAAATGCCGACCGTTGAAGAAAATCAAAGGAATTCCATTTACTGCCAAAGAGATTAAAGAGTTTGTTATATCCATATATCAGGCATCATGAGTAAGCAAATAGATGTACCTATATTAAAGGCAAAAGATTTACAATCTGACCAAGAAGTTAGGTGGTGTCCAGGGTGCGGAGATCATGCCATTTTAAAGCAAGTGCAAGCTGCTGTGGCTGAGACTGGTGTTGCTAAAGAAGATATCGTATTCATTAGTGGTATTGGCTGTTCTTCTCGTTTCCCTTATTATATGGATACCTACGGAATGCACAGTATTCATGGTAGGGCAACAGCTATCGCTAGTGGCATGAAAGCTGCCCGTCCTGATACAAGTGTGTGGATTGTAACGGGTGATGGTGATAGTCTTTCTATTGGAGGTAACCACTTAATTCACTTGTTACGTAGAAATTTTGATGTGAACATCCTGCTCTTTAATAATGAGATTTACGGATTAACAAAAGGACAGTACTCTCCAACATCGCCTTTAGGTTTGCAAACCAAGTCTAGCCCTATGGGTGTAATAGATCATCCTTTTAATCCAGCAGCGTTAGCTCTAGGGGCAGATGCGACTTATGTAGCACGAGTGATTGATCGTGAGCCACGTCATTTAAAGGAATCATTGGTGAAAGCGCATCAACATAAAGGAACATCGTTTATTGAGATTTATCAAAATTGTCCAGTATTCAATGATGGTGCTTTTAGTGCTTATACGGAAAGAGGTCTAAAAGAAGAACACACTTTGTTTATGGAAGAAGGCAAACCGTTGATTTATAACAAAGGCAAAAAAGGTTTGCGCTTGAACGGGTTACAGTTAGAGGTTGTTGATTTAGAAAGTGGAGAATTCTCAGCAGATGATTGCTTGATCCATAATCCAAAGGATAGAACCCTAGCTCACTTATTGAGTAGAGTATTCGAAGAAGCAGAAGAAAGTGGTTTTCCGCGTCCGTTTGGCGTATTCTACGAAGAAGAAAGATTTACGTACGAATCTGCCTTAACTGCTCAAGTTGCTCAAGCAAAAGAACAACAAGGGGAAGGCGATTTAGACACCTTGTTGCAAGGGCCAAATTCTTGGGTAATTCAGTAGAGTTATCCGTTATTTTAATTCCTTATCTATCCAATCATAATCTGAATTGAAAACTATCTGAACGAGTAGATTGTTTTCAAAATGGTACGAAGTTGAGCCGCTAATCTCGTTTTCAAATATGTCCAACTGTTTTATTTCTTCAAATATTTCAGTCGGTTGAAAAATAGTAGAAAGCAGATCATTTTTCTTCATGCCAATTTGAACTGTGCTGTTCGAAATCAAATGATTGTCTTTTATTCTACCACAAACTAATTGTGTTTCCATAACTTGTGGATGATTATTCTCAAACTCTTTTAGAAAAGACGTACCTGAAGAGTAAATAGTCACTTTTTTGGTCTGCCCTTCTATTTCGTACTCTTCACTTGATTTTTCAAAGGCTTGGTAGTTAATTGATTGGGTAATATCTAAAATATCGTAGCAGCACAAACTTAGGGTACTATCATTTAATGATGCTAGATAGAGGTTCTTGTTGATTAAAATTGAATCAAGATTGATTTTGTTAGCGACAATTCTATAACTGTTTTTTGTGGTACTAGGATTATCCTCAACATCAGAGATACTAAAGCTGTCGGATGTCTGTGGTTGCTTATTTGAATCGTTCTTGGCTGGAAAACAACTGAATAGAAAGAAGAGAGATAGTAAGAACAATACTCTATTCATCTGATTTTTTTGTGCAAAATCACCTTTTCAAATCCTCTGGAATTGTACAAATTGGGATAGGATCCATTTTGTGTTTGTTGGCTTTGTGTCTATTTAGATAGATATTCCAAACTTCTTTCTGGCGATCATTTTCAAAGTGAGATTCAGTGGGCTCATCACCATACTCTTCTTGCAAACGCATGGCCCACTCTAATTCGTCATAAGTAGCGCCAATCTGATCTTCATCTGTTCGTCCATCGTCCCATAGACCATCAGTTGGTCTCGCATTTAAGATATCAGAGTTTACTCCAAGCTCTCGACCAAGTGCATAGACTTCACTTTTCATTAAATCTGCAATGGGCGAAAGGTCAACACCGCCATCACCATATTTTGTATAAAAGCCTACTCCAAAATCTTCAATTTTGTTTCCAGTACCACAAACCAAAGCGCCTTTTAATCCAGCAATTGCGTATAAGCTTACCATACGTAAACGACTACGCGTGTTCGAGAGGGTCAAAAACTTCTTATCAATGTCAGAATTCAAATCAACAACTTGCTCAAGTAATCGCACAAAGCCATCGTAAGGCTCTGTTAAGTTTAATTCCATCACAGAAGTGTTGCGGTAGCTTTTGGTTAGTTCTTCAATATGTTTCTTGCCTCTGTTAACTTGAGCTCTAGATTGATGAATTGGCATTTCAATCAATGTTACATCTAATCCAGTCTTGGCGCACAACGTGCTAACAACGGCAGAATCAATTCCGCCAGAAACGCCTACAACAAATCCGTGTACACCAGCTTTGTTAGCGTAATCTCTCAGCCAATCTACAATGTAATCAATGGTTTCTGGTATTCTTAAGGTTGATGTTGTCATTTCGGTGTGAATTAAAACATGATTCCTAATCGCAAAGCTACATAGTTCAAGCGATTGCGCAGTTCTTCGTCATTAGAGCTTTTTCCGTTTGCGTCAATTACGGTTGTTCCGTTGCTTTCTAACAACGCATCTCCTTTTAAAACGTTCGTTAATCCATTATGATAGATTATGCCAGCCACTAATCTCGTATCGCCACTTAGAGTGTATTCAACACCAGCACCAATCACTAGGTCGGCTCTAAATAAGGCGATGTCGTCAACAATGCTTTCGTCATTCATGTCAACTTTACCTAAAGCAGAGGTTGTTTCAAAATCAGCATTTGCATTAATTCTAAAGCCAACTTCAGTTCCAAATAAGCCATAAAAATGCATATAGCCAATCTCGTTTGAACGAAGCTTAATTGCCAATGGAATGTCAATGTAGTTCAGTTTGTATTTAGCTTCTGTTACCGCGGGAATTTCTAAAGAAGTTGCGGGATCGGTTACGGCATCATTGTATTTTAATTTACCACCAAGATGAGCAATGGTAAATCCAGTAGAGAACGAATAGTTGGGATCGCCAAACAGTCTGAAGTCTGCCACTAATCCATATTGAAACCCTGCACGAATTCCTTCGTTAGAGTAGCCAGAATTATCTGGTTTTAGCCAGCCAAGGTTTGGGTTTAGAGCAAGACCTAGACGAACTTTTCTGTCCTCTTGCCCTTGTAATTGAAGGCTGGTAAAGAAAGTTAGAGATACCAGAAAGACAAAGCTGAGCTGTTTCATACTTTTGACGCTTATTTTAATGCTAAAGTACAACGCCTTTTATGCAGTATTCGAGGTTGCTTTTTCGCTTTATTCATACGTTTTTGTTAATTGTTTTATTGGCAGGCTGTGATGATGAAAACTCGCTAGATGTAGATGTTACTGAAATAGTCATATCACAAGACTGGAAGAGCCTAAATCATGATTTGGCGAAGTATGATTTTGAGGGGCACAACCAGTATCAAGATTCACTATTGGCTGAGTATGGTGCGTTTTACAAACTATACGTTCAAAGGGTGTTGAGGTTAGGACATGTGCAAGATCCCGCTTTAAGAATGAGCATGGAGGAATATTTGCAAGATCCGTATGTAAAAGAAATGTACCAAGCTATTGATACTTCTATTACAAACCTCGATCAAGTACAAGAAGAATTGAAGTTGGCGATGCGTTATTACCGCTATCACTTTCCGAATGCATTTGTTCCCCCAGTAGTTACTTGTGCTACCAATTTTAGTTACAATGTAATTGCGGCAGATAGCACCTTAGGAATTGGGCTTGAATTGTATTTAGGTGAAAATCACCCGTTGTATGAGGAAGCAGGATTTCAGTTGTATAGAAGACAAAAGTCAAATCCTGAATTGATGCCCTACGATGCGGCTAGAGGTTGGTTTTTATCAGAGTTTCAAGGTCATATGGAAGGTGATAACCTGTTACCAATTATTTTAGAATATGGCAAAGTGATGTACTTAATGGATGCTTGTTTTCCAGCATCTAAAGATCACTTGAAGATTAGCTATACAGAAGATCAGTTGCAATGGTGTGAGGATAATGAATGGCAAATCTGGTCGTATTTGTTAGAACAAAACACGTTGTACAGCAGCGAAGGTGAGGTGATTAGAAAGTATACAGGCGAAGGGCCTTTTACTGCTGGATTACCAAGAGAGTCTCCTTCACAAGTGGGATATTGGATTGGGTGGAAAATTATCCGATCGTTCATGGAAAACAATCCAGAAACTACCTTGTCTGAATTAATGAAGCTAACAAATCCTCAAAAAGTATTGCAACAATCGGCATATAAGCCAGAAACCAAATAAATCATGAAAAAATCAGATATCGTTTTTACCGTAGGGTTAGACGAAAACCACATACCCGAAGAAATTACATGGAGAGCAGAAGACACTGGAGATCAAGGCGGGTCTGATGCAGTAATGTTAGCTATTTGGGATTCTATGCGAAAAGAAGCGCTGCGTATCGATTTGTGGACGAAACACATGGATACACATGATATGAAGTTGTTCGTATTTCAGTCTATGATGACTATGGCAGATTCATTTGCTAGAGCAACGGGCGAAGATGAGATGGCTAAAGAAATGCGCGAATTTGGAATGCATTTTGGAGAAAAAATGGACTTAATTAAACAGAACGGTTAACGACTGTATATTTTATTAGTGTCAGAGATGAATGCTAAAAGTTCATCTCTACCTTCTTGTTTTTCAGCAGATGTTAAAAACATAGGAGGTAATTCAACCCACGTTTCTAGCATCTTTTCTTTGTAGAGTGCAATGTTCTCTTCAAGCGCGTTAGGCTTTAGCTTATCAGTTTTGGTGAAAATCATTGCAAACGGAAGCATGTTTTCACCCAACCAATACATAAAGTCAATATCTATTTGTTGAGGTTCGTGTCTAGAATCAATCAATACACAAACACATAGCAAGTTCTTTCGGTTGCGTAAGTAGCTCGTTATAATGTGTTGGAACTGCTTTTTCGATTGCTTGCTCACTTTTGCATAACCATATCCAGGTAAATCAACCAGATACCACTCTTCATTCATAATGAAGTGATTGATCAATTGCGTTTTTCCTGGGCGTGATGATGTTTTTGCCAAACCTTTCTGCTTGGAAAGCATATTAATCAATGAAGATTTACCAACGTTACTTCTACCAATAAAAGCATACTCTGGTCTGTCTGCTTTTGGGCAGCGAGTAAAGTCAGTATTGCTCATCACAAACTGAGCCTTCTTAATCTCCATTAGTCTAGATTTTTGTCGAACCAATCGCTAAGGATTGTGTTGAATTGCTCTGGTTGCTCCATCATAGCTGCGTGTCCACATTCGTCAATCCAGAATAAGTCAGATTGAGGAAGCAACTCATGAAACTCTTCGGCAACTTCAGGAGGAGTAATCGTATCGTTTTTTCCCCAAATTAAGCAAACAGGCACATCCATGTGTGGAAGGTCTTTGCTTACGTTATGGCGGATAGCTGACTTGGCCAAACTTAATACGCGAACTACCTTTCCTTTGTCGTTTACAATGCTAAAGCACTCGTCCACCAATTCTTCAGTAGCGTGTTTCGGATCGTAAAAAGTTACTTCTACTTTAGAACGGATAAACTCTTTGTTTCCTCTTTTAGGGAAACTGCCACCCATTGCATTTTCATATAAACCACTACTTCCAGTAAGAGTAAGTGTTTTTACCTTTTCTGGATGCTTTGCAGTGTATACCAAAGCTACGTGTCCACCTAACGAATTTCCTAACAAATGAACTTGATTGAATCCTTTAAACTCAATGAATTCACTCACAAATTTCATGAGGTTTTTCACGTTCGTGTTAATAACAGGAAGCGTGTAGATTGGCATCAGTGGGATGATTACTTTGAATCGCTTCGAAAAGTGATTCAATACATCTTCAAAATTACTGAGTGCTCCAAATAATCCGTGTAGTAAAATAAGAGTAGGGCCATCTCCTTGTTCAACATATTCGAAGCCCCCTTCTTTGCGTATACTGTCTTCCATACTATGCTTCTGTAGCAACTCCAAAAATAGGTATAATCCCTAGATTACTCAATTTCCAAATAGAAGGTGTTAACACTGTTTTGTTGATCATTTAGTTATCGTCTACCACTTTATGACACCAATCCGAATCATCTTTGAAATTCCTTCCGATTTCCCTTGATTTTCAGATGTTCCAAATTCATATACGATTCATTGTAGTGGGTCGTTTTGTATCAAGTTATTAACAAAGTGGTAGGAAGTGGTAAAAAGTGGGTCGTTTTTCCATAATTTTACACTCTGAAAATCAAAGTGGCTGATGTCGAGCTTTTTAGGAGAATTTGAGTGTAAGCTAGATGCCAAGGGGAGATTTATGTTTCCTGCTGGTCTCAAGAAGCAGCTAGATCCAGCAGCGCAGGAGCGCTTTGTGCTGAATCGGGGCTTTGAGGGGTGCTTAGTGCTTTATCCTATGAACGAATGGGAGCTTGAAACTGCACGCTTTGAGAAGCTAAATCTGTTTGTTGCTAAGAATCGGAAGTTTTATCGTCAGTTTCATAATGGGGCTACGGAAATTTCGATGGATGCTACAGGTAGGTTGTTGGTTCCTAAAAACTTATCAGGTTTTGCTGAGATACAAAAAGAGATCGTGTTGTTTGCTTATGCAAATAGAATAGAGGTCTGGGCAAAAGATAAGTACCAAGCGGTTATGGATGAGGATGTAGATGATTTTGCAGACTTGGCAGAGGAAGTGATGGGTGAATTGCATCGAGATAGTGGGGAAGGAAATGTATCATAAATCTGTATTGCTAAATGAGTCTGTAGATGCTTTGCAAATCGATCCCACTGGCACATACGTTGATGTGACATTTGGCGGTGGTGGTCATAGTAAAGAAATAATAGGTCGTCTAGAAGAAGGGCGATTGTTTGCTTTTGATCAAGATGAGGATGCGCATAAAAATGCGATTGATGATGAGCGATTCACGTTGATTCCTCAAAACTTCAAGTTTCTAAAAAACTTTTTGCGCCTTCATGGTGGTGTTCCTGCTGATGGAGTGCTTGCTGATTTAGGGGTTTCTTCTCATCAGTTTGATGTGGGAGATAGAGGCTTTTCTATTCGTTTCGAAGGGCCATTGGATATGCGTATGAATCAGGCTGCAAAGCTCGATGCAAAGAAAGTAGTGAATGAGTATGAAGAGAAAGAATTGGTTCGGATCTTCAAGGTGTATGGTGAATTAAAAAATGCATTTAAAGTAGCTCAAGCTATTGTGTTTGCTCGCGATCAGCAAGAGATTAATACAACAAATGAGTTGCTTCAGCTAATTGAGCGCTTTGCGCAACCTCGAAAACGCAACCAATTTTTTGCTCAAGTATTTCAGGCTTTGCGCATTGAGGTGAACGATGAAATGGGGGCGTTGGAGGCGATGTTGGGACAAGCTGCAGATGTATTGAAACCTGGTGGTCGGTTGGTAGTGATTTCATACCACTCATTAGAAGATCGGTTGGTGAAACATTTTATGCGTGCAGGGAATTTTAGTGGCGATCAAGAAAAAGACTTTTTTGGTAATATTCTAAGACCGTTAGATCCTACTCAAGGGAAAGTGATTGTTCCGAGTGATCATGAAATAGAAGAGAATTCACGCGCGCGAAGTGCGAAAATGAGAGTGGCTATTAAACGATGAACCGCCTTAAAAAACATAACGAAGAGCCAAAAGTGAAAAAGCCGAGCAGGGTGTCGAAGTTTACGCGTCCAGTAGCGGATGTGTTGAGTGGGAACTTCCTGGCTGGCGATAAGGTGGTGAAAAACCTGCCTTATACTCTATTCATTGTTTTTATTGGTTTGGTGTATATCGCTAATGGATACTTGGCCGAAGGTACAGTGCGCGATATCAATAAGGTTGGTAGTGAATTGAAGGAGCTGCGAAGTGAGTTCATCACAACCAAGAGTGATTTGATGTATACCACTAAGCAATCTGAATTGGCGAAGATTATTGAAGAGCGTGGTTTGGGCTTAGAAGAGTCGTACGACCCACCAAAGAAAATTGTCATCACAGAGGAAGAAAAAGAAGAGTTGATCTCTGAATAAGAATGGATAATAGATCTGCCATATTAAAACGAGTATACGTGCTGTACTTCTTGCTGGGGGTGTTCGCAATGACGATCCTCGGACGAGTAGGGCAGATTATGTTCGTTGAAGGAAAGAAGTGGCGATCTAAAGCTGAAAACCTTACGGTGAAGTATCGAACGATTGATGCAGTGCGTGGTAATATTTACGCGTTAGATGGTAGTTTGTTGGCTACCTCTGTTCCAATTTATGAGGTGCGATTTGATCCGAATGCTGAGGCGATTACGGATGAACGTTTCGATCAAAACATCGACACGTTGGCGTTGTGTTTGTCGAGATTGTTCAAGGATAAGTCTCAACGAGAATATAAACACGAACTAACCGAGGCGCGTAATGATGGTGAACGTTATCATTTGATCAGAAGAAATGTGAAGTATACTGATCTTAAGAAGATGCGCGATTTCCCGTTGTTTAATCGTGGTCGTTTTAAGGGTGGATTTATTTACGTTCAGCAGAATAAACGTCAAAAACCTTTTAGGGTATTGGCTTCACGTACCATAGGTTATGAACGTGATGGTTCTCGTGTTGGTCTGGAAGGTGCTTACACCGAAGAGCTTAGTGGGGTCAGTGGTAAGCGTTTAATGAAGAAAATTGCTGGAGGCGTATGGATGCCTGTCAGTGATGAAAACGAAGTAGAGCCAGAAGATGGTAGTGATTTGCTTACAACCATTGATGTAAATATTCAAGATGTTGCTGAGTATGCTTTGTTGAAGCAGCTGCAGAAGCATAAAGCGGAGCATGGATGCGTGGTGTTAATGGAAGTGGCTACTGGTGAAGTAAGGGCAATTGCAAATCTAAAAAGAGGTAGTGATGAGAAGTACTATGAATCTTACAACTATGCAATTGGAGCAAGTACAGAGCCTGGTTCAACCATTAAGTTGGCTTCTTATATGGCGGCCTTAGAGCATGGATTCATCGATTTAGATTATCGTGTTGAAACGGGCAAAGGAAAGTATGAGTTCTATGGAACGCCAATGTACGATAGTAAAGAGGGCGGGTACGGCAACATCTCTGTAAAAGAAGCTTTTGCACTGTCCTCTAACATTGGA
>DIYR01000081.1 GCA_002429085.1 Flavobacteriales bacterium UBA6049
CTAAACAAGAACTTTATTAATCCTGCTTCCCATGATGGAACATTGTTTAGAGGTTCTTGCACGTGTAGCACGTTAAACAACGAGAGTCATCCAAGAGTACTCGAGCTGATAGAAGAAGTAAAACGAGATGGTTTTGAGAAGCATATTGAACGCCAAAGACAAACTATCAAAGAAATGGCAGGTGAAGATTTCAAAGATTCTTTTGAAGTTTTCTTTGCTCCTTCTGGCACGGGCCTAAACTATTATGGTTTATTATTCTCGTCTATTTTAAATCCAGGAAAGGATATCCATAATATAATTACATGTCCTGAGGAGTTAGGTTCTGGTACTCCAAATGCAGCATCAGGAAAATTCTTTTCTCAACTAAATCAATTTGGAGAACCAGTTGAGAAAGGAGAAAGACTTTCTGAAAACCTAACTGTACACCCGTATTATTTTTCAGCAAGAGATGAGGAGGGAAATATCCTGAATCATAGAGCTGAAGTTTTGGATAAGCTGAATGAGTTAAAAGATGAAGTTTCTGTAATAGGTAACCTAGTTATTGGTTCAAAAAGTGGCATTGAAGAAAATGCTACTATTATTCCTCGCTCACCTGAAAATACGCTATGGGTAGTTGATATGTGCCAGTTGCGTGCACCTAGCGAATTAGTGAATAGACTGATTAGTTTAGGAGCAATGGTGATGATTACTGGCTCAAAGTTCTATCAAGCTCCGCCTTATTGTGGTGCTTTGTTAGTCCCTAAAAAGTTTTTAGATAATCTACCTCAAGATCGTGATGCTTCGGTATACGAGCCATTTTTAAGAACATTTTCAAAGAATGATATCCCTCCTTCATTGCCATGGATGAGAAAACACTTCCGTGATTTCGATAACATGGGATTATTACTAAGGTGGGAATCAGCGATCTTTGAAATGGAGCAAATCTCTAAAGAATCTGTTGAGGTTGTAATAGATGTTATGAATGAGTGGCATCGCACGGTTGTTCAAGAGTTGAAAGCAAACCGCGATACATTTGAGCTAATGCCTGATGGTGATATCACTAATAAAACCATTATTTCATTCAGACTGAAAAAGCAAGACGGATCTTATTTTACAGAATCTGAGCTGAGAGAGGTTTACAAAGCAATTAGCTTAGGAGAACATGAAGGCCTTGGTAATGGAAAGAAGCTAATTATTGGGCAACCAGTTAAGTACCTCAATCAAGCCTTTATTCGCTTAGCACTAGGTTCGTTTAGTGTTAGGAATATGATACGTAATGGTATAAGACCTGAACGAGAGAAGCGCGTTGTTGAAATCATAAAAGAAGCTGCTTTGGCATTTCAACATGCTTAATGAGAAATAAACAAGTTCTTTTAGCTAAGTCGGCTATCGAAAAAGGTAGTATTCAGGCTGAAGATACACTAGTTTACATACAAGATTTTAAAGAGCTGTCAATTCAATTAGTTGAATTGAACAGCTCTTTTTCTGTATATACGTCTCATGCAGTTGCCATTAAATCTAATCCCTTACAGAAGGTTTTAAGATATATTCACGAAAAGGGATTTTTGGCAGAGGCAGCCTCGTTGCAAGAAGTCAAATTAGCAATGAGTGCTGGTTTTAAACACAACCACGTAGTGTTTGATTCTCCTGTAAAAACTAGAGCAGAGATTGCGTGGTGCATAGAAAACCTTAGAGGAGCGACTTTAAATGTAAATTCATTGGATGAGTTAGAGCGTTACCCTAAGTTAGTTCCTTTTAACATAGGACTTAGAATTCAGCTAGGAGAAAGTACAACATCTCATAAGTCGATGAATGTTTCTGGTGAAAGAAGCAAGTTTGGAATTCCTATTCAGGATAAAGGTCGGCTTATCAAATCAGTGCTAAATAATGATTCTATTCGAGAGTTACACATCCATCAAGGATCTCAGTTCGATCAATTAGATCAACAAGTATATGGCATTCGAAGGATTGTAGATTTAGGATTAGAAATCAATCAACGAGCTAAGTCAAAACGAATTCAAAGAATTAACATTGGTGGAGGGTTTCCAGTAAACTATGAAGGAGAGCCGTTTGAAATTAGGGAGTATGCCAACGCAATAAAACAGAGTTGCCCAGAGCTGTGGGATGGTACTTTCAAATCTCTTACTGAGTTTGGTAGATTTACTCATGCTCATGCGGGTATTCTTGTTTCGAGAATTGAATATGTTAGGCATCAGCGTTCGTCACAAACTCTTATAACTCACAGTGGTGCAGATGTGCTAATGAGAGCTAGTTACCAGCCCAATACGTGGAATCATCAATTAACGATTCTTAAATCAGATGGAAGTTTAAGGCATGGAAATTTGGTAGAAACTGATATTGCAGGACCTCTTTGTTTTGGAGGAGATTACCCATTTAAAAATGTGATGCTTCCGATGGCTAACGAGGGAGACTTGCTCATCATTCATGATGCTGGAGCAAACACTCTAGGGCTTTGGTCTAAGCACTGTAGCAGATCATTTCCGAAGGTATTAGGATTTGAATCAGGTGAATTCGAACTTATTAAAGCTCAAGAATCAGACGAGGATGTGATCTCGTTTTGGATGTAGCTACTTAACAATATTAGATGCACTTCTTAAAAGTTTAAGAATGGCCGAATTTTGACAAGTTAAGTAAGTGCTAAAAGCTGGTTGGGCGCCAAACCCTTGCATAAAACGAGCTACCCCAGGAACCTCAGAGCCATAAAAATTGAAGGTTTTATTTGATTTTAGTGTGAATTCTATGGCATGGTCAACTAGTCCAACAACAGATGAATTATTTCGAATGGAACGATCCATTCCACTCAAGAAATAATAAACATATAGATCATCCCATACTAACCAAATGGAACTGGCAAGTTTGCCATCATTAGAGTAACTCTCTAAAACTTTGCAAACCCCTTTATCTAATGCTTCGGTAAGTAGATTGCTCATTACCCTTTGTGAAAAAGGAACGGCAACACCTTGTGCAGCATAAGAGAGTTTGGTAAGGTTAAAAAAGCCATTTAAGTCGTTTGTTTCTACTATAGAAAAATCCTTTGAAGCTTTTTTTAGTTTTCGTTGAGTTAATTTGTTGTAAGATGAACGCCAGTTTAAAGTTGGATTCAATTCATAATGAGTTCTTGTAATTTGTACAAATGAATCTAAATCCCAATTCTGATTTGGCTTCCAGTTTGGAGCACTTTGGTAATGGAATTCTGCAAATGATTTAAAGTGAGAAAAAGCTTTATTCCATGTTTCGTTTTTGGGCGAACCTATACAATAAGGTCCTTGAAACAAGGTTACTTGCGGAACTGTGATAGTTTGCCATAACCCAATCCTTCTGGTGTGATATGGCCAAAGTATAGTGCCGTTGGAGTCTTCAAGGACAAGAGCATCCCAATCTCCCTCACATATAATATCTAGCCACCAAGGCATCCCAAAAAGTTGGATATTGTTTTTAGCAATTGCTAGATACTCTTCTTTCATTATCAACTACGAAATAACGCAAATATGAGTTGTTTTTATGCTAACTCAATAGTTTCTTCTGTTATTGATGAAGACCAATTTTAGATAGTTGTCATTAAATCAATTAGTTGTATATTAAGTGTTATGCACTATTGAAAGTTGAAAGATGCTAAATCAAAGTAATCAACGAGTACCGAATAATTATAATTTCGTTGCTGAATCTAATCCTAAATTCAATCGATTGTGGTAAAGCTCATTCGTTGGAGTTTCTTAATCGTATGTTGTTTTTTGTGTATTACGGCACAATCTCAACAAACTAGTGATGTATCAGTGATTGAGCTATCAACCACTGAATTTCCTATTTCGGGTAAATCTGGTTTTGTTGAGATAGACAGCGATTTTCAAGAGGCTATTCCTGCTTCAAATGATAGTATTTCTGCATTTATAGAACTGCCTTTTAGTTTCTGCTATTTTGGTAGATCTGTCGATGAACTTTATATCAATAACAATGGAAATGTATCTGTTGGAAGTTTGTTTTCGGCAAATACACCATTGAGTTTTCCTCTTCTAACATCGTTAAATAATCTAGGTGTAATAGCACCATTTTGGGCTGATATTGATACCCGTGGAATAGGTAACGTTCGCTACAAGTTATCTTCTACAGCCTTAGTAGTTGTTTGGAATAACGTAGGGTATTATAACCAACAAACAGGATTGACTAACACGTTCCAACTGGTAATTACAGATGGAACAGATCCAATTTTACCTATAGGTTATAATGTGGGCTTCTTCTATAAGGATATGGAGTGGACTACTGGTGATCAATCGAATGGAATAAACGGATTTGGAGGTATACCAGCTACAATTGGAATGAATAGGGGAGTGAACAATCAGTTTGTCTCTCTAGGAAGGTTCAATCAAAATAACGATACCTATTTAGGGCCAAACTCTAATTCCAATGGAGTAGATTGGTTATCACATCGTAATATGTATTTCTCACTTTGTGACTCAAATAATATTGCTCCAATTGCAACTGGAATTGAACTGAGTGATACTATTACTGTATGCAATAGAGATTCAATTGAGTATACTGCTACGTTTATTGGTACAACTGGAAATACAGTTAATACAGATGCTTCAACTAATCTATTGAACAAAACTCCTTTTGGAGTTTGGGAGAATGTAACTGTCGGGGTTTCAAATAATACGCTTGGTTTTCAATCGAATTTGTTGAATGCAACAGATCTTGGACCTTCTCAAAGATTCATTCAGTTTCCAGTTGTATTTGACGTAGACACACTCGAATCTCCAACTATTTCAGGGGCAACTACAGTCTGTGACCCAAATCAAGTAGTACTTAGAGTCCAAGATGCATATCAGGCTTATCAGTGGAGTAATGGTAGTACAATAGATTCTGTTCAAGTGTCATCAGGGACATATGTAGTTACCGTTGGATCTCAATTGTGCTCTGCAACAGATACACATACCGTTCAGGCATCTAATCCTGAAGTAGATTTTAGCGGAAGAACATGGGGGTGTTTTCCTGATACTATGGTGATAAGAGCTACCCCAGGATACGATGAATATCGTTGGAGTACAACAAACATGAATACAGATGACAGCTTGGCTGTTTCAGCTCCAGGAATTTATTTCCTAACAGTTACAGAAGGTGGCTGTAGTTCAGTAGACTCAGTTGTCGTTCGGGTATTAGGTATGGGAGCAATTGATGTGTTACCAGATACCGCATTTGTGTGTAATGTAGGAGATAGTGCAACCTTGATGACTGATTCATTAGCGATGAATTATGCATGGAGTAGTGGGCAAACTACCTCTTCTGTTTTCGTGCCTGCTGGTACGTATACCGTTACAGTTTCAGTAACAAATTCAAGTGGAACAACATGTGCTGCACAAGATTCTGGAATTGTAGCTCTTCAGCTGCCAGTTGCTCCAGTTATTAGTGGAGATACACTAATCTGTGGTAACGAATCTACAACACTCTCCGTTGGGGGATACGATTCTTATGTGTGGAGCAATGGCGCGAATTCATCATCAATTTCAGTAAATAGAGCAGGTACTTATCGAGTTACCGTTAGCGAGAATGGATGTACAGCAGATACTGTTGTAAATGTAATAGAGAATGCTATTCCTACAGTTCAAATTACAGGCGGACGATACTGGTGTCCAGTAGGTGATAGTGTGACCTTGTATGCTGGACTAGGATGGGACTCTGTATTGTGGTCTAATGGAAGCATAAATAACGAGATTAGATTAGAAACAGGACAAGTAGTTCTTCAAGCTTGGTTAAATGGTTGTTCTAACACAGATACTGCCACTGTTTCTCAATTGTTAGATGGCTTTGATATTATAGGAGACAGTGTTTTATGTCCTGATTCAACTGTAATTCTCTATGCAGATTCAACATTTGATACCTATGCATGGAGTACAGGACCATCAGCTGATAGTATTATAGTTGCGGAAGGAGAATATCAAGTTACCGTTACAAAAGATGGATGTACAGCTATATCAGATACATTTAGAGTGCGCTTGACAACAAATGAACTGGAGATTCTTTCAGATTCTATTATTTGTTTAGGTACAGCCATCAATTTGCAAGTCATAAATGGGTATCAAAGTTACCTATGGTCAACAGGAGATACTTTAGCTGCTATCAATGCCGTAGCAACAGGTACCTACTCTTTAGAGGCAATTGACTTTAACGGTTGTATATTAAGAGATACCGTTAGAACAAGTAGAGTGGCTCTGCCAGATCCTATTATTACTGGAAATATGGTGTATTGTGATCCTGCTGGTACTGTACTTAGTACAACCTTGCCATACGTAGAATATACTTGGTCTACAGCATATAATACACCAACTACCGTTGCGGCAGAAGGTATATACTTCGTAACTGTTGTTGATACGAATGGCTGTGAAGGTGTTTCCTTGCCTTATCAGGTATTAAGTGGTGAAGTAAATCCTGAAATTGAAGGAGATAGCATTGGCTGTGTAAATAATACTTATACGTTGATTACGCCTACTACAGGTGTTGATTTCTTGTGGAGTACGGGAGATACAGTTGATAGTATTCAAGTTTCAAACACAGGCGTTTATTCGTTGACAATTACGAATGCGTTTGGTTGTACAGATTCTACAACGTATGAGATTTTGTCATACCCTATTCCATTTGCAGATTTTACAACAGACCCTGTTGATGGAACTGGTAAATTGGCAGAAGTTGAGTTTATAGACTTATCCACAGTAGAAAGTGGAGGGTCTATTGTAGAATGGGCATGGAGTTTTGGAGATGGAAATACGGCTAACACTCAAATTGCTTCACATTCGTATCAAACAGATGGCTTCTACCAACAAGAGCTTACTGTAACTACAGCAGATGGTTGTCTTTCAACATTAATTAAAGACTATACCATAAACAGTGTATTAAACATTCCAAACGTAATTACACCAAACGGTGATGGAATCAATGATTTATTAGTGTTTGGAAACTTAGAGTTCTATCCACAGTCTTCATTGCGAATCTTTAATAGATGGGGAGAGTTGCTTTTTGAAATTGCGGACTACAAGAACAATTGGGATGGACAGTTTATGAGTGATGGAGTATACTACTTTATACTTGAGGTAGGTGGTTCAGATGAAACGCTAAAGGGTAACTTTACAATCATTACCCAATAGCATATTAATAAGGAATTTAAACTGCTTTTAAGCTAAGATCAACTCCAACGTAAGAATGAGTTAGAGCTCCAACAGATATAAAATCTACTCCACATTTAGCATATTCACTAACTGTGTCTAGGTTGATTCCTCCACTAGACTCTGTCTCATATCTATCACCAATCAGCTTAACAGCAGTTCTAGTATCTTCATAATTGAAGTTGTCGAGCATTATTCTGTGTCCTTTACCAACACGCAGAATTTCTTCTACCTCTGCTAAATTGCGCGCTTCAATTTCAACTTTTAAATCTTTCTCCTTAGCCATTAAATAATCTTCAACCCTGTTAAGGGCAGCTTCAATACTTCCTGCGAAATCAATGTGATTGTCTTTAATCATAATCATATCGTACAACCCCATTCTGTGATTTACACCACCACCCATGGTCACAGCCATTTTTTCAAATACACGGAAGTTAGGTGTAGTTTTTCGAGTATCTAGAATACGTGCTTTTGTTCCAGCGCAAGCGTCAACATATTGCTTGGTAAGAGTAGCAATTCCACTCATACGTTGCATTAAGTTAAGTGCCAATCGTTCTGCAGATAATAGACTTCTACTTGGACCAGAAACATAGAATGCAATGTCACCAACTTTCATGGCATCTCCATCCTCCATAAGTATTTCCATAGAAATACGATCATCTACTTGGTGGAATACTTCTTTGGCGATTTCTATTCCCGCAAGAATTCCATTTTCTTTTACCAATAGTTTTCCTTTTCCTACGGCTTTTTCGGGAATACAAGAAAGTGCACTGTGGTCTCCATCTCCGATATCTTCTCGGATGGCAAGTTTAATAAGCTCAGAAATTGTCATGATTTGTTATTCGTTATCAATCATCAATTGCTGAATAAGTTCCGTAGAACCATCAGCCTTATAGTAGAATGATACGCGGTACGTTCCATTAGATGTAGATAACTTACCAATTACATACTTTAACCCTGAAGCAGATTCGCCTGTATGTAATTCTTCAAAAGAGGAAGGAACGTTCTTTTCAAAAAAGGTGATAAGTAAAGTTTCTGCTTCTGATTTCGAAAAAAGATCATCTTGATCTAAAATCGTTAAATCAACTTGTGCATTGAATAAGTCAACTAAACTAGATGCGTTAC
>DIYR01000213.1 GCA_002429085.1 Flavobacteriales bacterium UBA6049
CTATCACGTACTTCAGCTACATCCTTGAGGTAAACAATGTTTCCATCTTCATTTTTGACAATCACATTGCGAATGTCATCCATGGTTTTAAACTCATTTACTACCCGGATAGATTTACGGAAGTCCTTGGCCAGGAAGTCACCACCTGAAATGGTCACGTTTTCTTCGCGAATAGCTCCTGCAATGTTATTAAAATTGAGCTTACGGCTTTCCAGCTTGTATAAATCTACGTCAATGCGAATCTCCCGCTCTTGATCTCCCTGAATATCCACCTTTGAAATTTCAGAAAGTTTCTCGATTTCATCTTCCAAATACTCAGAATAAACTTTGAGTTCTTCGGTTGTGTAGTTTTTCCCACCTTGTTTACCCGCCAGGTTAATATACATAATAGGCAGATCGGCAAAGTTGACATCAAAAACATTAGGATCAGTAGGTAAATCGCTGGGTAGTTCGCTTTGAGCTTTATCTACCGCATCTTTTACATCTTGTAATGCTTTTGGAATCTTTACGTCTGGGTTAAACTCCACCATAATGGTAGAATAACCCTGAATAGAGGTAGAGGTGATTTTCTTTACCCCAGTCACCGACTTAATTTCTTTTTCGATAGGCCTGGTTACCAGGTTTTCCATATCGTTGGGAGAGTTTCCTGGGTAAGGTGTTCCTACATAAATGTTTGGAATCACGATTTCAGGATAACTTTCCTTGGGCATTTGCACATAAGAAATCAGTCCAAATAATACGATGATAACAGCCAGAATCATTACACTGGTGCGGTTATCAACCGATAGACTGGTAAGCCCAAATTCTTTATTTAATTTTTTATTTCTTTCCTTGTCGTTACTCATGATGTTCAAATTAAATTGAGATAATCAGGAAAATGCATCAAGTAATACAATATTGTAATAATTAATATGTACCACTTGATGTTTGATATTTTAGTTTTTAACTTTTACAACTTTTTTCTCCGAACTGTCGGTTTTTTTAGGTTGTGTAGTATTAGTTACTTTTACTAACCCACCTTCAGATACATCTCTAAAGCCTTGCTCAATGAGCAATTCATCTCCTTTGAGGCCACTCTTTACCAAAGTACGGTTTTTAGCATTGGCTCCTCTCTTGATCAACACTTTTTTGGCGAGAGTTTTACCTTCTTTTTTGTGTAGTACATACACAAATTCACCAGCTTTGTCTTTTTGAATCAAGTTAGAAGGAACAACCAACGCATCCTTTTTAGTAAAGTCTTCCATCTCTACAATGGCTTGCAAATCAGGCTTTAACAAACGATCGGTATTGGACAGTTCCAACTCGATACGGAACGTACGATTATCAGGGTTGATTACCTGCCCGATGGTTTTAATAGCAGCTATTTTTTCAATATCCAATGAAGGAAATTTAACTTTTACTTTGTCACCTCGGCTAATACGCCCCAGGTAAGCTTCAGATACATCGGCTTGTACTTGTACAGTGTTTAAGGATACTAGTCGCAAGATTTGATTCTGAGGGCCTACATTTTGTCCTTTTCTTACAAAGATTTCATCTACAACTCCAGTAAAAGGAGCAGTGATGCTAGACAACGCCATTTGCGACTGAATTGTCTTGATTTTACGCTCCAATGATTCTTTGGTGTTTTTGGCCGTTAAATATTGAATCTCAGTCCCAATCTTCTTTTTCCATAAATTGTCCTGACGCTTAAAAAGTGCCTCAGCTAGTTTCAATTGAGTTTTTACTTCTTCTAATTGATTAAGCATGACACTATTCTCTTGTGATACCAATACTTGGCCTGCTCCTACTAATTGACCTTCCTGTGCTGGAATGTAAGTAACCAATCCTTGGGTTTGAGCATTTAAGATCACATTTTTGTCAGATTTTACCGTTCCACGAACTTCTACATAACTTGTAAATGGTTCTTTGGATACTGGAATAGTAGACACCAATGTAGTCTTGGCTTCCTTCTTGGCTTTAGCGTAAGTAGGATCTAGTTTCTCGAGACGTTTTTCAAGGCGAGAAATTTCAGTACGTAATTTTTCAAACTCATTTTTCTTTTTGGTGAGTTCGGCTCTTACTTCGAGAGCTTTTTCACTTGGTTTGTTTTTTGAATTGCCTTTTTGGTCTTCTTTTCCGCCACAGGCAGCAACCAATACCATTAAGGTGAGGGCAACGGTGTATGTTTTTATGTTCATGATGTTGCGTTTGTCTTTTAAAGTTGTTTTAGAGCTACTTTTTTGTATCGAGTCGGCCCATTGCCTTGTCCAAATCTATTTTGGCAATAATGGCACTATATAAAGCATTGAAGTAATTCGTTTCCGCTGTTTTAAACTGGTTTTCGGCATCTACAATGTCCAGGTTGTTACCAGCTCCATTTTTGAACTTGATATTAGCGACCCTACTTACCTCTTTGGCCAATTCCATATTTTTCTTTTGAATCTCTAAATCTTGTAGACTAGAAGTGAGACTCTGTTTCGCTTGAGCTACTTCAAAAGTAAAGGCTCGTTCAAAAGCTTTGAAATCTTGTTCTGTTTTCAAGAGTTCAATACGCGCTTTTTCTACCTTGGCTTTGTTGCCCAAGCCCGAAAAAATGGGGACACTCAAAGTAAAACCAAAGGTTCCGTTACGAAACCAACGGTCATTTATAGGGCCAAGATCTGACAAATTGCTGGAGCCTGTGTTAGACCCATAATTGATAAAACCTGTCAAACGAGGGTAATAAGCTGCCTGTTTATTTTTAACATCTAATCGGGCCAGTTGACGGGAAGTCTCCAAAATAGAATACTCGATGCGAGACTTAAAAGCTCCTTCGTTGGTCTCTACATTTTGGAATTGCTCTAGTTTGATGTCGTCAATGCTACCTGATAAAATCAAAGAATCACGAATAGGCATACCCATTTGAAACTTGAGTGCCTTGGCTGAGAAGTCAAGCAAAGTTTTGGTTTTGTTGATCTCAGTTTTGATGTTATTCAATGATACCTGCAAGCGATATACATCTATTTGCTCAGCAGCTCCATTCTCATTTAAAGCCTTGGTAGATTTGTACAAAGTATCTAAACGGCGATAATTGGCTTCTAACAACTCTATTCTTTCCTTATTTACCAACACCAAATAATAGGCCTTGGTTACATTACCGGTAATATCTACCTTACTTTGTTTGATTTGCTTTTGAGACAACTCTTTAAAAGTTCGGGATGCCCTTAAGCCTATTAAGTAAGAAGCATCAAAGAACAATTGAGTGGCTGTAACAGAGACAGATGCTGCATATCGCGGCTGAAATTCAACTGCAATAGGACCAGGAGGACCTCCAAACAAAGTACCATCTGGTAAGATAGACTTCGGAATAATGTATGCATTAGAAAACTGCGCCTGAGCTGTTACTTGAGGTAAACCAATGGCTCGCGTTTCTTTTACAGTAGCCTCTGATTTACGAATCTCTAATTGTGCTTTTCTTAAAGTTTCGGAGTGTTCATAAGCATATTTTAAGCAAGCATCTAAAGAGTATACCCCAACTGCTGGAGTATCATCAATGACTTGCCCTTGCACTTGATTTGTGAACAAGGCCAGAAGCCACAATCCACAAAATGTTAAGCTTATCCTTAATTTATTAGTCATGGTGTTTTCGGTTTTTATACGTTTCCAACAATTGAAATCCTTTCAGGGTAACCAATCCCCGAAT
>DIYR01000225.1 GCA_002429085.1 Flavobacteriales bacterium UBA6049
AAGAGAGAAAAAAATGGACTAAACCCTACACTATTCTACAACAGTGCCTAGAAATAGGTGTTCTTGTTCATGAATTTACCACCAATCATCCAAAACAAAAATCGCATAGCCCCATGTATGGGTTGAACAGCATCCCAGTGCTCTAGAATCTGCCCGTTCTCTACCTTCCAGGTATCCATTATGTTTAATCCCTTTTGTGGGTTTCCGCGATGTTTTCGATTGTTAGTGGCATGTGAATGCACTGTTACATAAGAACCATCTACATACATATGTTTTACATCGTAGGTATAATCTGGATATCTCTTAGCAAAATTAGAGACCACTTCTAGTACTCCATCTACTCCATCTACCATACTCTGGTTGTGTTGTTTGTATGGATGACTTCCATAGGTTTTTTTGATATAATCAAAATCATGATTATTCATGATGTGCTGAATGAAGTCTACAACTACTTCTGCATTTGCATATTCTTCTTCTGTCCAATTGCTTTTTCGAAAGCTTTCTAAATCCACTATTAACCTTTGCATGATTAGGCTTATTTCATTTATTCCATATAACTTGCGTTTTGCAAGTGAAGCAAACATACATACATTTACTTGCATTTTACAAGTATTAAAATGAAAAAAGACGAATTACGCTCAGATTGTCCAATAAACTATGCCCTAGAATATCTTGGAGACAAGTGGACCTTATTGATTATTAGAGATTTAATTTTTGAAGGAAAGCAATTCTATAAAGAGTTTCTTACCTCTAAAGAAGGCATTGCTACTAATATACTTTCAGACAGATTGAAGAAGTTAGAAGCTCAAGGCATTGTTGTCTCACAAGTGTATGAGAAACAGCGCACCCAGAAAATCTATCAACTCACCCAAAAAGGTAGAGACTTAATTCCATTGCTAGTTGAGGCAATTATTTGGTCGGCTAAATACAAGCAAGGGCTCAATGTAAGTGATGAATTTATAGCAAAACTAGCAAGTGATAAAGAGCAAGTAATTACCGCCATCGAGGCACATATTGGTACAGATACGTTTAGTGCAAATCGTGCACAACCATAAATAGACACCTTAGATTACAGAAACTCTCACCTTCTTTTTCTTTAGGCGCATGTTATTCACTTTAGGTAACAATACGCTTACTGCATTGGCTTTTACAGAAACAAATGCACAATCTGTTTTGAGCTCAATTATGCCCAATTCATCTTTGTTTAGACCGCCTTGCTTAAAGAAAAGACCGGCTATATCACCTTTTGATATTTTGTCTTTTCTACCACCAGAAATAAACAAGGTATTCCAAGCTGAAGGTTGCGAAAGCACATTAGTCTCTAACTCATCTTCTGGTATATCACCAATAAAATCGGGAAGTACCTCTCCCTTTCCTTGAATTACATAGGCCGTACCATTATTATGCATACGTGCGGTTCTACCATTACGATGCGTAAACTCCTCGGCCTTAAGTGGTAGGTGATAATGAATAATAAAATCTAGCTCTGGCACGTCAATTCCACGGGCGGCCAAGTCTGTAGCTAATAAGATTTTATGGGTGCCATTTCTGAATTTGATTAAAGCACGTTCACGATCCATTTGCTCCATGCCTCCATAGAAAACACCATGTGCAATATTGTTTGAACTTAAGAAATCACTTATCCGTTGAATGGAATCTTTGAAATTGCAAAAAACAATTCCGTTCTGTTCTCCTATATGAGATAACAAATGAGCTAATGTTTCTAACTTGTCTTTTGAAGGAGACAGCACCTTTCTTATCTCCAACTTACTTTCTTTTGTAGCTAAGTAGTCAATCGTTTCTGGATTATCCAAGCCCACAAAATTTGGAATCACAACCCCTTGTGTGGCAGATGTCAAAATCTTCTTGTTTACGTTCGGCAAGCCATTCAAGATTTCTTTCATTTCAGATTCAAAGCCTACTTCTAACGACTTATCAAATTCATCTAACACCAAGGTTTTAATCGAACGCTTGTTAAAAGCCCTTCTTCGCAAATGATCTGCTACCCTGCCAGGTGTTCCTATTAAAACAGCTGGCCTGTGCTTCAGTTCCATTTTATCTTTTGATCCAGAACGACCACCGTACACAGCATTGACTTTGTATCCGCTACCCATATCGCGCATTACCTGTTCTATCTGAATAGCCAACTCTCTGGAAGGAACAATCACTAATGCCTGAATTTCTTCAACCGTAGGATTTAACTCTTTAATGATCGGCAACAAAAAAGCGAGTGTTTTACCCGTACCAGTTGGAGAAAGTAGCAATACCTCATTATTTTGCGCAATGGCCGTTTGAGAGGTAATTTGCATCTCGTTGAGTTTCTCAATCCCCAACTTGGCTAAAATGGCTTTTTGTTTTTGAACAGATAATGACATGCTGCAAAGCTAGTCTGATTATTCAGCCTACCTATCATTGTTCATGCAATCCCTTTTGCTCTTGGTACTATGCGAAAATCAAATTGATTTTGTACACGATACGTTAGCCCTTCTCTACATGCACTAATAACCAGAAAAGCAATAGGCCAACCACTATTTTTCTAGCTATGTACTAATAGCTCCTTCTTAATTTCATTTTACCAAGAGTCAACATCTCTTAACTCTCGGTATGGAGTTTGTATAAATGGGCGATTACAAATGGTAGTAAGGCAAACAAACTAAGCATTACGAATACTGTTTTGCACATACTACAGAACAATACAACACCATGCTAATAACTAGAAAACACATTCCATTTTTATTAATTTATAGTAGAATTCTGATTGCTATGGCCATAGGATTAATTACCTACTTGGGAGTACAAAACCAAGCCATTCTTATAGTAATTCTTATGTCTGTAGGTTTAGTAACCGATATTTTTGACGGCATCATTGCCCGTAAACTCAATGTATCTAGCAGAAAACTTAGAATTTGGGATTCGAACGTTGATCAGTTCTTTTGGCTAATAGTTATTGGATCTATCTTCTATGCGAATTTCGACTTCGTAAAAGAAAATCTTCTTTGGATTGGAAGCATTGTAGTGCTAGAATCTCTTTGTTATTTACTCAGCTTCTTGAAGTTTAAAAAAACCATTGCCACTCACTCCATTCTTGCGAAAGCTTGGACACTATCGCTGCTAGGTTTTCTAATTGATCTAACACTCCATTCAACAAGTCACGTTGCTTTTATTATTTGCATTGCCTTGGGCATTATTTCAAGAGTAGAAATACTGTTCATTATACTGAAGCTAAATAACTGGACAACGGATGTTCCATCAATCTTCTCGGTTTCGAAGTTGAACAGTGGAACTCTGATCAAAAAGAATAAACTATTCAATGGCTAATGATCTGTTTATAATTGACTATTATTCTCCTTTCCAACAACTACTATCTACCACCTAAAAACTATCTTAGTAATACTTCAATCCGTAGACTAACTGCTTGTGACTCTCGGGAGGGAGTAATAGAAAATAGGCTAGCAGTAATGAATAATCTAATCACCATATTGATTCTAACTTTTGGAATTGTCACTCATTCTTCTGAATTGCCAGTGAAGGGCTCTAAACCGAGAGGAGGAATTCCTTTTAAGGATGGTAAGGTTCATTTTATCTCCGAGCAAAGGTTCATGTACGTTCCTAACTCATCTTTCTTAGACACCGTTTACGGCAATGTAACAATGCTAAACGATAATGACGTTTTCATAGAAAGTCACTATCAAGAGAAATACATTTCAGATGTTAATTATCATTTCACGCAGAGCTCAAAAAGCGACTCTACATTTGTCATTTTCAATAACTATGACAAAGACTATGTAATATTCTTCGTGGGAATAGAGCTGATGGTCGATAAGTCTAATGTGAGCTTGAACGGGTTTGACGAACAGTACCGTAAAATCCCAAAAGAAAACCTTCAAAGCTTTAGAGTAACTATACTAAGTGACATTAAGAGTGAATTGATAAACATTGAAGAAGAGATTTTTGGTGATACACTTCTGATCGAATTTGATTATTTACCTGTTAGAGACACACATCGATATACTTTCATCTCAGATACACTGAAGAATCACGGAAAAAGAATAAAACACCACTAACACTGACCATAAGTAGTTTAGGGACACTGCATTTTTTAGAGTTTAACTTTTCTACCTTCACTTTCTTGTGGGAGTATAAACAATACCATCAAATGCAGGGTACTCATGAGTGTCATTGAATTATAAACCTAAACGAATAATAAATAATAGCTCTAAAATTCATACTCTAGTAAGTTGTAATGCAAAATTCAATATTGACATTTCTGTTTTTCGCTCTCTGTTTCACTAACGGTTATTCTCAGTTATCGAAAGCCGAATATGAAGGTCTTGTTGAATATTTTGTAGACTGCGTAAAAAACTCGGATATCGATAAATTAGACTCTATTGTATCCTACCCCATTGAAAGACCTTACCCAATACCCTCAATTAGTAACAAACAAGAACTGAAGAATCGATACTCCGAATTATTTGATGACAGCTTGACTTCGATCATATCAAATTCAAATCTTAAAGAAGATTGGACCGATATGGGTTGGCGTGGAATCATGCTAAATAGTGGCCTTGTGTGGTTAGACTATGATGGTATGCTTATCTCAACAAACTATACCTCTAAAAAAGAAAAGGTTATTGAAGGTAAGTGGATTGAGTACGAAAGAAACTTACTTCATGCTGATTTGAAGGACTTTAAAAAGCCAATTCATACCATTCAAACTGAAAAGTTCATTGTGCGTATTGACCAGTTGAAAAACAACAAGTATCGCTATTGCTCATGGTCAAAAGAATCTAGCATTTCAAGCAAACCTGATTTAGTAATTACGAATGGAGAATGGATTCCTGTGGGAAGCGGAGGGAATCACTATTTCAAATTTAGAAATGGAGAGTACAACTACATAGTATACGTAAATGCTTTGAGAACTGAAGAAACCCCTCCATTCAACTTGGAAGTATCTAAAAATGACAATGTCATTTTAAATCAACCGGCCGAATTGAAAAAGTTAAAATAAAAACCTACATCAAGACGAGATGTAAACATATGACAGATTTTACTTGACTATTTGGATTTTTCTGTCATCATTTTCTCATAGGTATAAGAACGACACAACCAAATGCAGCGTATTCATGAGTGCCTTTGAATATAAACCCAAACGAATAAAAAAAACTCCCGTTATTCTAACAACAATAGCACTAGAATTTAGTCGTTTAAACCAACGAAATGGAACGATTAAAAAGAGCAGTACTCTACTTTTTTGGTCTCTTCGTTCTGCTATTGGGTGTTTTCCAATTAGACGTAACCAAGAGGTTCATCGCTTCTAGAAATCATAGCATAAACCTACCTGATTACTTCACCAATGTTCAATTGAATAAACCTGAAACCAGGCTCTCCTTCAATAGCTTAAACACTTCTGAAACGACTGGTGTAATTCCTCAAAATAAAATTGAAAGTTTCTACAAGCAACTAAACGGCCAGCAAATCTTCTTGAGTCAAGCACCAATGGGAAACTTTCAAGCTGTTCAAAACCAACTTCCAAATGACTACTCAATTGCTTTCCGAGATAAAAGAAACCAACTGCATTCCGCCTATTGTGCTTTAGATTCGGTAAATCAAGTTTATAACATCAGAATTTACACTTCAAACGAATAACAACAGCTATGACCATTAAGGATTACTTCATTAGATTTTGGATATGGGGAGTTTTCGTACTCAACAAAGAGAAACTGCCAACCGTATCTAGCATTAGCAATCCAAAAATGGAATACGAGATTATGTCAGGCGCCATCTATTGGGAAGACGAAGGACTGAAAGAGATAAGAAATCATCATTTACTACAGGCCTTTAGATACGTTCTAAACCATAGAATGTGCTTACTAGCAGGACAGAGTAATGCAGGAATAATGCGTTCTACAACATTCGACAAAGTGATCTTTAGAATGGCAAAAAGACATTTTCCAAATTGGATTGGCTTCGACAAATCAAGATGTACGTATAATACGAGTCATGCCGATAGAATTCAACGCATCAAGCGAATTGCCCAGTATAAAATGAATAAGTTCTTTGATGAACACGATACCATTTGGTAGAACAAGCACATGGCGCTATAAACTGAGTAGAATAAAACACCTTTTACAAATCTAAGTTTAAGGTGATTTGATTTTCCATTACTAACTCAGCCTTCCTTTTCACTTTTCTCCTTTCTAAACAACTTCCATCTACCACCTAAAAACTACCTTAGTTATTTCTAAATTCTTACCTATTCACACCTGTTTTTTTGAAAAAAATCGCACCTCGTACAGCTCTCCTGATTTGAGTCTAAATGAAACTATTATGAGAAACACAATCACATTCATTTGTTTGCTTTTACCCTTAATTGGAATAACCCAAGTGAATAACAACGAAATAGAAGAAAGAGATGGGTTATACTATTCAGTTGGTCAATTAGAGCCATTTACTGGAACTACCTTGACTTATTATCAAAATGGAGAGAAGCAAATTTCTGCTGAATATCAAAATGGGAAAATTCAAGGTAAATTCACTGTATGGTATCAAAATGGCATAAAACAAATGGAAGGAAAATTAGTCAATGGATTGAAAACTGGCATTTGGACTAACTATTTTGAAAACGGCCAGAAGCAAAGGGAAGGAGAATTTATTGAAGATAAAGAAGAAGGTGTTTTTTTGTGGTGGTATCAAAATGGAAACCTCTATAAAAAAGGGACATATCATAATGGAATAGTCAAAGGAAAATGGGAATGGTTTTATGAAAGTGGCATGAAACAAAGAGAAGGCTATTTAAACGGCAAAAAAGAAGATGGCAACTGGAAGGAATGGTACGAAAGTGGGAAGCCCAAAATGGAAGGGTCTTTCAACAATGGTAGATTAAATGGTAACTGGCTTTGGTGGGATGAAAATGGAGAATTGACAACCAAACGAATATATGATAACGGTGAAATGACCTATGACTCTGACGGCTTACACCTCAAGTAAGGCATAATTAAACGAGATTAACCGCCATTTTTCTCCTTTCTAACAACTGTCATCTAATAACTAAACAACTATCTTAGTTACACTTCAATACCGCGACCAACTGCTTGTGACTCTCGG
>DIYR01000222.1 GCA_002429085.1 Flavobacteriales bacterium UBA6049
CTTCATATGTTCCTAATGCTGTTGGTATTCCAGCTAAACTACCAACACCTTTTCCTTCATCTGTTAACGAAAGTCCTGGAGGAAGGCTCGTTACAGCACTAAGTGTGAGATCATCGTGCTGAGGGTCGTGTGTTATCAATTGATATTTATATTGACTTCCTGTGTACCCTACTGTTCTTGGTTCTGAATGCCAGAAAGGTTTTGCGTTGGTATTACCTAGTGCATAAATACTTTTTCCGGCATTTAATATTTCTCCAGATGCCATGTCTACCAAAGCTCCAACGGCATAGATATATTCCTCATTATACTCTGCAGGCACCACATACGTATACATATAACTATGCTGATCTCCTGAATTTATAGTAGCTGGTAAGCTTCCAGCTTCTCCATTGTAACCACCTGGCACGCTGCGTCCCACATGATTATACACCATTCTGTTACCAGATACTGGACTTGGTAAGTTTTCATACCCGCCCATTGGACCATTAGCTCCACCAGAGTAGCTATTGCTTTGATCGTATTCTGGCGGAGGCCCTGTAACGCCATCTTCTACAACAATAGCTGCAAGTCTGTAATCTCCGCTCAAACTCACTGCAAAATCTGCGGTAATGGTTATAGTAAGATTTCTAGATGAGGCATCCCAATTTGTAGACACACCAACTGAAGCAGGTGCAACCATTGAGAGTCGAGAGCTCATATCAGAATGAATTCCATTGAACGGATCAAGCGTGCTAACAGAAGCTCTATCTATTCTAGCAGATGGAAGTGATGAGAGTGCCGTTCCAGTGTAATACTCCATATCTTCCATGGCATCTCCTCCATGAACAGCTACAAAAACTGCTTCATCTGGATAATTCTCGGCTAATTCTCTTCCATATATATCACCTCTAGGACACCACTGACACCATGCGCCTGTACCCTCTTCTACAAGTACGACTTTCTGAACTTGTGCTGTTAGCACTGTGCAGATACTCAACCCAAAAGCGAATAAGCATATTAGTTTTTTCATTCTTTTTGTGTTTTAGTTGTTAGGAACAAACCGAAAATACAATATTTCAAAAAATAAACAACAACTCTGATGAGTTGTTAATTTTGAACACATGACTAACATTCAAGAAAAACTCATAGAATATGGTTTTGGTGAATATGAAGCTAGGGCTTATTGCGCGCTAATTTCAAGATCACAACTCTCAGCAGGAGAGATTTCTAAGATTACAGAAATACCTCAGGGAAGAGTTTACTCTATACTTAATGGACTTCTAGATAAAGGATTCGTAAATGTATTTGCTGGAGCTATAAAGAAGTATGAAGCCGTTAATCCAGAAACTGCATTTAAAAGCTTAATAGAATCGAAAAGGCAAGATGTAAAGCAACTACAAGATTTATCTACTAGCTTGAGTGAAACTTTTGAAAAACAGAAAGTTGAATCTACGAAGCTGGATTTTGTTCAAATATTAACTTCTAAGAAAAGCCAAGTAGACAAGTTTGACGATCTCATTCATTCATCTAAGCAAACGCTCTATTCTTTCAATAAAAAGCCCTATGCTACCGGTTTTAATCGTTCAAAAGAACAAATTGATTTAGAAAGCACTCCATTGAAACAAGTGATTGCATCTGGAACAGAGGTAAAAGCCATTTTTGAACGAGAAACGGGCAATGTTGAAAATTTCAAATACATGCTTCATTACTACCACAGCATTGGTGAACAGGTAAGGATTGCAGAAGAGTTACCGTTAAAAATGCTATTAGTTGATAGTCAACTAGCCATGGTATCATTACGAAGTGGTGATAGCTCCAGATTCCAACTTACCTCAATGGTTGTTGATCATACAGATCTTACAAGCGCATTAGCCGAACTTTTTGAGCACCGTTGGAATAATGCCATGAGTTTAACAGAATACTTGAGCAAATACTAGTAAATCACCATACCTTACTAGTACATGTTAATCACCAAAAAAACAAGCGACTTGAAATTACTTACTTATCTGTTGGTTTTCTTATCGTTGAACTCTTTGGCACAAGAAGATTACTCTTACTTCACAAAGTCTCCTGATATCAATTTACTAGATACTGATTTCATGAAGCATCCCTCTATTTCAATAGGAAAGGACACCGTACATTTTATAATGAAAGAAGATTCTACTATAGTAGCCAACTGTGTATCTCTGTTAGATACAAATGCTCTCTGGATTTACTACAAAGACATGGCACTTAATGATTTTTGGGAAGTCTACTTAAGAGACAAATACAACCAAGGTTGGGCAGGAAGAAAAGAACATGAACTCTTTCCTCGTAAATACATTCAAGAATTCTTTTCTGATAAAAACATAGAACTTCTTGATCTATACATTTATAGCAGCACTCTAGGTTCTAAGTCTTTCAATGAATGTGGTAGCTGTTACAGTGGAACAGATTTTCTCTTTAAAATCTATGCATTAGATTATCAGAGGTTATGCTATGAGACTTGGACGAAGTACACTCTTTTGCCCATTATTAATGAATTAAAAGAATAAAAAAACCTCCCCGAGATTACGGGGAGGTGAATTATACTCCTAGCGAGAAATACATCATTTCTTTGCCTAACTTAATCCTAATTAGGTGGAGTATTACCTAATCAGAAAACTGCCTAACTAAACCGTGAACTAAATAACTACCTTTCAACCAGCTTTCCTTGCAATTTATGATCAACGGATACTTTGAAACGATAAATGGCACTTTTTAACATTCATTCACATCTTGTAGATAGTTAAGCACCGCTATTTACCTACAACAATTTCAGCGCCTGGATATATACACTTGGAAAGTGTCCGAGTAATACCTCTCTATTTCTCAAATCTGTATACTTCTTAATTTGCTCAGTTCCTGCATGTACAGAAACTAGTTTTCCAACATGTCTGTAAACATCGTTTACAATAGGAATTTCTTCTGGGGGTAATTCTGTTACCATATCAAATGCGTTCTCTACTCTAAAAATAGTTGGCACTTGTTGGTTGATGTAATCTGCAAACACTTTGTTACCAACACGTGGAGATCCAAACAGATAAACTGTTGGGTTTAACTTAGAAAAGCGAGCAGCAGAAATTGTTGCTAGTGCCCCTCCGAGACTATGCCCAGCAATAAAGAGCGACTTGTCTGGATTTATTTTACGCATCCATTCATCTTGAAGTACGGACTGAGCAATGGTGTAAAATCCTTGGTGAATTTTACCCGTGTATTCTTTGGTTTCTATTTGCCTAATTAAAACATCATGATACCACTCAAATGCACTTAATGTACCTCTAAATATAAGCAGTTGATAATCTATTGCATCTAACAAAAAGCCCATAGGTAAAGTGGCTTGTTGATCTCGTTCCCAGAAATAAAGGTTCTGTTCCATTTCAATGGTATCGAGCAATGTTAAGTGCTTCGGAAGTTGAAAATTGCCTAACGAGCCAAACTCCATTCTTCCCATGGTAGACCATTTATCGCGGTTAGCACCATATTTTACTTCAAATCCGCGTATATAAGCCTGCTGCATAGTGGGCAACAGTGTATCTAAGCAAAAAGAGCCATCAAACCCATTGGGTATGACAACTCCTTTTTTCAATTTATCTGAACTAAGCTTAACTGGTTTTTTCAAGCTCTTGAATTTTGTGCCTCAATTTAACTAAGAGTTTGTATTCTTTACTTTCTTCTGTTCTAAAACTTCCGGCCACTGTTTCTGCAATTTTTACTGTAGCCGTGCGCAATCGCTCATCAAATGCTGTGTGGTGTTCTTCTACGTAATCTATAAATGAAGTAAACGTATCTTGAGGGTCTGCATCTTGCTCCTGTAATGTTTCAAACTGCATTTCTACATAATAAGCTGCATCCATTCCATATTCATCTGTATGAGGTTCATTTGGCACAAGATCTTTCACAACTGCCTCGTGTACAGCATCCCATTCTCGTTTACTAATTAGTCCATCACTTTTAGCAAAGGCATAGAGCAAATTCCCTAGTTCGATATAAAAATTCTGGTAAATCATGGTTCCTCCTATTTCACTACTCTAAGTTCTTTCATTCAAGGAAACTAAAACATGACATGAGTCATGGTCTGTAGTTCATTCGAAGAATCTTACCAAAACAGAAAGAGCAACCGTAGAAGTTTCTCCTGATCTTTTCTCTTAAAGCAATACCTTACACTTGGGTAAGAGAAATTTTGAATTATCCCAACCATTCACATTACTTATATCGTTTAACAGAAAATCAAAACCTAATTTACACAGGAACCATTTTATAAGAAACAGCACTATGAATTCCAATAAAAAACTAGTTGTAATAACAGGAGCAAGCTCTGGTTTTGGCTTAGAAATGGCCAAAGAGTTTGCTAAAGACGGATACCCTCTATTGCTATTAGCTAGAAGGGTTGATAAAATGGAAGATTTAAATTTAGCTAACACCATTTGTAGAAAAGTAGACGTTACAAACAAAGCTGTATTCGAAGCTGCTGTTAGAGAAGCTGAAGGTGTATATGGTAAAACTGACCTAATTGTTAACAATGCAGGTGTTATGTTACTTGGTGACTTAAGTACACAAGACCCATTAGAGTGGCAACGTATGTTAGATGTTAACTTAACAGGTGTTATGAATGGTATGCAAATCGTTATGAATGACATGAAAGAAAGACGTTTTGGAACCATTATTAACCTATCGTCTATCGCTGGTTTAAAGCCATTTGGTAACCATGCAGCTTACTGTGCGACTAAGTACGGTGTAACAGGTATGACAGAAGTTGTAAGAGGTGAATTATCGTCATATAATGTAAGAGTATTATCGATTTGTCCAGGTGCTGTAGGTACAGAATTATTAGGTAACACAACAGACCAAGGTATTATTGATGGTTACAATGACTGGAAAGAAGCTGTTGGTGCAACAAATATTACGCCAGCAGACGTGGCAAGAACAATTAAGTACGCATATGAAATGCCACAATCAGTGTCTTTAAGAGAAATTATTATTACAGATACAATGCAAGACGCATAAGAAAGGGTGAGTCTATGGCGAAGAGAATGAAAGATGTGACAGCTGAAACTGGCCTGTCGGTTCATACCATTAGGTATTATGAAAAAGAAGGTCTGCTGCCACCAATTGATCGAGATAAAAACGGCATTAGACAGTTTACAGACGACAACATGTTCTGGCTAGACTTGGTTATTTGCCTCAAGAAAACCAAAATGCCTACAGAACAAATCAAGCGTATTGTAGAACTCAGTCAGGAAGGTGACCATACCATTCCTGAGCGTAAGGCCATTCTTGAAGCCCATAGAGCAACTATTGATGCACAAATTAAAGAGCTGAAAGAAAGTAAGAAAAAAGTAGATAAGAAAATTAA
>DIYR01000086.1 GCA_002429085.1 Flavobacteriales bacterium UBA6049
GCTTCGCCACGGTCAGTCCCACAAAGGATCCACCAATATTGAGTAACAATATTACTCAATCTGGATAATCTTGAAAAGAAATGATTCTTTAATTTAACATGAAGGAATTTGGAGTTATGAACATATTATAAACAGGCATACTCTACGAAGCATAAAAAAAGCTCAACCAACTGGCTGAGCTTCAAGTGTAACAAGTCAATGTTTTATTACATATTTCTTCGATACTGACCTCCTACTTGGAACAGTGCCTTCGTAATTTGTCCAAGTGAACAATACTTTGCAACTTCCATTAAGTGTTCAAACACATTCTCGTTTTGAACTGCAGCATTTTGCAAAGATTTCAATAACTCAGTTCCCTTATCCTCAAAACGAGATTGAAGTTTAGAAACTGTTTCTATCTGATATTCTTTTTCTTCTGTTGTTGCACGAATTACTTCAGCGGGAACGATTGTAGGAGAACCATTTGAACTCAAGAAAGTATTTACTCCAATGATTGGATAATCACCATTATGCTTTAAAGTCTCATAGTAAAGTGATTCTTCTTGAATTTGCGTGCGTTGATACATTGTTTCCATTGCACCTAATACACCTCCACGTTCTGTGATGCGATCAAACTCCGAAAGAACTGCTTCTTCTACTAAATCAGTTAATTCCTCAATGATAAATGATCCTTGTAATGGATTCTCATTCTTCGCAAGACCTAATTCTTTATTGATAATCAACTGAATAGCCATTGCTCTACGAACACTTTCCTCTGTAGGTGTTGTAATTGCTTCATCATAAGCATTCGTATGCAATGAATTACAGTTATCGTAGATAGCATACAACGCTTGCAAGGTTGTTCTGATATCGTTAAAATCGATTTCTTGAGCATGCAAAGATCTACCACTTGTTTGAATGTGGTACTTCAACATTTGAGCACGTGCATTTGCTCCGTACTTCTTAGCTAATGCCTTTGCCCACAACCTACGCGCTACACGGCCAATTACAGCATATTCAGGGTCGATACCATTGGAGAAGAAGAATGATAAGTTTGGCCCAAACGCATTAATATCCATTCCCCTGCTCAAGTAGTACTCTACATACGTAAATCCATTAGCCAGCGTGAACGCTAACTGAGTGATGGGATTTGCTCCTGCCTCTGCTATGTGATATCCTGAAATAGATACAGAATAGAAGTTTCGTACTTTCTGATCAATGAAATACTCTTGAACGTCACCCATCAACCTAAGCGCAAACTCTGTACTAAAAATACATGTGTTTTGAGCTTGATCTTCTTTTAAGATATCTGCTTGTACGGTACCTCTAACCACTTGCAAGGTTTCTGCTTTAATTCGGTCGTACACATCTTTCGGAAGAACTTGATCACCAGTAACACCTAAGAGCATCAATCCCAGTCCATCATTCCCTGGAGGCAATTCACCATTATATGTTGGTACAGGTTGGTTATACCCTTTATAAATAGCTTCGATTTTTGCTTTTACCTCAGCTTCAAGTCCATTTTCTTTAATATACTTCTCACATTGCTGATCGATAGCTGCATTCATAAAGAAGCCAAGAAGCATTGGAGCAGGACCATTAATTGTCATAGATACTGATGTAGTAGGAGAGGCTAAATCAAAACCAGAGTACAACTTCTTCGCATCGTCTAAACAACAAATGGAGACCCCAGAATTACCAATCTTACCGTAGATATCTGGACGTACGTCTGGATCGTTTCCATAGAGTGTTACCGAATCGAATGCTGTAGACAAACGAGCAGCTGGCATATCTTGACTCACATAATGGAAACGCTTATTGGTTCTTTCTGGACCACCTTCTCCAGCGAACATTCGTGTTGGATCTTCACCTGTGCGCTTAAATGGATAAATACCTGCCGTGTATGGAAATTCTCCAGGAACGTTTTCTTGTAAACTCCAAACTAATATATCTCCCCATCCGCTGAATTTAGGTAATGCAACTTTAGGAATATCTGAATGAGACAACGACTTAGTATGAGTTTCAATCTTGATTTCTTTATCTCTTACTTTGAATGAGTAGATAGGATCTTTGTACTTCTTAACCTTATCTGACCAGTGAATCAATAAATTCCAATTATGTGGATCTAAGTTCAATTTCTCCTTATCAAACTCAGCTTTAATAAGCTTTACTGTTTCATCTTTCTCAGTTGCCTGATCTACTTCCGTTTCCCAATCGCCTGTTTTGATTGAAAGACTCTTACCAACAAGAATTTCGAGTGTTCCATGGAGTTTGTACAACTTATCTGCTATAGCTTGTTGTTTTTCGCCCCACTCATTGTACGCTCTGTTATTCTCCGAGATTTCACTTAAATAACGAGTTCGTGCCGGAGGTATAATGTAGATCTTTTCACTCATCTCCTTAGTGAGCTGGAAAGAAGTGTTCAAGTTAGCTCCAGTTTTCTCTACCAACTTCTCCATCAAACTCTTATATAAAGAGTTCATTCCAGGATCATTAAATTGAGAGGCAATTGTACCATGAACTGGCAAGGTATCTTGATCTACATCCCACAATTGGTGATTACGCACGTATTGCTTCTTAACATCACGCAATGCATCTAACGCACCTCGCTTATCAAACTTGTTAATAGCAACAATATCAGCAAAATCAAGCATATCAATTTTCTCTAATTGTGTAGCAGCACCAAACTCTGGCGTCATTACATATAGAGCCAAATCACTATGATCCATGATTTCTGTATCACTCTGACCAATACCACTGGTTTCAAGAATGATTAAATCGTAACCTGCTACTTTCAAAACATCAACGGCTTCATGCACGTATTTACTCAAAGCCAAGTTACTTTGACGAGTAGCTAACGAACGCATGTAAACTCGTTCGTGGTTGATGCTATTCATACGGATACGATCACCCAATAATGCACCACCAGTTTTTCTTTTCGATGGATCTACAGAAACAATCGCTATCTGCTTATCTTCAAAATCCAACAAGAATCTTCTAACTAATTCATCTACTAATGATGACTTACCTGCACCACCAGTTCCCGTAATACCCAATACTGGAACGTTAGAGTCTTTAGCTAACTCAGCAACTTGATCTAAAATCCCTCTGTGTTTATCTGGAAAGTTTTCAGCGGCCGAAATCAAACGAGAAATAGACTTAACGTCTTTCTTTTGGATAGCTTCTAATTCGCCCATTAGGCTTTCTCCAATGGCATAATCAGATTGCTCAACCAAATCGTTGATCATTCCTTGTAACCCCATCGCTCTGCCATCATCTGGGTGGTAGATACGCGTGATTCCATATCCATGTAGCTCTTCTATCTCCTCTGGTAGAATGGTTCCTCCACCTCCACCGAAGATCTTAATATGCCCAGCACCTCTTTCTTCCAAAAGATCGTGCATGTATTTAAAATACTCTGTGTGTCCCCCTTGGTAAGATGTCATTGCTATGGCCTGTGCATCTTCTTGAATGGCAGTATTTACCACTTCATCTACACTTCTATCATGACCTAAATGAATCACCTCACAACCAGTGCTTTGAATAATTCTACGCATAATATTGATGGCTGCATCATGTCCATCAAATAAAGATGCTGCGGTAACTACTCTTACGTTATTGGTTGGTTTGTATATCTCAATGTTTTTCATGTTCGCTGCCATTTGGCGCTAGTTTTAGCGCGAATCAGGTCTGCGAATTTAATCAATTTAAAGGGGCTTTTGTTCACCCATCTGAACTTGAGTTAAGGATATTAAAAAGCAAAAAGCACCAATATCAATTGGTGCTTTCTTATTAAAACATGTTCTACTTTTTTATTGCAACTTGAACGAAATTGGAATTACCATTTTAACTTTCACATTCTGGTTATCGTTCTGACCTGGTTGCCACTTAGGCATCTCAAGAATTGCCCGAACTGCTTCTTTATCAATATCTTCTCTAACACTATTAAGTGGAGTTGGTTTGATTACGTGTCCATTCTCATCCACAACAAATTCTATGTAAACCCTTCCTTCTACACTATCTTTTTTTGCTTGTTCTGGATACTTAATAGTTGCTCCTAGGTAAGTCATCAACTCTTCCATTCCTCCAGGAAATTCAGGTAATACATCAACCTCATCTCCATTCAAAACTTGTTTTGAGCTTACTTCTTTGTCATTTTGGACAGCAGAAACAACTTGCTCTTTCTCTTGAGTACATGATTTACCTACTACAGCTATAGCAATTAATGGTATTAGTAAACTATAGTGCCATAGATTATTTTTCTTTGATGAATTCATTTTCAAAAATCGTTTGTGCAGCTGAGATTTACGAGCCATAGCGTGCCCCAAGCTAATATGACTAGCTAAGGCTTTACTTACTAGTAACTCTTTGTAGCCAGCAACATCGTGATTTGCTTGTAACACGGCATTATCAGCTTCGTACTCGTGATTCATACGAATGGCGTTTTCGTAAATCCAGACTACTGGGTTAAACCAACATAATGATTGAACTATTTGAATCAGAATTATATCTAAAGAATGATTAGCCCGCACATGCGCTAATTCATGCTCTATAATAATTGGTAACTCGGAACGATCAACTTCTTTCGGAATTACTACATAACCGAAAAAAGAGAACGGCATCTCTACTTCATGAGAACTACGAATTTTTAAACCTTCAAACTCTACCTCAGTAGAACGAATAATTACCGCAAACACTGAGAATAACTGAAGTAGTATTCTAGCAAAAAAGATTCCGCACAAAACAAGGTACCCTATTAACACCCAGCTCGCACCTGTTTCCTTTTGATTAGAATTTAGAGACACATCAACAAATGGTAAAGTATACGAGTAAGAAAAATCAGCAGAAACAGCCGATGGCAACAGATTACTAGGTAAAATAGCCAAAGTCAAACTAATTGGAATCCATAACACCAAGAAGTATCTATTCCATTCGGTATTGCCGTACTTTGTTAAATAACTGATGTAGAACACATAACCGAGAATAAGTATTGCATTCGCTATCAAAAACTCTTTCATGACTCTTCAGTTTTACCTTGTTGAATATCTTTCAATAAAGCATCTAATTCTTCGGTACTCAACTGTTCACGCTTTACGAAAAACGAAAGCATTCTCTCAATAGAGTTTCCAAAGTAGTTCCCCATGAGTTTTGAAGCTTGTGCTTCAGCATACTCATCTTTAGAAATTACAGGATAATAACGATGCGATTTCCCAAAAGAATCGTGGCCAACAACTCCTTTGTTTTCCAGTATGCGCACTATGGTTGAAATCGTGTTGTAAGCAGGCTTTGGTTCAGGAAATTCAGCTACAATTTCTTTCACAAAAGCTTGCTTAAGCTTCCAAAGGTGATGCATCACTTCTTCTTCGGCCTTTGTTAAATCGCGGTAATTCTGATTCATGAAACGAATATAACTAAATATTTAGTTTAAGAACTAAAAACTTAGTTAACCTTAATTAAACATCCTTAGTAAGACGCTTAACCACCTTAAATTCAGAAAAGAAAGCCGCTGCCACAATGCGCAGAAACGAATATGCCGGAACAGCCAAGATCATTCCAGTTATACCAGCAACTTGTCCTGCCACCATTATCACTAAGAAGATTTCTAGTGGATGAGCATCAATGCTATTACTAAATATGATTGGCTGGAAGATAAAGTTATCCATCAGCTGAACAGTAGCGAAAGTTCCTGCTATCTGGAGCGTCAGCACAAAAATGGTTGTGTCTGCATCCAAATTTGTAGTTATTCCGATAATCAACCCAAAGGTTGCACCTATAATTGGCCCTAAATAAGGAATCACATTAATCAAGCCTGCGAAAAAGCCAATAATTAACGCATTACGAACACCAAATAAAGACAATGTTACTGTTACAATGGTTGTAATCAAGGTAATTTGAGTAAGTAATCCTATGAAGTAACGAGATAGGGTTTTCTTTGATTTTTCAAACACTTCTAACACCTTATCTAAATACTTATCTGGTGTAACTGCATTAATTATCTCTCCAACAATCCAACGGTCTTTCATCAAAAAGAAAGTAATGAAAGAGATACTGAAGAACGCAATTAACAAGTTTCCTAATCCACTTAGGATGTTCGCAAACAAATCTGGAATCTGGTTCAAATCGAATAACCCAAGCACTTTCGATTTAACAAAATCACGGTTCTCCATTTCTTGATCCATCTTTATGTTGTACTCATCGGCCTTTTCTTCTAGAAAAGAAACTGGTCCTTCAAAAGCAGCATACATATCGTCTAAATTCAATCTTGAAATAATTTGAACCTCTTGCGCCAATATTGGAGTGAAAATGCTGAAAAATGAAGTCAGTACCACAAACACCATTACGAGTGTAACCAAAGCCGATGCCCAATTAGGTATAGATCTCCCTTTAATCTGAACCTTATCTAATAACCTCAATATAGGACTACAAACAAGAGATATAATAACAGATACTAGGAAGTAAACAACTATGCTACTGATATACCACAACAACACTAGAGCACCTATTGAAAATAAGACTCCTAATACACGTTTGGGACTAATATTCATATGGAAAATGTTCTGTCAATACGTCAGAGAAAATACGATGATCTCCTTGGTAAGGAATCCAATTATAAGATAATCCTGCTCCTTTTAATTGGGTATGATGCTCTGCTATTCTTTCTTCAGAGATAAACGGATCATTATCCCCAATTACCAAATTTACATCCATCATGCTCCACTTTTTTATGCATTCTTCATTCAGTGTATCTGTCGGAATATCTGATGCATAAGCAATAAATCTATTTGGTAATCTTTCGGCTTGCATTGCGTAACGCGCAGCTGTAGGGCATCCTTGAGAAAAGCCTAACAAGGTGAATGAACATGTATCAGAATTCACCGTTTTCCATATTTGGTCACTTAAGTTATTCAGCAAAAAGATGTTGTCATCAATATCTACTAATCGATCATCCTTTGTCATCCATGAAGCTCCAACTCTACCAGAAGTTCCCTGTAAGTAAAATCGTTGCATTCCTTCTGGTGCAATTATTACTCTGCCTGGATTATTTAATGTACGAAACTTTTGAATGAAATACTTAGCCAACATTCCATACCCATGAAGAACAAACCAAACTTCTTTGGTATTATCTGTGATTTCACCCAACTGATAAAACCTTGCTGTACGTTGTGTGGTAAACTGATGCTTTGTAACTGCCACTAGAATCGGTTATCGCCATCTAACAAATCACCCAATCCGCCAAGAATACTTCCTTCTCCTCTGCTTTTTCCTCCCATGCTTGGCGCAGAAGAAATAACCCGTTCTGCTAATCTGCTAAATGGTAGAGATTGAATCCATACTTTACCTGGGCCAGTTAAATGAGCTAAGAATACTCCTTCTCCACCAAAGAATGTATTTCTAATTCCTCCAATAAATTGAACATCGTAATTTACATTTTGAGTAAACGCCACTAAACATCCCGTATCTATTTTAACCGATTCACCTGCTTTTAATTCTTTCTCAACGATTGTTCCACCTGCGTGAACAAACGCCATTCCATCTCCTTCTAATTTTTGCATAATGAATCCTTCTCCACCAAAGAATCCAGCTCCCAAACGTTTTTGAAATTCAATACCTACAGCAACTCCTTTTGCTGCGCACAAGAAAGCATCTTTTTGGCAGATTACTTTACCACCAAACTGAGTCAAATCCATAGGGATGATTTTACCTGGGTAAGGAGAAGCGAAGGTACAATGGCTCTTTCCGTATCCTTGATTCGTATATACAGTCATAAACAAATTCTCACCTGTAAGTACGCGTTTACCAGCTGATAGAAGCGATCCAAAAATTCCCTTGTTCTTAGATGATCCATCTCCAAAAATGGTATCCATCTTAATATCGCTATTCATGAACATTAATCCACCAGGTTCTGCAACTACTGCTTCTTGAGGATCTAGTTCAATTTCTACACATTGCATTTCTTCTCCAATGATTCGATAGTCTATTTCGTGTGCATTCATAGCTCTTTGTTCTTTGTTTTTAGGAATATTCTCGAAAGTACAACTTTAACCATTTTTTATAATGCTCTATCCGAGCCATCAACCTTCTTTTGTAATGCATGAATCAATCAGAAACATACCTTACTAAGCAATTTGCCTTACTCTGTGCTAGTAGTGCATTATTCTTTGGTAGCTTCAATATGGTTATACCTGAACTACCCGATTATTTAACCAGTTTAGGAGGAGAAGATTATAAGGGGTTGATTATTTCTTTATTCACTCTAACAGCAATGGCTTCTAGACCTTTTTCAGGAAAGTTGACCGATACGATAGGAAGAATACCTGTGATGGTATTTGGTTCTGCTGTTTGCGTAGTTGTTGCTTTGTTATACCCGTTACTGGCTAGTGTAAGTGGTTTTCTTACTCTTCGTTTTCTACATGGTATGAGTACTGGATTCAAACCAACTGCAACAGCCGCCTATATTGCTGATATTGTTCCTGATAGTAAACGTGGTGAAGCCATGGGGGTACTAGGTGTTGCCACTAGTTCTGGTATGGCCATTGGCCCTGCTATAGGAGGGTGGGTAGCTTCTATTTCATCTATTGATATGGTTTTCTACTTGAGTTCTTTCATTGGGCTAATAAGTGTGCTAGTAATCATTGGTATGAAAGAAACCGTTCCCGAAAAGCAGCCGTTTCAATGGAAGCTACTCAAAGTAAATTGGCGCGAGTTTTATGAACCAAGAGTTCTAGGGCCCAGTATTACTTTTCTACTCACGGCTTTCTCATTTGGAATTGTATTAACCATTGTTCCAGATTTGAGTAAACATCTAGGTTTAGATAATAAGGGACTATTCTTTACCATTTTTGTAATTGCTTCCTTAGCAGTACGTCTTATTGCGGGTAAAGCCTCTGACAGATTTGGAAGGGTTAAAGTTTTAAAGGTAAGTGCACTATCAATTGCCACTGCTATGCTAACAATTGGTTTTTCCGAGAATGCCTTTCAACTTATGTTGGCTGCAGCATTATTTGGACTGGCTGTAGGAATGAATAGTCCAACCATTTTCGCTTGGACAATAGACTTAAGTGATACAAAGTTCAGAGGACGTGCAATGGCAACCATGTACATTGCACTTGAAATTGGAATTGGATCTGGCGCCTTCTTATCGGCAGAAATTTATGCTAACAATCCCAACAATTTTGGATGGTCTTTTTGGATAGGCACAATTCTATCGTTAATTGCCTTTGCTTACTTAACTGTTTGGCAACGTCTATTTGCTAAAAAATATGAATAGCAATAAGGTATTAGAACTTAGTTATTAGAGCATTAAGCCTAACTCAAACAATTGATTAAAAATAGACACTTACGCCTATATTGATAGTTCAGAGGTTCAAGTACCAAGATCCTCACTAGGCATTTGATTTCAAGTTAAATTCTAAATTAATGAGCCCACTCCTAGATGCTGACGACTAACTACTAGACAAAACGAACTTACTCTAAACGAAAATCTTCTAAAAAGCAATTACAGAAAAAAGAACATGGGCGTATCCTATCTTCTGTAATTGCATGGAGTTGATTTGTTTACCCTCTCTCAAACATTAGAGACTGGCTATAATTTTTAACAATGGTTCCTAGTATATGCTGTGTTTGGGCTTCAGTAAAACCAAGTTGTAGTCCTAAAATGTTTGCATGAAAGATTGCGTCTCCTTCATCTTGGCTTACCTCATCTTCCATTAATGCTATGGTAAAATCGATCAAGGTATCTAGCTTATCTTCAGCTATACCCAACTGATTCCAAAGAGAAAAATGGATCGAATCGTTATTTGAAATATTTGCCATTTAAATGATTTACTCTCCTTGAGATACAAACAGAGTGCCAATGGTTGCATGGGGATTAGAAATTCGTAAGTAGTGATTAGTTTTTAACTGATAGAATTGAAATCATTAATCAACGAGTAACTACTTTATACTAACAACTGATAAAAGTAGAAACAAAAAAAGGCGACTCTTTCGAGTCGCCTTTTCAACTATTATGAACGAGAGGATTATTTTCCTTTCTCGTCTTTTTCCATTTGCTCTTTCAAAGCAGAAAGTGCATCCAAGTCTCCTAATGTCGACTTTTCAGAGCTATCGTTGATAGCTTGTACTGCTTTGCGAGTTTGTCCACCACCTTTGCGGTTTCCAGCTCCTGCAGAACCTGTAGGACGCTTCTCTTCAGCTGTATCATCGTGAAGTACGCTATGAGAGATGATGATTTTCTTACCGTCTTTGTTGAATTCTAATACACGGAAGTTCAACTTGTCATCGATAGCCAATTTACCTCCGTCTTCTTTCTTAGCATGACGAGTTGGGCAGAATCCTTCAACACCATAAGGAAGAGATACAACAAATCCTTTATCTGTTTTTTGGATTACAGTTCCTTCGTGCTCAGAACCTTCAGTAAATACAGTTTCGAATACATCCCATGGATTCTCTTCTAACTGCTTGTGACCTAATGAAAGTCTGCGGTTATCCTTATCGATTTCAAGAACAACAACATCCATTGCATCACCAACTTTACAGAATTCAGATGGGTGATTAATTTTCTTAGACCAGCTTAGGTCTGAGATATGAATCAATCCATCGATACCTTCTTCTAACTCAACGAATACACCGAAGTTAGATAAGTTGGTAACCTTACCACTATGCTTAGATTGTACAGGATACTTAGATTCAATTTCTTCCCAAGGATCAGAAGATAACTGACGAGTACTTAATGACATCTTACGCTCTTCGCGATCTAAAGTCATGATTGAAGCTTCAACTTCATCACCTACTTTAAAGAAGTCTTGTGCTGTACGTAAATGCTGGCTCCAGCTCATCTCTGAAACGTGGATTAAACCTTCTACACCAGGAGCAATCTCAACGAATGCACCATAGTCAGCCAATACAACAACCTTACCTTTAACTTTATCTCCAACTGTTAAGTTTTCATCTAAGTTATCCCAAGGATGAGCTTCTAGTTGTTTCAATCCAAGAGCGATACGCTTCTTCTCATCATCAAAGTCTAAGATAACTACATTCAATTTCTGATCTAGTTCTACAACTTCTTCTGGATGATTTACGCGACCCCAACTCAAGTCTGTGATGTGGATCAATCCATCAACACCACCAAGATCAATAAACACACCGTAAGAAGTGATGTTCTTAACAGTTCCTTCAAGAACTTGACCTTTCTCCAACTTGCTCATGATATCAGCTTTCTGTGCTTCAAGCTCTGCTTCAATCAATGCTTTGTGAGATACTACAACGTTTTTGAATTCTTGGTTGATCTTAACAACTTTGAATTCCATGTTTTTACCAACGTACTGATCGTAATCGCGAATTGGCTTAACATCAATTTGTGAACCAGGTAAGAATGCTTCTAGACCGAATACGTCTACAATTAAACCACCTTTAGTACGACACTTAACGAAACCTTTCACGATTTCATCGTTCTCTTTCGCTCCATTCACACGATCCCAAGCTTTCAACATACGAGCCTTCTTGTGAGAAAGGATCAATTGTCCACCGCGATCTTCTAAACTTTCTACGTATACTTCAACCGTATCTCCAATCGCTAAATCTGGATTGTAACGGAATTCAGTAGCTGGAACAATCCCTTCAGACTTGTAAGAGATGTTTACAACAGCTTCTTTCTTGTTCAATTGAACTACTCTACCATCGATTACTTCGTGCTCAGCAATAGAAGTCATTGTTTGAGCGTAATCTGCTTCTTGCTTTTCAGTTTCTTCAGCAGAGTAAATCTCCTTGCTCTTACCTAAAGAGTTCCAATCGAAATCATCGAGTGGCTTAACTTCAGCATAGTTTGTTGGAGTGTGAGGCTTTTTTTCTGCTTTAGGAGCAGCTTCTTCTTTCACCTCTTCTGTAGCAACTTCAGCAGCTACATCTACTTTTTCAGCTTTAGGAGCTTCAGTAGTTTCTTCAGTTTGTGGAGTCTCAGCAGTAGCTTTTACTTCTTCTGCTTTATTTTCAGCTGCTTCAGCAGCTTTGTTTGTTTCTTCAGCCATCTTAATGGGACCTCCGAATTGTATCGCAGTATCGGACTCTGCGAGAGTGTTTTATAAAGATCTGTTCCCGAAAAAACAGCCCCCATCATCGTGAAAGGGGCTGCAAAAGTAATGATTATTTTGAACCAGTCATGTAAACGACTGATTTTTATACACTTTCATTCACCCAGCTCAGCGCTAGTGTCAATTGATCTGCCGGGGTAAGATTACTGTTATCTAATACACGTGCATCACCAGCTTGGCGCAGCGGATCTGCTGCTCGGTGCGTGTCTTGATAATCTCGAGACTCTATGTTTCCTTTAACTTCCTCTGCAGTTACGTTTTGACCTTTGGCCATAAGTTCTGTTAATCTTCGCTGAACTCTAACTTCAGGACTTGCCGTCATAAAGATTTTTAACTCTGCCTTTGGAAATACTACTGTTCCAATATCACGCCCATCCATCACTACACCTTTTGACTCGCCCATCTTTTGCTGAAGTTGCACTAACTTTTTACGTACCTCTGGAATAGATGCTACTGCACTTACATGGTTCGCCACATCCATTTCACGAATTTCTCGCTCTACCGTTTCACCGTTTAATTGAACGAACGATCGTTGTTCATCATCATTCCATTTGAATGTAATGGTAATTTCAGGCAGCACTGCAATTAATGATTCACTATGTACAGTTCCCTGAGATGCTAAGCCTTTTCGCAATGCAAATAGGGTAACAGCTCGATACATTGCTCCTGTATCTATAAAAACATAATTCAACTCTTTCGCCAATGCTTTGGCCAAGGTACTTTTACCGCAAGATGAATATCCATCAATAGCGATGTTGATTTTTGAAGTGCTCATTTAGCGTTTGAATTCGCTGAGATTTGTTGTTACCGCAAGATGATGAGAGGCAGCTCCCACATGATAAGAAGCAAGACCGTAACTTAAATGGAAGCGTTTGATTTTAAACCCTAATCCAAACGATAAACCATTAATTCCTCCTTGACCTGTTTCACTTAACGACTGCTTACGGTAATGATTGTAGCCGATACGTAAATGGAAGTTCTCACTTGGTAGGATTTCAGCACCGATGTTTACGTGGTGCATTAGTTTATCAAATGTGAAGAATGAACCTCCACCGTCTGATGCCGTAAACCCACCATCTGGACTTATTGTTGGAGCTCCTTCTGTAATACTTTCATTGGTAATGTCCCATTGCTGCATATTGTGCAACAGTAAGTTGAATCTAATTGGTGCTTTTGGCAAACGATATGCCATTCCCAACTGGATTTCTGTAGCAACAGGAGATCTTTCTCCTTCCACATACGGCTTTAATTGGGCACCTATGTTATTGACTACCATACCTGCCGAAAACAACTCGCTTCTGCTGGTATATTGTACACCTAAGTCTAACGCTAGACCAAACGAGTTTCTCTCAGCAAACGATGAATAGATTGTTTTAAAAGTACCACCATACCTCACTCTCTCTGTGAGCATATTAGAATAGGTTACATCAAAAGCATACTCTCCTGCTTTAAATGATCCTATTTCTTGCCCCGTTTCATCGGTACGTGTAAAATCTCCATATCCAATAGACTGCAATCCTGCACTGAAAGTACCTACACCATCATAGTGACGAGCATAGGCTATATATCCCATGTTAATATCAGAAATGTAGTTGATGTAATTAATGGTAGCATTATTATGTACCTCAGGTGTTAACAACGCTGGGTTATCTGCCACTAAATTGATATCGTTGTCCAGAACCGCGATTTGATTTCCTCCTAAAGCCGCTGCTCTAGCCGAAGTAGGAAGCTTCAAGAAGGTAAAAACCTGCTTACCCCCTAATTGACCAAAGCTTGCCAAAGAGCTACAAATAAACGTGAGAATACACAGGTACTTCATGCGATTTTGCAAAGTGCAAAGCTAATACGCCTTTTGCTAGTTTTTATTGTTTTTGAGATAATCAACTTTTTGAAAGACCAATTCTAAGTTTTGTTCAAGAGAATCTAGAGCATCCACAAAGCACAGCGATGCACCTTGATTATCAGCAATTTGTTGCAACTGAGCCTCTAAAAAATAACTATCTGTATGATCATGTTCTTCCTCTAAAATTTTAATCCAAAGGTCTCCATTACAACAAACTAGATCGATTACGAACTCTTCTACGAAAAAGAAAACTTCGGGATTCAGAGCTCTGAGTTCAAACTTTAACTCATTAAATCTATCAGAAGCATGTTCTAAAAAATATGATCTATTCATCAAGAGAAAACCTCGTTGAATGCAAATGTTTGATCTAATCGAACACCTCTCTCAGTATGTTTTACCGTACATAACTCATTCACTGAGTCATGCTCCAAGAACAAGTAATAGCCTTCATCAGCTGCGGTATTCAAGAATTTAGCTTTTTCTTCAAGAGTTAACAATGGTCTTGTATCGTAACTCATTAAATATGGTAGAGGAATGTGACCTACAGATGGTAGTAAATCTGCCGTGAATACTATCTTTTTACCTTGGTAATTGATATGTGGGATCATCTGTGCATCTGTATGACCATTTACAAACAACACATCAAAACCAAGATCAGAATTCGTCAAAAAATCATTGCTTGGGCAGTTTAAGAAATTCAATTGTCCACTTTCTTGAATTGGAAGAATATTCTCTTTCAAGAATGATGCTTTCTCTCGTGGATTAGGTTCTGTAGCCCATTTCCAATGGTTCTGATTACTCCAGAAACGAGCATTTTTAAACGCTGGTTCATAACCCGTTCTATCTTTGTTCCACTGAATAGAACCACCACAGTGATCGAAATGCAAATGTGTTAAAAACACATCTGTAATATCATCTCTTGAATACCCAGCCGCTGCAAGCGACTTATCTAAAGAATGTTCTCCATTCAGGTAATAGAATTTGAAAAACTTTTCGTTCTGTTTTTCACCAATTCCTGTGTCAATCAAAATCAATCTATCACCATCTTCGATCAGCAAGCTACGCATACTCCAATTACACATGTTTCGCTCATCTGCTGGGTTTGTACGCTCCCACAAGCTTTTAGGAACAACACCAAACATGGCTCCTCCATCAAGCATAAAGTTTCCTGTATGTATTGGAATAAGTTTCATTTCTATTGATTTTAAACGATGATCACAAACTTAAAAAAGTTGACACGCCAAGCCCGTAGAGATTGCTTCTGTAAAAGTCCTTTTAAAGCCCCTTCCCCATGCTATGCTTTCTCTTTTTCTTCTTTGGTTTTTCGTAACGATTTTTTGGAGCAGTACAATCTTTTACTCTCCAATCTGGTGGGTCTTTTAACTCTTGATCACATCTATTAGACTGCACAATATCAATGGTACAACTGAAATAGAAATCTAACCTGTACGCATCTCCTACCACATAACTCACAATGTTATCTGTACCAAATTGGATAGGTCCAAGCCGAGTTGCTAACCCAACTCTAGGCACCAAAAAGCGATTCACACTTACTGGAGCGGCAAACTCAAGATGCCTTGTCTCATACCTTGGTGTAATTGAAACAAATGCCATTTCTTCTGCACCTCTTAGGTTTTTACGAGGTAACCCATATAAAGCCGCAAACCCTACCCACCAATTATCTTTATAATGATAATCTCCATTAATAGATAATGCCGTAGGTAACCACATTGTATATTGATTATCGACCTCATCAATCGTATTTCCAAACTCTTCGTCAATACGATTCACCACATCACCAACATCTGTGTATTCTAAATCATCTTCTAACGACCATGTAGCACTACCAGCAGACATTCTTCTTACATGTGAATTATTTTTCATCCGTATTCTTCCCAGATCGAGTATAGAGAAGCCTATTTTAAAACGATAAGGCACATAGTCACAACCTGATTCTCTGGCATGAGGCACATAGTTTTTACGAGCACGATTCAAGAACCTATACTCAACCCCTAGGTCTACTCCAAAACCTAACCCTGCATATCCCATTTCGGTTCCAACAAACTCACCATCAACATTGTCAAACTGAACAGATTCTGTTGTTAAAGGAGTATAGTCAAAAGATCGAACGGCAAATTGTCCTCCCGCCAGCCCCACTAGGATCTTGGGTCTAATACCAACAGTGATCATATCATGATCTTCTTGGTAAACTATTCTTCCTACATGCATCGCAAGCTCTCCCCAAAGAAATCCTCCGATTCTAAAATCGTCTTCATTGAGTGTTGGAAGGTTAGCTGTATCAATTGTAATGTTATCCCCTTCGAGAATTTCTGCCATTTGAATTGGAAGTTTTCTAGCCCCTCCAAATGTTCTAAGAGATATCCCTGCACCAAAAGCCCACCTGTAATAACTTAGGTTAAAAGCTGGTCCATGAATGGCAGACATTGTCTGAACAAATTTGTCATTGTCATCGAAATTGTATTCAAACGAAAAGTCCCTTCTACCTAAAAATGGATGGAACTTATCTTTTGGCAAGTACAAAAAATTATTGTCGATGAATGAGTGAACCCCAACAGTATGAATATCTAAATATGGTAGTGGAGCTACTGCCGCTGCAGGATTAAGTCTTAATGCTTCGGTAACATTATAGTTACCATGCATTAGCCCAAGCTGTTGTTGAGCCAAAGAACTGTTTGCTAATACGATTAGCAAGCAAAAACATACGTACTGAATAACTCCCCTCAAAATTCAGAAATTCTTAATTGTTTTGCTAGTTGGATGGATTCGTGAATATTTGCCTCAGCAATAATTGCAAGAAAGCATTTATGAATGATAACGCCAAGAAAATAGTATCTCGTATGTATAATTATGACTCATTCAGTCAATGGTTAGGCATAGAAATACTTGAACAGCGACCTGGTTACTGTAAAACATCTTTGGTTATAAGAGAGGAAATGACCAATGGTTTTAAGATCGCGCACGGGGGGATATCCTACTCTTTAGCTGACAGCGCACTGGCATTTGCTAGCAATGCACATGGAGAACAACAAGTTTCACTAGAAACAAGTATCTCACACACTAAACCTTGCCAAATTGGAGATCGTATAACTGCTACGGCTAAAGAAATAAATCAAACAAAGAAAACTGCCATATATGAGGTGCTCATTACCAACCAACACGAGGAATTAGTAGCTCATTTTAAAGGCATTATGTATAACACTCAGCGTAGCTGGGATCTAGAGAACGAATAATTATGGAAGCTTATATTGTAGATGGAATTCGCACACCAATTGGAAGTTTTGGTGGAACCTTAGCACCTGTTAGAACAGATGATTTAGCAGCACATGTACTACGTGAATTGATGAGTAGAAACTCTGATGTTGACCCTTCGGCAGTTGCAGATGTAATTATGGGATGTGCCAATCAAGCTGGCGAAGACAACAGAAACGTGGCAAGAATGGCTCTACTTTTAGCTGGCTTACCTTATAGCGTTCCTGGCGAAACCGTTAATAGACTCTGTGCCTCAGGAATGAGTGCAGCTGCTCACGCTTACAGAGCAATTCGCAATGAAGATGGACATATTTTTATTGCAAGTGGTGTTGAGAATATGACGCGTGGACCTTGGGTTATTAGCAAAGTATCTAAGCCATTTGGTAGAGATGCACAAATGCACGATAGTTCTTTTGGTTGGAGATTTATCAATCCTAAACTCCATGAACTCTATGGAACTGATGGAATGGGCAATACTGCCGAGAATTTATCTGAGTTGTACAACATCAACCGCGAAGATCAAGATGCATTTGCGTTATGGAGTCAGCAAAAGGCTACTACTGCACAAAAAAATGGAAGACTAGCTGAAGAAATCGTTGCTGTTAATATACCACAGCGCAAAAAGGATGATGTTGTATTTGATACTGATGAGTTTATAAAACCAACAACCACAGCTGAAATCCTTGCAAAACTAAGGCCAGCTTTCAAAAAAGAAGGAGGGACAGTAACTGCAGGAAATGCTTCTGGACTTAATGATGGTGCAGGCGCCTTATTGATGGCTAGTGATCAAGGGTTAAAAGATCACAACTTAAAGCCATTGGCTAGAGTTGTTTCAAGCGGTGTTGCTGGTGTTGAACCTCGTATTATGGGAATTGGGCCTGTATATGCTTCTGAGATGGCTCTAAAAAAAGCAGGTTTGACATTAAACGACATGGATATTCTTGAATTGAATGAAGCTTTTGCTGCTCAAGTTTTGGCATGTACACGCAAAATGGGAATTGAAGACAATGATCCAAGAATTAATCCTAATGGTGGAGCAATTGCTCTTGGTCACCCTCTTGGAATGTCAGGAACTCGTTTGCTACAAACTGCTGCAATTGAATTGAATAAAACTGGTAAGAAATATGCTCTATGTACCATGTGTATCGGAGTAGGGCAAGGTTACGCGGTCATCCTTGAAAATGTGAATGTATAAAGCTAAAAGAATAGACACCTATAAAAAAGCGCTATGAG
>DIYR01000241.1 GCA_002429085.1 Flavobacteriales bacterium UBA6049
GGGAGACCTATTTAGCGAACGAGTTAGCCTGCCGAGTTGGAAAGAGTCTGGTCTTTACTACTACGGAGCTCGTTACTACGCGGATTGGTTGTGCCGATTTACGGCCGTTGATCCAAGGGCTCACTCCTTCCCTTATCAATCCTCCTTTGTCTATGCGGCTAATAACCCAATTACCAATACCGATTTAATGGGGAATCTGCTCTCAATCCGAATGATCCTGAGGATCCACATGCTCCAACTAAGAGTGACCTACATATTCAAAAGCTAGATGGTAACAGCCCAGGAACAGAAATATTAAATCAAGGAATAGACAAAGTAAACTCCCTAATCGATTGGTATTACGATCAAACAAAAACACCCAATCAAAAAGTAGATGATGCAGCTGAAACTATTCCTGGGTTTATAGCTTTTAAGAACCTAGTAAATCACAATGGGCAAATTCACACTATGTCAACAGAAGAAAAGCTGATGACAACAGTAAGTTTTGGAGAAGTTGGCTTTTTAGTTTACGGATATGCAACTAGTGAATTAGCCCAGCCTATAGTTAGAGAAATAGCCAGTGAATCTGCTAAACAGGTTATTAAAAGTAAAACTAAAAATGCTGCAGAAAACCAAGTTAAAAAGCAAACCAAAGAGCTAGTAGAAGAAACAACTGAGAAACAAGTTAAAGAGGTAATAGCTAAAAGTGGTACTGGAACTTGGGATGTTTTGCCAACAAATATGAAGTTTGATCAAGGTGCACATGATTTAGCAGAAGAAATAGGGGGTGTAGCTCAAGCCCGATTTAGAAATGATTCTCGTGAGTTCGATGCTATTAGTGACCAATTTATTGGGCAGCACAAACCTGCTCTCGGAGACAACTTTGGAGGATCTTTTAAAAAACAAACTAGAGCAACTTTTGAAGCAGCAAAGTCCACTGGTAGAGAGGTCTATTATAAATTTGATGGCAAACCTGGTCAAAGAGTTATAGACAAATTGAATCAGTATTCGTCAGAATACGGTGTGAAGGTTACTATAAAGTATTAGTTATCAAGATAAATCATATGTTATGATAGAATTTAATGGTTGGATTTCGATTTCATCATCAGTAGATGGGGAGCATACCAATGAAGAATATGCTTTTCTACAAAAGTTCACTACAGATTTGGTTAAACAGTTTCAAGAGCTTAATCAAGTCTTTGAAGTCAAAAATCTAAATGGAGAAATTGTTTTAATTACTTCGGGTAGGCACAATCATGATAACGGAAGAATAAACTCTATCAAAGAATTGTTAGAAATCATTGGGCAAAAAGCAATAGGAAGTTATGGACTCATATTTTACAGACTTTCTGAACATCCAACTGAATATAACCAATTCAATGTTTTAAGACTAGCGCGAGGAAAAGTTAGTGAGTATATTGACACTTTATTGTCTCCATGTAATCCTGTCATAGAAGAATAACTGAGAATTTTCCATTAGCGCAAACTTGTAGTCCTAGAAACAACAATGTAAATTTAAGAAAGAGCTTTTGTTTCGGCCAGATTAACACATGTGTAAAGTCCCCACAATTATTAAACACCTTAATATATCGTGTTACTACAAAATAATGTAGGAAATTCCCACATAGTTTGTGTCTCCTTCTATATGTGATTTTTAGCGAAACAGAGATTATGTACTTAAAAGAAGGCTGTTTATGTACACGCGTTAATTCAGTCAGTGATAAGCCCGCAGTAGCCGGAAGTGCGTGTTTTTAGAGAAAACACATGCATGTAGGCTTAACAAGTGGCTGGTGCGCAGCAATCACCTCTGAATTAACTTGACCTTTTTTGCTTCTTTTTTGTGTCAAGGCAAAAAGAGAAGGGAGAAAAAAATGAATTAAAATCCCACACTATTCTACAACAGTGTTTAATTTATATATAATGAAAAAAGAAGAAGTCATTCATAAAATCGAAAGCGGAAAACAAGTTGGAAAAAGTATATTGTCAGAAAGTAATAGCAAGAAAATTTGGCTATCCATTGGGGTTCAAAAACATCAAGGTTACTATATAGTATCAATTGATCAAATATTTGAACATAATATGGCTTCAGAAATATTCGAGAAAGAAATAAAATGTAAGTTTCTAAACCTTCAGGAAGCACTTGAATTCATATCCAAGAATACAGATGTATCTGCTGATGACCTTTCCACTCTAAAAGGTCAAAGAATCTTTAACCCCAATATAGAGTGGTAACCAGAACCAAAGTCTGAATACAATAACTGAGCTTTGCCAATTATTCAGAAACAAACAATGAGAGCCATCGATAACGTGAAAGTTCAGGTAAAAAGCTTTTAATAGACACGGTTCCTCTAACACAATTTCAATAATGAACGATATTCATATAAACCAACTATCGAAAAAATCATTACACAAAATAGAAACAACCTCCAAAATGGACCACCATTTCAAAATACAGTTTCCAGAAGAAGTTGGTATGGGAAATTGGGCAAGCAAGATAATGTTCATAAATAATCAAAATAGAATCGTCTATTACAACATGCAAAAGTGGGCTCACAACATTTCAACTAAAGAGAATCATATTTCATTTTTAAATTGGAATTCAACAGGTAACATATGCAGATTTTATGAGTTTGAAAGAGGTGTCACATATGACCTTTGCTTAATCTGTTTCCATACAATGACAAAATATAACTTATCACTTATCTCAATCAACGATTCAAAAAACCTTTTTTCAAAAGATATAGATACAATATTGGAAGAATTTGATTTTGTTCAAACTAACTTACGAACGGAGCCAATTCAAGATTATGTAGATAACAAATCTCAATGGTTTCCTGCCTCCTGTTAACACGGTTTTATAGCTTGAACATCCGCTTGAGATAAAGCTCCACAAGCTACATCAAGATAAATTGATCAATTAACAATGAAAAAACGCTTGTTTCCAATCATCCTTTACAAGGAAGGTACTTTCATGAAATAGTAACTCTAGACGAGAAGTTGAAATAACCACAGAGGAGATTATTAATAATGGCTTTTTCAAAAACTGGTCTGTAGTAGATTCTAATGAAAATAATTATACCCTTTGTGATATAACAATTGTTCGCAACGCTGGACTAATTGGCAAGTGGCATCCAAAATACGCTGGGAAGCTCGTTAAAATAGATTTCAAATTAGAACAACAGGAATGAATATTAAAAGATTTGGTACAATCAATTTGTTCTGATGTTCATCAGAATGAATATACTTCAACAGTATACACAGACTTTGAATCACTAACTAAGAGTATTGAACAGTCCAATAGTGCTCAAGAAATTATTGATTTACTGTAACGCTATACTATTAATCGATTTAACCTAGTCAGCATGAACTTATTGTTCGTGATAACAACTAGGAAGCTCACTACATAGAATTTCTAACGATACTACCCAAACAAGCTTTGCTGCTGATTTTGTGGTACTTTCACACGTTTATCAAGCCCTAATTCTTCTAATAGTTTAAACTCGTATTCTGGTTTAATATACTCTCCTATTGGGCATAGCAACTCATTGTTTTCGTTACGTGGGTTCTTAATATCAGCAGAAACAGGATAGGCATTTAATTGGTTGCCTGAGTACGGCTCTAACAACGCTGTTACCTCATCTAACGAAGCATTTTGATTCAACCAAGTTGCTTCGGCTTCTCTAGGTAATATAACAGGTGAACGATGATGACCAACAGCTTTGGTAACACTATTAGCTACTGAAGTAATAATGGCAAAAGAGTGAAAGATCTCTCCTGTTTCTCTACTTGCCCATTCGTCCCAAACACCAGCAAAAGCAAATGGACTTTCGTTTTGATGATAAATGACATAAGGCTTGCTGAGTTTCTCGTGTTTAGGCCCTTCAAAAAAGCAATCGGCTGGTACTAAGCAACGCTGAGATCTAATGGGTTTACGAAAGGCTGGTTTTTCTACAATTCCTATAGCACCGTTATAAAGCACATCGTCTTCTTTATTCCAATCACCTTCGCTACGCGCATTGAATAAATACATGGGTTTCTTAGCCCAAAAGGGTGTCATGCCAAACGTAAAAAACTGCAGCTTAGTTGGAGCATCAGAAGTTACTACCGCTCCTACTCTACCTGGCCCAATATTTACCTGTGGCTGATACAATTCTGGTTCATCTGCTTCTACATGAAAGCGCTTCTCAACCTTCTGCAATTTCGTAACTAACGTGTACCGTCCGCACATAGCTACAGCTTGTTTAAAATAGTTTGCTGAATGGCATCATCTGCTTCTACGCGTAGTACGTACATTCCCCTTGGAAGGTCTTGTATATTGAGCAAAACTTGCTCGTTGAGCACCGTGAATTCTTTCACCAAAGTACCCATCATAGCATATACTGCTACCCTACTTCCTACGGACACTCCTTCTAGCGTTACCACTCCTCTGCTCGGGTTCGGATAAACTATTAAATCAGACACCTTCGTAACATTTGCCAACCCTACTGGTGGAGCTAAAGTCAATTTCAATAACTGATCGCTTACCTCTTGATTAGCAAGCATTCCTCCCATGAAATACAATTCATTTGCTTCAGCTTGAACTAATCCTCTTAAGTCCATTGGCAAACCAGCAATAGAGTCTTTGTTCCATGTAGAGTCTGAATCTAAGTTCAACACATATTGTTGAGGTTCTACACCACCCGAACCATTGTAAGCAACTCCATTATAATTGTAAGTAACACCGCTTCCTCCTAACCAATACGCATCGTTACCAATAGTAGCTGAAGCCATACGATATCCAAACTGATTATTGTCTGGTGTAAAGAAATCCCATGCAATATCTAATGGATTAGAGGGGTTTATTACGCCCTTACGCACATAGTTTTGTGCTGGAAAATTGAACCCAAAGCGTGCACCTCCAAAATAGTAAATAGTATCGCCTACAATGGTTCCAGAAGCTCCAAAAGACTCATATATGCTATTGTTTGGAACCGATGTTCCTTGTAACCATACGTTATTTACCACATCATACACCTGAACATCTTCTACATTGCGTGTATCGTGCCAACCTGTGATGCAATAAATCAAACTATCGCGATACACCACCTGCACATGATCGTCAATAGGTACTGGAATTTCGGCACCATCTGTTAGGTAAGTTTGTGTAGGAATATGAAATCGGTGTACTAAAGAAGAAGATTTCTCATCTCCACTGGCATACACATGATATCCACCTATGATATAAATCACATCACCAATTCTGCTCGCACCAGCAGCCACTTTCCCTAAGGTATCAGGTAAAGGCATCATTGTATCGCAATTACCTGTTATCAAATTACAGCGATAGCTTTTCAAATGAATGTCTTGATATGTTTTGCCAGATCCAATGCCACTGAAACTAAAGGCATAAGGCTCATTTTGATACATTCCAAAAGCCACAGCATTATTAGATACCGAATCTGGCAATTGCCCAATAGTATCTAATTGCCATTGTTGCCCCATGAGTAATTGACTGACCAAACAAGTCGTAAAAAACAAGATCCATTTCATCATGTTTCAAAAATAGTTCGAATTGTATCCAATAAGATGCAAACCACACGACCTATATAAGTGTTATGTATCTTACAAGCCAAATCAATTTCCGATGAAAGTCTTGCGCATAGCCATCATATTGATCAGTTTTATTGCACTGATCGTTTCTGGATATTTCCTTTACGTATACAACAAGTATCAACCTACTTATGAAGGAGAACAACAACTCTCTGGTCTTTCTGCTGAGGTAACAGTATCGTTTGACGAATGGGGTGTTCCGCACATCAAAGCAACTTCTAGCGAAGATGCGTTTAGAGCATTAGGATATGTTCATGCACAAGAACGCTTGTTTCAAATGGATGTGTTACGAAGAGTTGGTTCAGGACAGTTAGCCGCCTTTTTTGGGAAGGATTTATTAAAAGTAGATCGTTTTTTTAGAACACTGGGTACCAACAAACTGGCTGAGCGTAGCAATGAACGTTGGATGAACGATTCTGTTACCAGACCTTACGTAGCCTTATCTAAGGCCTACATTGATGGTATTAACCAATACATTCAAACCGGACAACAATCGTTAGAATATGAGTTATTGGGGGTAGCACCTGAACCATTTTCAACCTTAGATTTACACTACACAGTTGCTTATATGAGTTACAGCTTTGCTGTGGCGCTCAAAGAAGACCCGTTAGTAGATCATATTCAAAAGCACTTGGGCAACGAGTACATGGAAGCGCTTGTTCCTAATCATGCACCTTATTTCCACACGTTGGGAACTACATTTGAGGGTGACACAGGCATTATTGAATCTGTAAACCAGATATTAGGCGCCATGCCTACTCCTCCATTTTTAGGTAGTAATAGCTGGGTCATAAGCGGATCTAAAACAAAGTCTGGCAAAGTGCTTTTTGCAAACGATACACACATTGGCTTTAGTCAACCAAGTGTATGGTTTGAAGCACACATAGAATCTCCAGATGTGTCGTTATACGGTAATTTCTTAGCTGGATTTCCTTTTCCATTGGTTGGTCATACACGCGATCATGCCTGGGGATTAACCATGTTTGAAAACGATGACATGGATTTGTATGCAGAAACTATTCGTGATGGTAAAGTGAATTACAAAGGCCAATGGATTCCTTTAAAAACGAGAGAAGAAACCATTAAGGTTAAAGACGAAGCAGATGATGTAATTACGGTAGAAGAAACCCCACACGGGCCTATTATTAGCTCCGTAAACGAATTAACTGGTGCACAAGGAAACGCTATTTCGGTGTACTGGACCATGGATAAATTTGAAACCAGAGCTCCTGAAGTAGCTTATGGTTTTGCCTTCTCAAAATCGATGGAAGAGTTTAGAAGCTACTTACCATTGCTTCATGCACCTGGACTAAACGTTATGTATGGAGACGAAACTGGTAATGTTGCTTGGTGGGCTACAGCTAAGTTGATAAAACGACCAGATCATGTAAACTCTAAGCTAATATTAGATGGCGCTTCTGGAAAAGATGATCCGCTAGGCTGGTACCACTTTGATAATAACCCACATGCCGTAAACCCAGAATGGGGATTTGTGCATAGTGCCAACAATCAACCAGATCGTTTAGCGGTAGACTCTATTTATTATCCTGGGTATTATTACCATGGCTCACGTTCCGAGGCTATATACAATGCACTTTCTATGAAAAGCAACTGGGATGTAAAGAGCACCCAGCAATTGTTACTTAACAACCAAAACACCAACTATGTTAAGAATCTGGCTATTATGCTAGAAGCAGTAAGTCCAAGAAATGAGGTAGACAAAACAGCATTAGAAATACTAAGCACTTGGAATGGGAAGCATTCATTGAATGATAAAGCACCAGTATTGTACTACTCACTCACCTATCAAGTAATTAAACAAGCCATGGGCGATGAATTAGATTCTTTGCACCTAGCTTCGTATACCAATTCATTCTTTCGATTACGAAGTTTTCCTCAATTCATTTCTTCGGCTACCTCGCCTTGGTGGGATGATAACAACACCACCGAAATGGAAAGCCGCGAAAAGATTTTCCAACGGGCATTTGAGGCTGCTGTAGATCAGGTGGTTGCTGCACATGGCAATCAACCAGAAAATTGGGCATGGCAAAACGCGCATATTGTTACCTATGAGCACCCAATGGGTAAAGTAGAACCATTAGATAAGTTGTTCAACGTAGGGCCATTAGCTATTGAGAGTGGCGAAGAAGTAATCAATAAGTTATCGTTTAACATTGATGGTTCAAGTCATTACAAAGTTAAAGCAGGACCAGCTATGCGAATAGCGATTGATTTTGCAGATGTAGACAAAGCAGAAAGTGTGTTACCTACTGGTAATTCTGGAAGGGTATTTAGTCCACACTATCAAAACCAAGCAGAGTTATATCGTTCAGGTAAGTTCAGACCGATGTATATGGATATTGAATCTATTCCGAATAAAACGGTGTTAACGTTGATGCCTTGATTATTTTAGTTTTGAGATAAACCTAATAATCTAAGAAGTGCCGATAAAAGAAAACCGCCTTTTACGAATTGAAAATAAGATCATAACGATTCAAGATCTCTATAACCTTGGTGAGATACTCATAAGTGAATTTGACTCACTTAGTCCATCCAGCAAAAAGAAGAATCAAGTTTCATTCGAAGTAAAGTGTTTTGACCCTACAAGTTTTGTAAGTAGTGAGTTAGACATTTTTGAATCACAGTCTCCTATTCTGAAAAAAAGAGTAAAATCTATACTCATGACTTATAGCTCAGCATCTGGAAGACGGATCTCGGTAACGATAGTTCATGGAAATACTTCTCAAACACAAAATGTAGTCAGTGAAATTCAAGTAGAAGGAGATGACTCATACTGGATTAGCGGTATGTTCGATAAGTTTATAAATACATTAAACACAATTCAAAATCAAAAGTCATGGATACTTGAAAATAAACGTGCAATCTATTGGGTTGCATTTATAGTTGGGTTTATTGTCTCTGGTCAAGTATGGGATTTTTTCTCTGACCTGAATCAAGGAACTTTTTGGAAGATAGCAACTGAATCAATAGAGAATTTCATTATTCTTGGATTGTTTATATCAATACTTTTTGGTGCTATCCCATCATTTTTTTTCACATTTCTTTTCATGGAATACTTACATAAAGTATGGCCATCAGTAGAAATTCAAGTTGGGCCAGAACATCTTCACTTAGAAAAAAGAAAACGGAAAATATTTATTCAAGTACTTACATTATTTATCCTACCCCTATTAATATCACTTGTTGTAGCCCTAATAATCTAATTAGAATCTACTGACTCAAATACTGCAGTTCGTTCAACACACTCATACTATCACGTAAGCGATACAGATACGTAAAGTACATGAGGCTATTCTTGTAGTTGTAGCGCTCATGGATGAGTCCATCAATTTGCAATTCAATTGATGCAAAAATGGAATCGTTCAACTGATTCATACTCACTTGCTCTACTTCTGATGCATGCAAGGCTCGTTTAAAATTGGCTAAATATCTGTGTACAGAATCGTTCAACGTTTTCAGTTGATCTAACTGATACTGATCTAACGGCCTGTGCATATTCAACACATGTGTACTAGCCACTTTGGTTAATCCATGCAAGATTTGCATTAGCTGCGACTCTAAGTTAAAGTACGCTACCAAGATTTTCCCTCTTTCCTTGTGCTCGTCCTCTAGCAAAGCCAGTTGGTCTGAAAGCGTCACCAAATACGTTGCGTTCTCTTCTTGTAGCTTTTCGAAGTGTTTCTTGTGACCAAGTAATTCTTTGCCATTCTCATTGGTTAATGCCACATGCACATCATCCACAAAAGTTCCATAGAAGTCAAATAAGTTCTCGGTGTGTTCGCGTAAGTATTGCTTAATCTCTACCGTTTCTTGATTGAACCAATTGCTTGGTAAGCTAGGCGTAAACGGAACTTGTTCTTTGTTATTCGTCAATCGGTTTACAAGGATAATTCCTCCTATTACTAGCACTAATACAATGCCTACTCCAATAAACTCGTAGGCGTGCACAATGTATCCAAAGAAGATTGAAATAGTTAATGCTGCCAATGCCGTAATAAACCATCCACCAATTACGGTAAATACTCCAGAAACCCGATAAACAGCACTATCTCTATTCCAAGCACGGTCTGCCAATGATGTTCCCATCAATACCATAAACGAAACAAACGTGGTTGACAACGGAAGCTTGTATGCCGTACCGAAAGAGATTACCAGAGCAGCAATCATCAAATTGGTAGATGCCCGCACCATATCAAATGCAGGTGCATCTGATTGTTCTAACTCCATCACAGGTTTGCGATGAAACCTATTCTCAATGGTATTCACAACAGGATCGGGAATTACTTTAATGATTGCATTTGAAAATCCAGAAACGCCTTTCACAATAGCGCGGACAACGGAGTTTCCTTGAAAGCGCTCTACTCCATCACTCTGCCTACTCAAATTCACAGAAGTCTGAATTACATTTCTAGCTTTCTTAGACAACCATAGCGTAACAGCCATTATCAAACCAGCAATCACCAAAAACCATTGGTTAGCTGGTACCCCTTCTTGCATAAAAGCATCCATGTAAAACTCATCTGCAGGTAAATCGCTTGCTTGCCATAGTTCGTATGCATCAAAACTTGCTACCGGAACACCTATAAAGTTCACTAAATCGTTACTAGCAAAAGCCATCGCCAAAGCAAAGGTTCCCAAGAAAGTGATGAACCTAAATGGATCGAACCTACCAGATGCTAATACGAAAAACGTTGCACTGGTAGCAGCAAAAACAAGCCCTCCAACTAACCAGAAATGCTCTATTAGCCACACTACTGGTTCTGCATACTTCAATGGTGAGTTTTTAAACGCTACGTTAATGATGAAGTTGACAACAATTACAACAGAAATCCCTCCGAAAATTGAACCTCCAATGCGCTTGAATCGCTCATATTCAAAGGTTACAATAGATCGCATGATAAATTGCACCAGCCACCCTGCTACAAACGCAACCACCACTGATATAAAGATGGCCATGATTTTCTGAATCGCCTTAGTTGAGTTAATGTACTCTCCCCACTCGCTCAATGGCACTTCATTGTGGTACATGTTGAGCATAGACATTGCCATAGATGCACCCAACAATTCAAAAACAATAGATACCGTAGTAGATGTAGGTAGTTTAAGTGAATTGAAGATATCTAGCAACAATACATCCGATAGCATCACTACTGTGTAGATAAAAATCACATCCTGAAACGAAAATTTGTTCGGAAAGAATAAACCATTTCGTGCAATCTCCATCATACCTCCTGCGGAGACGGCTCCCACAAAAATACCAATGGTGGCAACGGTCATGATAAGCTTAAAGCTTCCGGCCTTAGAACCTACGGCAGATGTAAGAAAATTAACCGCGTCATTAGACACACCAACAATGAGGTCGAAAACAGCTAGCGCAAGCAGCAGTACAACAAGTACTAAAAAGAAATTTTCCACGGTCAATTATTTCTTTCAGGTGTACATAGTGTGGTGTCACAATGTTACTTCGAGGAATGTAAACTCTAGTTTAATTTCTTATTGCCTAAACATAAACTTATTCACAGCTGCTTTTTCCGACCCATTAACATCATTTAGTAAGTGTATAACACATTCATCCAAAACTTTATACTAGTGTTGCATGTTGCATCTCGCATAGCAAGGCCTATTTTAATCATGAAGAACCCATTTCTTCTCTTTCTTCTAAGTTGTATGTTCTCCATACATGCCTTTCCTCAACAGAGAAAAGGAGTTGAACCAAACATCATTTCTGGTAGTGTAATTGATGCATCAACAAAAGCAGGGTTGGAGTATGCCACCATTTCATTGCTTAAGGCCGCAGATTCCACATTTATTGATGGAACCATCACCGATGAAAATGGCAGGTACGAACTGAAATCAAGGCCAGGTAGATTTTTAGTGCGGGTAAGCTACATGGGCTATAACTCAAACACAGTTGCGATTAGCGTTCCAAGGGGACAGGGACAGAGCATTACCGCACCTGAAATTGGTATTGAGCCCAATTTGGCATTATTAGATGAAGCAGTTGTTGAGGCAGATCGAAGTCAGGTAGCGCTTTCCTTGGAGAAAAAAACATTTGAGGTGGGTGCCGATTTATCCTCCATTGGAGGATCAGCTACTGATGTGCTTGAAAACGTACCCTCGGTTACCGTTGACTCAGAAGGGAACATTAGCTTAAGAGGCAGCGCTAACGTGCGTATTTTAATTGATGGCAGACAGAGTGGTATGGTAGCACTTAGTGCACAGGATGCGCTCCAGATGTTGCCCGCTGATATGATAGAGCGTGTGGAGGTAATTACCAACCCCAGCGCCCGATATGATGCTGAGGGGATGGCAGGTATCATTAACATCATCACCAAAAAAGAAAAGCAAAAAGGCACCAATGCCATTTTATCACTCACTGCAGGTATCCCTCAAAACTATCAGGCGTCTCTCAACATGAACCACAGAACTGGTAACTGGAATTTTTACGGTGGCTATGGCTATAGAAATGGAGAATTTGATGGTTTTAGTAATGAAGAACGCTTAACAACTACTGGTGATTCCGTTAGTCTGGTTTTTCAGGATCAGGACAGAACCCGAAGCAGAGTGAGTCATAGTTTTCAGGGTGGAGTTGAATATCAACTTGGTAAATACAATGCCTTTAACGTAAATGGTGCCTGGCGAATTAGCGAAGGAAACAATACCAATCGTGTAGATTACCGCTTTGATGATGAGGTTGGCACCTATGCTACAGCATTGCGGCTGAATACGGAAGTTGAAGATCGGGTGAATGGCGATTTTGGGATCAACTATACCAGAACCTTTGCCGAAAAGAAGCGAAAGCTATTGGTAGACCTTACCTACTCTACCAGCGATGAAACAGAAGATACCGATGCAGAACAGTTTGATTTATCTACCGCAGGTCAACCTGCACCCGGAACAACGCTGTACCAGCATACTCCAAATGAAGAAGAAGTAGAAAATTGGGTTTTTCAGGCAGATTATACGGATCCGGTTGGTAAGCATGGAACGTTTGAAACAGGTGTAAAATCCAGTATCCGAACTATCTCATCTAATTACATGGTTGAAGAACGGCCAGACCCTAGCCAGGATTGGGTGATC
>DIYR01000224.1 GCA_002429085.1 Flavobacteriales bacterium UBA6049
TCCAGCTGCACCAGCATACTCAAACTCATCTCTGCGATCGAAACTCATCACTTTAGGTTGTACAGCAGCAATTTTGGAGTCACTCTCTAAAAGACTAAGCCCTGGCTCTAGCCAGCCAGGCGTCACCTCAATATCACTAGATATTAAAACATAGTTCTTGGCTGGTATATGTTTCAGTGATTCAGTATACCCTCCTGTAAAACCATGATTTTCTTTGATCGTAAATAAGTTTACTGAAGGGAAATTTTCTTCTACATATTTTCCAGTATCGTCTGTAGAAGCATTATCTACCAACCATACTTGATGATCCGCATCGTTAGGTGTTGTTTCTAAAATTAACGGTAGAAATTGCTTGACTAGCTTCAAACTGTTGTAGCTCAAAAGCACTATAGCTACTCGTGGGATATGATGCTGATTTTCCAAGTTATAATCAATATGTACGAGGCGGCAATGATAAGGAATTATGCACGTTTAAATCAACTAATTTGAATCTGTGGAATTAGCAGGATGAATGTATCAACTTAATTTTTTTAGAACTCCGTATAGAATTTGCTCTTTTCGCCATCAATCCTCACGATACCAATGCCTAACATCAATTTCACTTATTATGTCGCTACTTTATTAACAAACAACTTCATTTATTAACAAATTCAATGCATTTACGCTGTATCCCTTTGCTGACAAGGGATTTCATCTATATTTGGAATCGATATCAGCAGATATCAGTCATGTATAACCTAATTTTAATCTAAAATGAACAAGGCAGAATTAATCGATGCAATCGCAGAAAGAGCTGAAATTTCTAAAGCGGATGCAAAAAAAGCTCTAGATGCAATGGTAAGCGCTACTACTGACACATTGAAAGATGGTGGTCGTGTATCTTTAGTTGGTTTTGGTTCTTTCTCTGTTTCTATGCGTAATGCTAGAACAGGTCGTAACCCTCAAACAGGTAAAGAAATTCAAATTGCAGCTAAAAACGTTGTTAAGTTTAAGGCAGGAGCTGAGTTATCTGACTCTGTAAACTAATTACGAGTTTATCGTATAATAAAAAAGCCTGAGCAATGCTCAGGCTTTTTTTATGGTGCTAAACGTGTTAACTTCCATTTATTTTCATCTAGTTCATACACAACCCTATCATGTAACCTAGCTGGCCTTCCTTGCCAGAACTCGGCCCGGCTAACCTCAATATAATACCCTCCCCAGTGCGGAGGTCTAGGTACGTCTTGATTCTCAAACTTAGCCTCGAAAAGTTTTACGCGTTCTTTGAGTATTTCTCTATTTGGTATCTCCGAACTTTGCTCACTAGCCCAAGCTCCGATTTGACTATCCCTTGGTCTACTTCTAAAATATGCATCAGATTCCTCTTCTGAAACTCTAAACACTCTACCTTCAAACCTAACTTGACGTTCTAGTTCTGCCCAGAAGATATTAATGCAAGCGTAATTATTGGCCTCTAAATCATGACCCTTTTTGCTCAAATAATTGGTGTAAAAAAGAATGCTGTTCTTCTTCAGCCCTCTTGAATATACTACTCTTGAACTTGGTTTACCCTCTTTATCTACAGTTGAAACTACCATGGCTTTTGGATCCAATACTTGTGAACCAACTGCTTCTTCGAACCATGCTGCATATTGCTCTAAAGGAGTTTCTTTTACTGAATCTTCGTCTAAAGCAGCTTTCGTAAAATCATGTCTGATTTGATTTAGGTAGTTTGATACCTCTTCTATCATACTCTACTCTTTTCTCTCTCAAACAAACAACTAAGCAGATTGTGGAGTTGTAACTGTCTCCAAAGTTTCAAGAATTACTTTTGTAGTTCTTTCTAAATCATCTTTAGACAAATTGCTACCACTAGGTAAACATAATCCATTTCTAAAAAGTTTTTCAGAAACTCCATTCCCATAATATGGTTCGTCTGCAAATACTGGTTGTAAGTGCAGTGGTTTCCATAATGGTCTAGATTCAATATTTACTGCATCAAGGGCAATTCTTAAATGCTCACGAGTTACACCTCCTGTTTTCTCAGGATCTACTAGAATTGTTGTTAACCAACGATTACTGTAGTGCCCGTAAGGTTCATTTAAAAATGTGATCCCTGATCTAGATTGTAATTTATCTCTGTAGAAATCATGGTTAGCTCTTCGCTGCAGAACTCTAGTTGGAAGTACTTCCATTTGTCCTCGCCCAATAGAAGCACATACGTTACTCATTCTGTAGTTAAACCCAATATGAGAATGTTGGTAATGAGGAGCATTATCTTTAGCTTGAGTACTCAGGAAACGAGCATTATCAATCATATGGCGATCATTACTTAATAAAGCCCCACCACCACTGGTTGTAATAATCTTATTACCGTTAAAACTTAGAATAGCCATCTGTCCAAATGACCCACAACGCTTACCTAAGTAAGTACTGCCAGCAGCTTCTGCAGCATCTTCAATAACTGGCACTCCATATTCACTGGCTATGGATTCAATTTCTCCCATTTTGGCTGGCATTCCATATAAGTGGACTGCAATAATTGCCTTAGGAGTAATTCCTTTATTCTTTAAATCTTCTAGTGATTCTCTTACCAACTCAGGATCTAAATTCCATGTATCTTTCTCAGAATCTATAAATACAGGTGTTGCACCTTGATAGGCTATTGGATTGGCACTTGCCGCAAAAGTCATGCTTTGACAAAGCACATAATCTCCTTGGCCAACGTTTAAGTTAATCAAGGCTAAATGCAGAGCCGCGGTTCCCGAATGTAATGCTGCTGCTGCCTCAACATGAAAAAATTTCTTTAATGAATTCTCAAAAGCCTTGATCGATGGTCCAGCTGGTGCTATCCAATTAGTATCAAAGGCATCTTTTACATAAGCAAACTCATTATCTCCCATGTGTGGGGAGCTAAGCCATATACGTTCTGATGATTCACTCACTTTGGGTCAGATTTGTGGCGAATTTAGACTATTCCTTTATTAAAATGAATACATTGAGTACTAGCTTAAAGACTAGGTTTTCCACAGTTATTGCACATTTGCATGAAACAAAGTTGAAATGAGTAAAAAGAACCGTAAAAACGTAGTTTATTCTACAAACCCAGATTACGATTACGAATTCGATCACGAAGAAGAACAAGAAACTTTACTTCCTTCTCAACAAACGCTTGAATTACATATAGATAGAAAACAAAGAAAGGGTAAAATAGCCACTCTAGTAAAAGGGTTTATAGGCACACCAGATGATTTAAAAAGCCTAGAAAAGTTACTAAAAGCAAAGTGCGGTGTAGGCGGATCTTCTAAAGACGGAGAGATCATTATTCAAGGAGAAGTCAGAAATAAAATTGAAGGAATACTTCAATCAGAAGGCTATAAAACAAAAAAAGTAGGCGGATAATTAAGAGCAACTCCACCCATCGTCTTCTTTATCATTTACTTCTTTCTTGTTTGCAGTACAAACCTCATCAATGTCGTCACGTACTTCTGTTTCGAAAACACCATCACCATCTTTATCAACCTCTACCTCTATTTGTCGTGTGCATTCATAACATTTAGAACAAGAAGTAAAGCCCAATAGAACTGTAATTGCAGTAAGTACAAATGTGATTTGAATTGCTTTCATATCCTTGATTTTGTTGATCTAAACCAAAAATAATACCAAATGAAATTCTATCATCAACTATTTTGTCTATTGTCTCTTTTCTTTTTGATAGGTTGTAATAATCCAAGAATGGAAGACTTAGACTGGATTACTGGAGATTGGGTAAACTCTTTAATGGATGGAGTACAACTTGAAAAATGGAAACTTGAGCAAGATTCTTTGGTGGGTCAACGTTTCTTAGTTGTAGACAAAGACACTACTTTGATGCAAAATATGCGCATATATCAAGGCAAATCAACTCTTGAAATGCGAGTTATACCTACTGACGCACCTTATAGCTCTCTTTATGAGTGTCAACTTACTAAGGAAAATCAGGTGATTTTTCAAAACGTTCAGAAATCATTTCCAGAACTCTTAGAATATGCTCTTGTAAGAGACACCTTGATTATTTATGCCAGAGGAAGAACGCAAGGAATGATGAATGAAGCTGTATTTGCCTTTACGCAAGTTGAGCCTCATTGATTATGTCTTCATACAATTCTTCGTACATCGGTAAGATATTCTCTAAATCAAACTGTAAAGCTTGTTCTTTTGCACGTGACTTAAATTCTTCCAAAACAACTTCATCCCGTAGAATTCCTAACGCATTATTAGTCATTGATGTAACGTCACCTACATCGCTTAAAAAACCAGTTTTTCCGTGAATATTCACTTCTGGAATTCCACCTGCATTTGAAGAAATAACAGGAACTCTTGCTGCCATGGCTTCTAACGCTGCTAAACCAAAACTCTCAGTTTCAGAGGTTAATAAAAACAGGTCTGATGCACATAAAACACGCTCCACTTCACTGGTTTTACCTAAATAGATAACATCTCTACCTACCCCTAAATCTCTAGCCAGTTCTTCTGTTTTTTGTCTATCAGGACCATCACCTACTAACACTAACTTCGAAGGAACTTCTTTATGAATTCCAGCAAAAACCCTCACTACGTCATCTGTACGTTTAAGTTTCCGAAAGTTAGATATGTGCGTAATTAATTTTTGACCTTCAGGAGCAAGATTTGCCTTTGCGCACTGTTTTTCGCCTTCATACAATTTACGATCAATGAAGTTCGGAATCACCCGAATATCTTTACGACAATTAAAGAATTGATAAGTCTCTTCTCGCAAACTTTCCGAAACACTTGTTACACAATCACTATGATTGATACTAAATTCTACGGCTTTTTTGTAGGATGGATTCTTACCTACTAACGAGATATCGGTACCATGTAACGTTGTAATGATAGGTATACTAATTCCTCTATCCTTTAACATCAACTTAGCCATGTAGGCAGCATAAGCATGGGGAATAGCATAATGAACATGCAGTAAATCAAGTTGTTTTCGCTCTACTACATCTACCATTTTCGTAGACAAAGCCAGTTCATATGGTTGATAATCGAATAAAGGATAATCGTGCACATTTACCTCATGATAGTAGATATTGGCTTCTAATATATCTAAACGCACAGGTTGACTGTAAGTGATGAAATGGACTTTATGTCCCTTCTTCGCCAAAGCATTTCCCAATTCTGTTGCTACTACACCACTTCCACCAAAGGTGGGATAACACACTATTCCAATATTCATTCTGATTCGCTCTCTATATCTATGGTAAGTTTTCCATTTTCATCGTAAATGGCCTGCATGATCTCAGTACGGATTCCCAACTTAATTAGTTTCCGATTTTGAGCATCTGGATACACACGGTTTGATAAGAAAACATATATAATTTCAGCCTCTGGATCTGCCCACGCAATAGTTCCTGTGAATCCTGTGTGCCCAAAACTAGCTAAGCTAATACAATGGCAAGTAGGACCATCACTATCATCGGTAACTGGTTTATCAAATCCAATTGCTCTTCTATTATCAATGGATTCGTCTGCACAATACAGACAAGTAGTATACGCTTCTCTAACACTATCCGACAAGAATTGCTTCCCTCCATAACTACCAGCAAGAAAAACCTGCATAAGCTTGGCCAAATCAGTAGCGCTTGAAAATAAACCAGCATGACCGCCTACTCCACCCATCATAGCTGCACCTGGATCATGTACATCTCCATGAATTAACTGTTTTCTAAAGGCAACATCGTATTCAGTAGGTACAATATCATCTAAAGCATGTTCATTTCTTGGCAAGTATCCTGTTGTACTTAAACTCATAGGTGTGTAAAACAATGAATCTGCTAATTGTTCTAATGGCACACCACTTTGCTTTTCAATAATCAGTTGTAAAAAGTAATATCCAAGATCTGAATAGCGATATGTTTTCTCTTTGTGCAGTGGTGTATCCAAAATGCGTTGAATTATACTATCGGGATAATTTTTGTGTATATAGAAGTTTTCAGCCACACGATAAGGATACATATCACTTTGTCCTAAGGAATAAACATCATAACGCGGCACACCTTTACTCATGGTATTTTGGTAAAATGGAATCCACGACACTAAACCTGCTTGATGTGTTAAGATGTCTTTCAAAACCAATTGTTCATACTCCGTTCCAGATACATATTCTGGCAAATAATCACCCAATGTTTTCTCAACACTAAACATTCCTTGATCATCTAAATACATAGCACATGCTACTGATGAAGCAATCTTAGTGATACTCGCTAAATCATACAGATCTGTGTTCCTAACTTCTCGTAAATTCTCATAGGTATGGTAGCCATACGACTTTTGATGAATTACATTCTCATCTTTAACTACCACAACTTGACAACCAGGATACGCTTGCTTATCAATTCCAAACTTCGCTATAGAGTCAATGTTTCTAGTGAGAGATTTACTCATCCCCACTACCTCAGGATTAGAGAAATGAAAGCGATTTATTCTTTCTTTATTTATTCCTGTTCCAACAGGCCATTGGTTGTTGATAGATACGGGTAGTTTTCCCTTAATCTCTATAGCCCCTACCAACGCTTCTGCCGCATAGCGTTGCGCATACTCACCTTCTTCAAAAGCCACTAATACGGCTTTTAGTGAATCTGAAATTGTGAGTTCTTCCAATGCATAGGGGTTGCCAAAATGAACCAGAATGGTTGGATAGTTTGTACTTAACTCTTTCGCATACTCTAACGATTCTTTTGTAATTCCAAAGTTTCCAGATGGAGACAGTTTTGTGTCGTGTAAAGACAGAACTATCACACTGTTCTCGTCTAATTCTCTTAGCATTAACTCTCTTTCAAAAGAAGTTGGCTTCTTAGGTATTACGTAACTAGCTGTGCGAATTTGTTCTTTTAAAAAGTCTTGAAAATGGTAGGAGCTCTTTCGATCTCCTAAAGCAATGCTTACAATATTCTTATTGGTTGAGAACAATGGTTCTTCTGGGGCAGCGTCATAAACTAAGGTCATGGCGGCTGCATGGGCATTACGGTTTATCAAATCATGGTTTAAGTTTTCATCAATAGCCTTAACATTAGCAACGTTAACAGAATCAAATTCCATTAACTCTGCATATTCCTTAGCTTGAAGGATACGTTTCACATGATCATTTAATTGCTTTTCCGAAAGTTTTCCTTTTTTGAGAGCCTGCTTAATTCGACTAACTGCTGACTTAACATCTTCAGGAAAAAGCAGAACGTCATTTCCTGCCAAAAGAGCTTGAACTTCTACATCTCCAGATTTGTAGTATTTGGTAACACCTTTCATATTCAAGGCATCTGTGAAGATTAACCCATTAAAACCAAGCTCATCTCTTAATTTCCCTTGAACAATTTTATCTGATAAAGAAGATGGAACATATGGGCGTTTATCCCATGCAGGAACACTTAAATGAGCAACCATCATTCCTGGTATCCCCTCATTAATTGCCGCTTTAAACGGTAATAATTCAACCGTTTCCAACCTATTCTTATCATGATTGACAACAGGTAAGTCTAAATGTGAATCAACATCAGTATCTCCATGCCCAGGAAAATGTTTACCAACAGCAATTACACCAGCGTCTTGCAACCCTTTATAATATCCAATTCCCATTTCAGCAACAAGTCCTGTTCTTTCTCCAAATGACCGGCTATTAATTACCGGGTTATTAGGATTATTGTTTACATCAAGTACTGGGCTAAAACTCACATGTACACCAAGTGTTTTTAACTCTTCACCTGCCACTCTGCCTAACTCATGAGCAACGCTAGAGTCTTGACTCGCAGCTACCATCATAGCTCTTGGGTACCTTGGCATGCTATCTAGCCGCATTTTTGCCCCCCACTCTGCATCCATGCCTATAAGCAATGGTATTTTAGAAGCACCCTGAAGTCGATTTGTCATATAAGCCTGTCTCACTGGACCACCCTGAAAGAAAATCAATCCACCAATTCCATATTTTTCGATAAGTTCATTCAGTTCTTCTTCGTGTGCTTTATCTTTATTACTGTAGGCAGCTACCATAAATAGTTGGCCGATCTTTTCATCTATGGTCAGCGATTGTAATACACTATCTGCCCAATTAGACTGTTTTATAAACTGAGGTTCTTTCTGTATCAGTTCATTTTTCGAGGTATAGGATGTAGCCAAAAGCACAATACCAGAAAAAAGTGCTAAACGGCCTACTTTTTGTAACCAATTGATTCCGCCCATAGTAACGAAAGTACCGAAATGAAAATGAGGCTTTGGCTGCGGTTTCGGCTATTTTTCAACAACTAGAATCGGAAAGTAAGTAGTTCTTAAATATTATTTTTGTTACACCATGATGAGATTCTCGTTATTCAAGACAACACAAGCAAAAGGTTTTGACTTTAAGCCACGTTATTACAATCCTGAAAAAGAGGAATTTGACACACGTGTAGCAGCCTTAAAAGCTAAATATGCCAAGGAAGCCACAAA
>DIYR01000055.1 GCA_002429085.1 Flavobacteriales bacterium UBA6049
CGGCAGGACTTTTAGTTAATTCCCAATCGTATGCCATTAAGGTGTTTAAAAAGGCATGACTCCACTGTGTTGGTGTTGGTGTCCAAATCACCTCTAAACCAGATGTTATGGCATCGGTACCCTTACCAGATTTATAGCTGCTCTTCCACCCAAAACCTTGCTCCTCAATACTCGCTGCTTCTGGAGCTGCACCAACGTGATCAGCAGGGCCAGCACCATGTGTTTTACCAAAAGAATGTCCTCCTGCAATTAAAGCTACTGTTTCAGAATCGTTCATTCCCATACGAGCAAAGGCAATACGAATATTCTTGGCAGAAGCAACTGGATCAGGATTCCCATCTGGTCCTTCTGGGTTTACGTAAATCAACCCCATTTGTACTGCAGCCAAAGGGTTTTCTTTCTCTAAATCTAACTCTCCATTCTCGTTCAATCTGCGCGACTCTAACCAATTGCCCTCTGCTCCCCAGTAAATGTCTTCTTGTGCTTCCCACACATCAGGACGCCCACCTGCAAAACCTATGGTTTCAAAGCCCATGGTTTCTAGTGCAACATTTCCCGTTAAAATCATCAGATCTGCCCAAGAAATCTGCTGCCCATACTTCTGCTTTATTGGCCACAATAACCTGCGCGCCTTATCTAAATTACCATTATCGGGCCAGCTGTTTTGCGGTGCAAAGCGCTGAATTCCCATTCGCGTACCTCCTCTACCATCTCCTGTACGATACGTTCCTGCACTGTGCCAAGCCATGCGAACAAACAAAGGACCATAATGTCCGTAATCTGCAGGCCACCAATCTTGCGATTCAGTCATTACAGCTGCAATGTCTTTCTTTAACTGATCGTAATCTAACTTGGCAAACTCTTCTTTGTATTCGAAATCATTACCCATTGGGTTTGTGCGATCTGAGTTTTGCGCCAGTATATCTAAGTTCAATTGGTTTGGCCACCACTCTTTGTTAGATTTTACTCTTGATACTTGTTCTTTCTTGTGCCCTTTATCAAAGCCAAAAGGACATTTTCCACCAGACTCTTCCATTGCTTGATCTTCTGTTTGATTATTACATGAGATGAGCGTCATTAAAGCGACCCCAACGATTGGTATAAGTTTGCTGCTCATAGCTTTAGCTTTTGTTACGATGCAAAACTGGGACAAGTCAATCATCTATAAAAACGATAGTTTAAATACCAATATCTACACTGTAGATATTGAGCTATATTTGATGCAATATGACAATTCAGCAATTTCAGTATGTGTTAGCTGTAGTAGATCAGCAAAACTTTGAGGCTGCAGCAGAAAAGTGTTTTGTAACTCAATCTACCCTAAGTACCATGATTGGCAGATTTGAAGATGAGATTGGTATTAAAATATTCAATAGAAAAACTAAACCTGTTTCTATTACAGAAGAAGGAAAACACATCATTCACCGTTTACGTATTATCGTAAATGAGGTGGATTTATTCAAAAACCTCACTCAAGAATTGCGAGGCGACTTAATTGGCAATTTCAGAATTGGAATTATACCCACTATTGCTCCTTACCTACTTCCTCGTTTTATTACTGAATTCGCAAACCAATTTCCCCAAGTTCAAATAGTTGTAAAAGAGTTAACTACAGCGCAAATCAAAGAAGCATTGAAAATGCGCGATATTGATTTAGGTATACTAGCTCTGCCTATTGGAGACAAAAAGCTTCAAGAGATACCATTGTATAAAGAACCTTTCTTGTTATACGATTGCACAGACGACAACCATGCTAGTAATACCTCGCTGAATGAGCTTGATTACTCTAAGCTTTGTTTATTGCAAGAGGGACATTGTTTGCATACGCAAGTTCGCAAACTATGCGAACTATCTAACCTACAAACCCAGAGTGACGTAAACATAGAGTTTAACTCTGGTTCTATGGATAGCTTATTACGTGTAACCAAAACACGTAAAGGCATAACGGTAATACCCTATTTAGCCGCCATAGATTTACCAAAAACCGAAAAACAACACTTAGTATCGTTTGAAGACCCTATTCCTGTGAGACAGGTAGGTTTATTAACCAATTCATTCTTTGTCAAAAAACAAATGCTTGTGGCTCTGCAAGAAATCATAACAACAGCTGTAAGCAGTATTATTCCTGAAACCATAGCAAGTACTGTAATGGAGCCCTGATTACACCAAGTGTAATAACCACTAAAAAAAGCTAACTGTTATTTTCGTTCTGCTTCTAGTTAATAGTAATTCGTGAAAAGAAACGTTTTACACCAACAATGTACCTGTGATAGATTTATAAATCTACGATTCATTAAGGCATAAACAAAAATTCAAATGAAACTTCTTATCATTTTTTTGATCTTTTTCGCAATCGGTCTAGTATTAATTAGCCCTGTCTTAATAAACATAGTTAAGGCAAAAAAAATGGGGTTTTGGCTTTCATTTAATGAAGCTATGGGTCTCACTTTTCGAAAAAGCTTTAACAACAACCTTATTGAAGCTTACAGTCTTTCTCGAAGCAACAAACTAGGCATAACTTTAATTGATCTAGAAGTCCATATGTTAGCAAACGGGAATCCGCTAAAGAGTATTCAAAGTCTGCTATATGCTAAAGAAAAAAATGTTCAAATCAGCTGGGAGGAAATCACAATTGCTGATCTAACTGATAAAGATGTATTTAAGATTATTGACACAGCATCTGAAATCTTTAAAGTCAAAATCAATAACATTGTTCACAGAAGCTCCAATAATAAACAACTCAAGGTAGTGTATCAAGGAGAATTCAATGTCTCATACAAAGCAGCATTTTTCGACACTTTAAACAAATCAAAAATTGAAAAAGAAATTTTACCTGTCATATCCAAATACTTGGATTACTCTACTAATGAAGATCTAGTAAGTTCTTCGAAAATAATTGTGGAAACGATTATTAATGTTAGGTTTTGGGAAAGTAGAGGCCTTTCACTAATTAGTCAAAGCCTTACCATCCATCCTGTTTAGCAATACTCCACTTATATCAACAGTGGATGAATAACATTTTCTTTCTTATATACTCTGCCTTACTAGGTTCCGCATTTCTTTCTGGAATAGAAATTCGAAGTGTTCGCAGCCCCCTTACATACATGTGTTTACGAATAATTCCCTAACTTAATAACCATAACAACACAGGTAATTTAAAAACAAAACCACCGTTAACATACAAATCAGCAAACACAATGAACAGGAAGAAGTTTTTAAAAAATGGCCTACTTAGTATGGGGACAATTGTAGCTGCTCCAGCATTAATTACAGCTTGTAAGAAAGATGATGATACAGAACCTATGGAACCTGTTATTGATCCTGATTCTTGTGCTGTATCTCCTGCAGAAACTGCTGGTCCATTTCCCATTAAAACACCTGCGCAATTAGTTCGTGAAAACATTGTTGGCAATAGAACTGGAATTCCGCTTTTAATCAATATCAAAGTAGAAGACACGAATAACAACTGTGTGCCTTTAGAAGGTGTTTTAGTTGATGTTTGGCATTGCGATGCAAAGGGTAATTACTCTGAATATTCAGGTCAGTTGGAGGGTGATTTCACAAGTGAGCACTTCTTAAGAGGTCGTCAAACAACTGGAGCAGATGGCGTAGCCTCGTTTATTAGTATTTATCCTGGTTGGTACCCAGGAAGAGCACCACACTTACATTTAGAAATCTTACGAGTAGACGGAAGTTCACTATTGGTAACGCAAACCGCATTTCCTGAAGATGTTTCGAATACAGTTTACGCCACAAACGGATATAACGGGAATTTCGATACTTCAAACGCAAATGATGGTGAATTTGGTAATAGCTTAAACCGAAACATGGCTACTTCTGTAATGGGAGATACAACCAACGGCTACACATTGACAGAAACTATTAAAGTGGCGTTTTAAAAAAGAGAAAACAGCACATTCGTGAAAGTTTCTTTGGATATTATATGAGGAGATCACCTTGATCTCCTCTTATTTTTTGGAACAGATAGGTTCTGGTATTCACTAGAAGAAAAGTGTTCCAATCGCTTATGCACAGAATGAATTTATGAAGCGCTCAGAATCAGTAAACATCTCGTAATTTTCTGCACTTAAACTAAGTACATACAACTGTTACATTATGACAGAAGAGATCAAACAGAACCTAGATAACCCGAGGCTACTTGAAAAGATGTATCGGGAAAACAAACCGGCATTTAAACGAGAGTTTAATCTCATCTATCAGGATATTCAACAACATCAAATAGCTCAAGTTTGGAACGAACGCCTCAACTTTGAAACCGAGGAAATATCATGGGGGACACAAAACGAATTGATTTTCGTAATTGTATCCTCTTTAATTGCTGGATTAATTGCCAAAATCCCTGCATTTACAGGAATAACAGAAAGTTTCTTTTATCCACGTAACCTAGCGTTTGTGGTTTTTCCGCTTTTAGCCGCTTATTTCATACGAAAACAACAGATGCAACCAAAAAGATTGATTTCTATTTTGGCTACATTTCTAATTGCTACTATCTACATCAATTTTCTCCCGAAAGATTCAGATAGTGATACACTCATACTTGCCTGTATTCATTTGCCTCTTTTCTTATGGGCCATTTTGGGTTACACGTTTGTTGGTGGCAGATTAAAAAACGTAGAAAAAAGACTAGATTTTTTAAGATACAACGGAGACTTAGCCGTAATGACCGCTATAATTTTAATCGCAGGGATCATTCTTACCATGTTAACACTTGGCTTATTCTTACTGATTGATGTTTCTATCGAAGAGTTCTACTTCGAATATGTTGTAGTCTTTGGGCTTGCCGCTTCTCCTATTGTTGGAACCTACCTTGTTCAACAGAATCCAGAGCTAGTCAATAAAGTTTCTCCAGTAATTGCAAGAGTGTTTACCCCACTAGTTCTTGTAACACTGGTGGTTTATCTATTGGCAATTGTCTCAACTGGTGAGGATCCTTATAACGACAGGGAATTTCTTCTAATATTCAACCTACTTTTAATAGGAGTAATGGCCATTATTCTTTTCTCAATTGCAGAGAAATCTAAACAAAAAGAAAGTAAGATTGGAACGTTTCTTCTTCTTGCACTATCCGTGGTTACAGTAATCATTAATGGGATTGCATTGTCCGCAATTGTATTTAGAATTTCAGAATGGGGAATCACTCCTAATAGGCTTGCTGTTTTAGGTGGTAACATTCTCATTTTAATAAATTTACTAATTGTTACATTCAATTTATTTAAGGCTCTTAAAAACAAAAATGAGATCTACGGTGTAGAAAAGAGTATCGCTACATTTTTACCTATATATAGTCTATGGACTGTAATTGTAGTGTTTGTTTTTCCAATACTATTTAGCTTTAAGTGAAATATTCATTAATCACATTATTCACTCTTTTTTCTGTACTAACAGTTAACAGTCAAAGTTTCTATTCTGTTATAGCAGAAAATGGTCTAATTGTAAGAAAAAAACCTGCCGAAAATTCTGAAAGATTGGGCAAATTCTTCTGTGGTGAATCCGTTGAGTTAGTTGAAAAGACGAAAGTCCAATCCTCGATTACGCACCTTACCAAAACACTCGAAGGATATTGGTATTTGGTTAAATCTACATCTAGAACCACAACAGAGTTAAAAGGCTATGTATATAGTCGTTTCCTGTTAAAGAACAGAACTGGTTGGGATATTGGGGTAACCTGTAATGATCACAAAATAGTTTGTAGTACCAAACTTTCAACTGAGCACACAGAACTAGAACTATTCAACTTTCAGATAGAAGAGCAGGAAAAACACGTAGATACCCTTATTATACATGAAGCAGTATTCAATGAGATTGGTGACAAGCTTCTGAATATTAAGCCAAAAGAGCCCTCAAGTAAAGTTGACGTTTTCTACACCAGAATAGAAACATTAAACGACTGGGGAACAGCAAAGAATAATGAAGGGCAGATTTTGAAATGGAAAGGAAATAAACCCTTTACGCAACTAGATGCAGCCAATGAATCTTTTTATAGAATTCCTTTAACCGATTACGAAAATGTTAGAGAAGCTACCGCAAAAGAATTAGACCTTGAGCGAGCTCCAAACTGGGATTATGTTGGAGAAGGCTGGTGGATTCCTAGGTATGAGTATAAGGGTATTATTGCTCCATATGAGATAAAGTCAGTCTTGCTAAAAATACTAGTAACTGATGTAAACAATGATACACGTACTGAATACATCGAAATCAGGTTATCTTATGGATGTTAGTTATGTTTTTTTACCCAAAAAGCTTCAATCTAGTATTAGATAAAAAAATGGAAGAATTAAACTCACGAGTCTATTTTGCATTATTTGGGGACAACTTTTCTCCAGAATTAATAACGGATACAATTAATTTAAAACCTACAGAGTCTTGGCAAAAAGGAGACAAAGGCAAATACAACAACGAATTACAGTCCTCTGCTTGGATACTTTCGACAGATAAAAAGGGAGCTCAAGAACACATTCCTGATCTGATGCATGAAATAGTAGACCAGCTCTTCGATAAAATTGAAATCGTTAACAACTTAAACCATAAAAAAGCCTCTATGTGAGATCACATAAAGGCTTCTACTTAATTCAACTGATGGTGTGCGCAATGTTTAATGCTGCACTACTAATTGTATTACTTCTGTTTTGTTTTTACCATGTACAGTAAGCAAGTATACTCCGTTCGCTGAGGTACTCATATTAACTTCAATCTGGCTATTATCCGATTCCATAATCTGTCCATTTTGAACCATTCTTCCCATCAAATCAATCACCTCAAAACTCTTAGCATATTCATATTTCAATGTAAACACGCCAGTAGTTGGATTCGGAAAAACTTGAATAGTTCTATCTACCACATTATCGGCTGTACTAGACGGATCTCCTGGTCTTAAATCAACATATTTCTTAACACTTGGATTCTCGCCCATTGTAGCCTCTTTATACAGCACCCAAGGGTTAGAACCTTCCATGGTTAAGCCCTCTAAAGATGAACCTTCACCCGTAAAGCCAGGAATACCCATGTAAACAAAATCAGTTCCATCGTATTTAAGAACACTAACAGCTTCACTTTCTAGTACATCTGTATAAGCAATAATTACATTATCCTCATCATCAGTATCTAGGTGGCATTCACCAATAGCTCCCCCAGTTATGTTTGAGTCTATAACATTCCACGAATTATTCTCTAACTTAAATAACCACATATTATCGTTATCATCTATCAGACTCATACCAACGTATATTTCATCTGTTGAGGTAATTGCCAACCCATGATTCCAAGCCACCTGCGAATCATGAATATACCCCCCACTTACCAAATCAAAGCTTGTTCCATTCCAACGAGATACTTGAGAGTAACCCAAACTTGGCGAAAAGTTAGTTGCATAAAGAACCACTGGATAGGCATTAGAGTCAAATTTTACGGTAGTAAATACCATTATGTCATTATGTATCATCCCTTGGTTTACCCATGTTCCATTATCCAGCACCAAAGCTTGACCTGATCCGTTTAATACACCGAAAAACCACAGTTTACCATCTGGTGCAAATGCCAACGTACAGTAATCATAATTTGAAAGAGAACTTCCAACCTGAATCCAAGCGTTGTTCTCTAGTTTCTTTACACTACTTGCTCCATCATACACATACGGAACTCCATCAGGACTAACAGACATTCTTACCCGTGAATAAGAAAATCCTTGAGAAGATTCTTCGGTTCCAACAAGTTCCCACGAATCGTTATTCAATTGGTAAACGCCATAAACAGACATTCCAGTAGAAGAAACATAATCTGCAGTCATAGCGAATACATCTCCGCTATCTGCCATATCTAATGAGCCATTAGACACCTCCATATTATTAAAACCTACTTGGCCAACTTGCTCCCAATCTTCTTTTGGTTCTTCAATTTCAATTGCTTTTGCGATTAATGCTTCAATTGTTTTTCCGTAGTGACGATATTTGATTCTCTGATTATTATAAGGTAGTTTATCAGGTTTTTCCTGTAATTTTTCTTTGGTAGGAGTTTCGTAAGGAGAATCAATATCTAACTTAAAATCGGACATAATTGCCAAGTGATCCCATAACTTATGTCTAAAATCACTAACATCTCGCAAGTGTGGATACATATTACCCATAATGGCAATAATGCTTTTTGCAACAAGGTTTCTTTCCGCTTGGTCTTCTACGGTTAATGCAAAGTCAACCATTTTCTGAACGTTTCGTCCATATTCAGGAAGAACAAGTTGTTTCCTGTTCGAGTTATAATCCATTTATTTAAAATATTGTTTTATCTGGTAATCAAATTTTATTAATGCGGAAGTATCAACACTTAAGTAATTTGTGCTGCTCAACCTAAAAAAATGAAGATTT
>DIYR01000019.1 GCA_002429085.1 Flavobacteriales bacterium UBA6049
TGTTGCGGGTATTTCTACGCCTGTTATTGAAGTGCATATTTCGAACATTTTTGCACGAGAAGACTACCGCCATGTTTCATACATTGGTAAACATTGCAGGGGGAGTGTAAGCGGCTTTGGATTAGGTAGTTATGCGCTGGCCGTTAGATCGGTAATTGACTAATTAAAAGATTCGAAAGTTGTAAGAATTGTATGACTTTACTGGTCATACTCAATGGTCAGAATGAGGCAGTTAGCCTATTGAATAGGGGCTGTTTCGTTAAAAATTTTAGATTTGCAAAAAAATTTTCACATATTATGAGTGTTGCTCAAAAAGCGAAGAAAGAAACTATCATAAAGAACTTAATTAAGAAGCTCAAAAAGCAAGGCTATAAAGAGTTCAGAGCAAAAACTCCAGATTATCCATCTCCAGTAGATTTGAACTACAACGGTTCAATGAAGAAGTTTACTCCAGATGTAGTTGGAATGCTAGAAGACGATCACTTGGATGTATACGAAATTGAGCAAAAGATTGTTGAACGTGAGATTCAAGATCAAATTGCGAAGTGGATTTTGTTTAGCTCTTACAGCAAGCAAAATGGAGGGAACTTTTACATTGTTCTTCCAGAAAAAATTAAAGATCGCGTAGAGAACTTAATTTCTAGAATGATGATTAATGCTAAGATCATCGATTTAGAATCTTTATCATAAGCTGAACTTAGTTTCTATAGTATAAAAGCCAGTCAATTTATTGACTGGCTTTTTTTGTTTCTCTAGATCTTTCAGTAGCTTTCAAAGCGAATGATTCAATTAATTAAAAAACTGAACGAGCCTTTTCCAGATAGAAACTCTGGAAACCAGAATGCTAGAACTTTTGTGGTTGTTGGTGTTTTCGTGGCTCTGTTTCTATTTATTCTGAAGCCTTTTGGTTTATCTGCTCCAACCTTTACAAGAGCACTAATTTGTTTAGGTTTTGGTTTGGTAACTTTCTTGTTTGGCTGGAGTTATGAGTTTGGTAGCTATACAATTTTCAAACTTAGAACAGATAGCCCATCTTGGACTTTAGGAAAGTGGATGGTGCATTCTATTGGTTTGTTGTGCTGGATTGCCACAGGAAATATTGTGTTCAGTGGATTAGTATTTGGGTGGGGTTGGATGGATCTTTCATTTGTTCTTCAAATGCTGCTAAACACCTTTATTGTAGGAATATTTCCCTTGGTTGTTGCAGGACTTACTATTCAAATAAGGGCTCTTAAAAAGAATGTAAAAGAGGCAGATCAACTTAACTTAATTGACTCAGAAAAAGAGCACAGTTCAATTGTTATTTCTATTGACCCAAATCACAAGATTGAGCTTGAATCTGTGAGGTATCTAGAGGCCATGCAAAACTATGTGGCTATATACCTCTATCGAAATAATGAAATGGAGAAATTAATAGTGCGATCTTCACTTTCTAACATCGTTGAGTTGTTTCAAGGTACTTCCGTTATTAGGTGTCACCGTTCTTTTGCTGTAAATCACAATACCATCAAAAACGTGGAGGGAAATGCACAAGGACTCAAGCTAACATTGAATAATGTAGTAAGCACTAAAATTCCAGTTTCAAGAAGATTTATTGATGTGTTAAAGGAAGTCCATAATCCCTGAAGCTTGTTAGTAGTAACAAAGGTTTGTCATTCAGCACATTTCTTTGTTGTTAGTCACAAAGCGCTGAATATCTGTGTTTTTTAGAGATATGTTCGAGTTCAAAATCAAACCGTTATGAACTCAATATTTCAAATTCTTCTCTACACACATATTGTTTCAGGCTTCATAAGTTTAATTCTTTTTTGGATTCCAGTTTTTACACGAAAAGGAGGTGAGACTCATCGTAAAACGGGAGTATGGTATGTTCGGTTTATGTGGATAGTGGTAATTACAGCGGCTATTTTAAGTGTAAAAAACCTAGTGATAGGTCAAGTTAATATGGGAATATTTTTAGGCTTTATATCACTCATAACGGCTAATCCTTTATGGTATGGTATAGCTATTTTAAAACACAAAAAATCTACTAGTAAGTTGTTTCGAACAATTCATATGGCGTTTCGAGTGACTATTGTGGTAACTGCTATTATGATGGTAGCTTATGGAATAATTGGCTTAGGAGGAAAGAATGCCGCTATTCTAATGTTTGTATTCGGAGGATTAGGTATAGCTGATTTACCTGGGGTAATACAGACCTTAAGAAACAAAGTCCCAAAAGTAAATTGGTTTAAAGAGCATCTTGTTGGTATGTGTGTAAGCGGAATAGCCGCCTACACAGCATTCTTTGTGTTTGGAGCGAACCAGTATCTCCAAGTAGTATTATCTGGTTATTGGATGGTATTACCTTGGGTTCTACCAACAATAATCGGTGTGATAGGTATTCGGTTAAGTGTTGCTGGTTATGAAAGAAAAGGAGAACTATCTAAACACCAATACGAAGGGTAAGTTTGTGCTGGAGTAGATGTTTCCAGTGTCTCAAATACAAAAAGCCGATAGAATTTCTATCGGCCTTTCATCTCCATACACAAAGTGTAGTAGGTGTAGTCGAGGGAGCAAACTTGCACTTAACAATGATGCTTTCGTGTACCCCTCGTATTGGGGTTACGAGGGGTGGTGATTGATGAGGATTCAAAAGTGTAAACTAGCTCCGTAGCCTATTTACGTTCTGATTTTTGCTTGTGTTTTTTTCTTCGCCAATAGGCGTTTTTATTGACATCACCAGCCATAATACACCCGTATGGTTCTACCTCATCAATTACAGAGCCTAACCCAAATTGATTCATCTGATTTCTAACAGAATCTGCGTTTTTATAGGCACTTGGTAATTCTGTAATATCAATTTCATTAGAAAAGAATCTAACATCTAAGCCTTCTGTCTCTTCGGTATAAACTTCCATTACACTTTTATCTCCCTTGCTCTTTCTGTGCGCAGATCTACTAATATTTCTACCTGCACCATGTGGAGCAAACCCAAGATTTGTTTGTGTAGTTTCACCATCAACAATCAATACAGGTTCCGACATGTTTAATGGAATTAATCTAGGCCCAGTAATGTCATTCATAAACTTAGAATCTAATGGTGTAGCTCCTTTGGCGTGGTAGAACAAGTCGTTTTCTTTGAAAACAAAGTTGTGCTCGTTCCAGAACCTGTTTGTTACACTTGTGCCAGTTCCGGTTGCAACCAAATCATGGATGGTTGTATGGTTCAATTTTGTCCATGCACGAATAATTTGGAGAGCTTCCCAATAATCTTTGCCTTCTTGAGTGTCAAAAGGAATCCACGCATTTTGCTTTAATGTATCAGGCGATAGTTGTTTTCTGAAATGTTCAGCCATAGCCATGCCTTTCTTGTACAATAATGCCCCTGGTGCACGAGAACCATGATGTGTTACAACAACGGTATTTCCAGTAGATTTTAACCTACCTACAAATAAGAAATGGTTTCCATCTCCTTGTGTACCTAAGTGTTCTTGAGCCAAAGAATGCATTTTGTTGCTATTCAAGTAAGGGTTCAATTCAAACCGTTCTTTTAACTCTTGAGGAAGTGTAAATTGAGCACCTCTTGGTCTTCCACCAGGTCCGAAATGCGTATTCTGGTGTGCAGCGTCTAAAATTGTTTTAGGATCTGTTTTTCCGTAATCAGTTAACATAACAGAGCAGCAGATATCTGCACTATGCATCCCGGGATGAATTGCATTTTTGGCAACAGCAACTCCTCCAACTGGAATAGTACCTACAGAACCTGTAGGGCAAGAATCAGGCATGATGGAGCCACCAACAAGGGTGGGAGTCTTCATCAATTCTTCCATGGTTTGAATAACACTGTTAACATTTTGAATTTCTTGTTCACTCTCTGCTTCAATATTGATAGAGAAAGCAGCAGGTTCTTCGCGTAATGCTATTGGGTCGGGCATTCTGAATTGTTCTAAGTAATTCATCATTTCAGCTCCTTGAAGCTCTTGGTTATTGATATGATCCAATGCTTCGCCAAACCATTTCCCTGGTCTGAAACCTAATGCAATTAGTTGTTTTCCGTCTACTTTCATCTTTTCTTCGTTTAATCCGCTGGCTCAATTGCCAGCGGAGGTTTGTGTACTATTCGTAATTGAATGGAACAAAGGTTTTATGTTAGTGCGCAATTATTTTGCGTAGTATAAAAAGCTCACTAAAATTCACACTATGGCTCAAAATAAAAATGCCTTAATTCGCTATAAAACCATTGATAAGTGCCTACAGAACCCTTATAGAAAGTGGACTCTAGAAGATTTGATAGATGCTTGTTCTGAGGCATTGTATGAATACGAGGGCAGAGATGTAAATGTAAGTAAGCGTACTGTGCAATTAGATATCCAACTTATGCGAAGCGATAAATTGGGATACAATGCGCCCATTGAAGTGTACGATAGAAAGTTTTATCGTTACGAAGATCCTGATTATAGTATTACAGACATACCATTGAACGAGAGTGATATGCATGTCCTTTCTGAAACGGTGGAGATGCTGAAGCAATTCAAAGACTTCTCGTTGTTTTCTGAGTTGGGCGGAATCATTCAGCGATTAGAGGATAAAGTGTATGCCGAAAAAACACATCGTCCTGCAATTATACACCTTGATAAAAACGATCGTTTAAAGGGCTTAGAGCATCTAGATACCTTGTATCAAGCTATTCTGAAGAAGGTTGTGCTAAAAATCACTTATCAATCGTTTAAGTCTAGGGCTGCATCAACGTTTACTTATCACCCTTTCATATTGAAAGAGTACAACAACCGTTGGTTTTTAATTGGAAAGAAGAGTAAACAGAAATCGATTCTAACCCTAGCGCTAGATCGTATTCAACATATTGATTACGATAGCAAGACAACATACCTTAACGAATCTTTTGATGGTGATGAGTATTATAAAAACACCATTGGTGTTACAGTAATGGATGCAAAACATGTAGAGCGTGTAGTAATGAAGGTTGAACCTCGTCATGCTCCATACATTCTTACCAAACCAATGCATCATTCTCAACAAGTGCTAAAAGAGCTGGATAATGGGGGAGTCATAATTGAGTTGCTAGTTCACCCTAATTATGAGTTAGAGCGAATGATTTTAGGGTTTGGAGACTATGTGCAGGTATTGAGACCAACTAGGATGCGAAGACAAATTCAGCAAAGGCTAGAAAATGGACTAGAACAGTACAAGTCGAACTTATCGAAAAACGATGCCATAGCCACAAGTAAACTGCTAAAAAAGAATGGATACTCTGTTTTAGAGAATCTTTACACCAAGAACGAGGTGAGAGAAATTGGGCGATTGCTGCATCATTATTTTCAACATTCAACTGAGAATAGCTATGGTAAACGAACTTTATTGAAAGACATTCCACAATTGAAATCATTGCTGTTTTCTGAAAACCTCAAAAATTTGGTAAAGGCCATTGATGAAGATGCATTCTTAACGAAGGCCATTTATTTTGATAAACCCCACGAGTTAAACTGGTATGTAACGTGGCATCAAGATGTACCTATTAATGTGCTAGAGAAAGTAGATGAACCTGGGTATTCAGCGTGGACAAATAAAAATGGGGTAGTGAGTGTTTGTCCTCCTGAAGATGTTCTACATAACATATTTACAGTAAGAATTCATCTAGATGCAACTACTAGTAAAAATGGGGCTCTCAAGGTGATTCCTAGGTCTCATCATAAGCGATTTACAGATGGAGAATTGAGAGAAATTACTCAAAAATCGAATGCAACCCTTATTGAGTTGAATGAGGGTGGAGTGCAGCTTATGAAACCCTTATTACTACATGCATCGGCCAAAAGTTCGAACCAAAAAAGGCGTAGGGTTATTCATTTAGAGTTCGCATCTAAAGAGTTACCCGGTAAGTTAGAGTGGCTAGAGAAAGAATTGTTGAACTAAAGCTCTTTGTTTACGTTTCAAGAGTTGCATGCTAGTATCTACCTAATTTGAGGTATTATTTGATGAGGCAGAATTAGCTACATTTGACCACCGTTTAACTACCCAATATTGTTCACTAAATCGAATTGATATCAAAAGGTTAACGTTTCCCAGATCTGTCAAAGCAGATTTTTCTGATACGCTTAAGAAAAGAGTGTCTGAGTACTTTAAAACTACCCAACAAAGCAAAGCGGGTGATGGAAAACTGATCATGAAGACTATCATCATGTTGTTGCTATTCTTCGTACCGTTAGGCGTAATCATTTTTGCTCCAATTGAGAATGTATTCCTGTTGTTTGTTCTGTACATATTGAACGGGTTAGGTATGGTAGGTATTGGAATGGGAGTGATGCATGATGCTATTCACGGATCGTTTACCAAGAATACCAAGGTGAATAAGTTGATGACTTACGTATCTGTTGTAATTGGTGCAAACGATGAAGTGTGGAGACTACAACACAATGTATTGCATCATAGCTTCACCAATATTGAAGGACATGACGATGACATTCATGCATCTTTCTTGCTGCGCTTTTCACCGCATGCTAGAAAGTATAAGATTCATAAGTACCAACATTACTACGCGTGGATATTGTATGGCTTAACTTCTTTGATGTGGGTTACAGTAAATGATGTAGAAAAGTTTGCGCGTTACTACAAAATGGGATTGGTACCAGATCGTAAAACCTACATCAACGGAATGATTAAGATTATTGCTTTGAAATTTGTGTATTACTCGTACACGTTGATTCTACCAATGATCTTTACGCCATTTTCTCCATTAACTATTGTAATGGCGTTCTTAGCAATGCACTTCGTTACAGGTTTTATTATTGCTGTAGTTTTTCAAGCAGCGCACGTAACACCAAGTGCAGATTTCCCAATGCCAGATGAGGCAGGAAAAATGGAGTCTGTTCGTTTAGAACATCAGCTACGTACAACATGTAATTTTGCTCCTAAAAGCAAGTGGTTGTTTTGGTTAGTAGGTGGCTTAACCAACCAAATTGAGCACCATTTATTCCCTACCATTTCTCATGTACACTACCGCGAATTAGCTCCCATAGTAAAGAAAACAGCTGAGGAATATGGTTTGCCATATCATAACAGCGGATCTTTCTTTGCCGCCATAGCAGCACATTTTAGAATGTTGCGCGATTTAGGTCGAATGGAACTGCAACCTATTCCTGTTAGAAACAACTAATTGAAATATACACGAATGTAAAAGCCAGCTTTAAGCTGGCTTTTTTGTTAAAACTTATTTCAAACTTATTCTCAATCTTCTTCAGAATCCGAAAGCATCTTTTGTTCTTCCTCTTCTACCTTTTTCCAAAGTTCTGGATTGCCTGAACCTCTTAGAAAACTCTAACATAGCGTACTCTCAGTAGATTTCTGTACCACCAGGTTTAACTGTGTTTAATTTGTGATTTAGCCCACCATATATACGTGGCGATGCTAAACATAGCTGCCATAATTACCCACGGCAATTGCAAGGCATGCATAGATAAGGTTTCTAATTCTGTACTAGCTTGAAACATTCCCGCAGGTATTGCCTGACTTGGTTGTTCTACCCGAAGATCAAATATGCTAATGGTGATAAAGTTAGCTCCCGTATGTATTCCCAAAGAAGCACCTAGTCGTTTTGTTTTGAGGTAGATAAAGCTGAAAAATACAATGTGCAAAATTGGAATGATAAGCGCATAGAAGAACAAATCGCCTCCAATGTTATAAGTGATGCTTTTAAAGAGTTCTAAAACTACCATTGTTATAACCGCGATTTTAGCACCAAGGTCATGTTTTAATTTGGTTAATGGGTAAGCACGAGTGTAAAGCTCTGTGCCTAAATCTGCAATGAAAATAAAAAGTAATCCATGTAGTAAAGAGAATGGGGCAAAGTCTGGCCTTAGTACCCACGAAAACCCAGCGAAGAAAGATTGACTTAGTGCTACAATTCCCCAGAGAATAACACCTAGAGTAAAGCCTAAAGAGAACTCTAGGTTGTTTTTAGCACTTAAGGAAATGCCAAGATCCTTCAAGCTCATTTGATCTGATTTGGCAAACAATTTTGTGACCATCAAGGAAAGCCAAGCAAATACGGTGAATAACAGAAGTATATTCAGATTAGTTGGTAAGGCAAAAGGTATAAAATGAGCTACAAAACCTTTACGCAGTAAAAAGTCGAATAGAGTTAATAGTGCCGTAAATAATAGGGGCTTAATAAATGGTTTTGCTCTCATCGTTTCGTTAAAGTCCACAAATTGATGTGATTAAGATAGGTATTTAATATGGTAATGATTGATCATCGTTTTCTTGTTGTAGTACCAATGTATTAGAAAAAGTGTTGAATTTTTAGCAATGAACTCGTTCTGAAAAATTTCTTTTAGCTAGCGTATGCAGAGTCAATTAGAGACCATCATTAGAATCTGAGAATTGCTTTCGTATCTCGCAGATTTTCTTGCATCTTCGTGGTAATTCATTTTAGTGACGTTTCAGAACGATTGTATGGAAGAATACAGCCAAATCAAACAGAACATAGAAGCTTCTATCGCATTAAAGCAAGAAGTGCTTAAAAGTGATGTTATCCGAAATCAAATCCATCAGTTTGCGCAGCTTGTAGTAGCTTGTTTTAAACAAGATGGCAAAGTGTTGTGGTGCGGAAATGGTGGTAGTGCTGCAGATGCTCAACATTTGGCTGCAGAGTTTTCTGGTCGTTATTATTATGATAGACCTCCATTGTTTTCAGAGGCCTTGAGTGTGAACTCTTCTTACGTAACAGCAGTAGCGAATGATTACTCGTATGATGAAATTTTTGCTCGCTTAACAGAAGCAATGGGCAGAAAAGGTGATGTATTGATAGGTATGTCTACTTCTGGTAATTCTGGAAACGTGGTGCGTGCTTTAGAAAGAGCCAAAGAAAGAGGAATGGTTACCATTGGCTTGACTGGTGAAGGTGGTGGTAAAATGGCCGATTTATGTGATGTATGCATTCAAATTCCATCAAAGGATACTCCACGTATTCAAGAATGTCATATGCTGATTGGACATACGGTTTGCGAAATCGTTGAATCAGAAATCTTTCCTAAATAATATTCGCAATTTATTCAACTAACTGGATGGGCTTAGAATCTCCATCCATGAATTAGTGTCAGTAAAATCATGAAATACATGGTCAACAGGCATGCTGTCGAAAATTCCTCGTTGCTTAAAATCTAAGCCTATAAATTGCATACCAAGTTCTTTGGCTGCTTTATAATCGTAAGGTGAATCTCCAATGTATATGCAATCTCCAATAGGTGTGTTGTCGCAAACTTCTTGGTAAAGCGCAAATAAGAATCCTTTTTTGGTAGGATGATCATCACTACCAATCAATGGAATATCATTTGGAAACCCAGCAATTTCTAATTTATACTCTGCTATATGCTTCCAACCACCAGTAGCAATACCTATGGTGTTGCTAGTTTGTAATAAACGTGTAATGAAGTCAATAGCTCCTGGAATAGGAAGGAAGAAACGAGGCTCAACGGCTTGTTTCGTTTGTAACTCTAAAAGAAAATCTTCTTGCATACGTTTTCTTTCCAACGAAGAAGCCTTTCTGCCATGTCTAAGTTGATAGAAGTGATGTAACACATACTCATCTGTTAGGTGAGGACATTCTTTCCAATAAGGATAGTTCGGGTCAATAGATAATTGATTACTCAAGGCTTTTAAATAGCTCTGATCATCAGCATAAAACGTTTGGGTTAATGTCCCATCTAAATCAAACAACAGTGCTTTCATGCGCAAAAAACAAGGAAGACGTATTTTCGTTCTACAAAAGTCATGAAAAGTAAAACCATTTCCATCGTTGGCAGCGGTTGGTTGGGAAAACCGCTTGCAGAAAAATTGCAATACGGTCAGCATTCAGTCAACTTAAGTTCTAGATCGATTGAAAAAGTAGCGTCCCTTTCACAAGAAGGCTTCAATGCTTTTCAGGTTGACTTAAAGGGTTTACACTTGGCAGATGCTGAATTTTGGAAGGCAGATGTGTTTATTGTAACCATTACACCTGCAGAATTATCTGAAGTTGAGAGTTTGGTTAAGTGCATGCAGCAGGCTGCACCCGAATTGGTGATTGTAACAAGCTCGTCTGCTGTATACCCCAACACCGGAACGCATGTGGTAGAAGAAGAGGCGGTGCATCAACAGAGTCCTCATAGTGGAAGAGATGTATTAGCAATTGAAAAGTGTTACGAGAAACTTCCTGTATCCATTGTTCGTTTTGGTGGGCTGTTTGGCGGAGAACGCCACCCAGGACGGTTTTTAGCCAGTGGGAGAACCGTTCCGGCTGGAGATGCTCCAGTAAACATGACGCACTTAGAAGATGCTATAGGCGCTATTGAATTTCTGCTAGATTACAAGGGAGCTGTAGGAGCCGTTAATGTAGTTTCTCCAGAACATCCATCAAAAACCGTATTCTATTCTGCAGCTGCTCAGCATTTAGGATTAGAAAATCCAACATTTTTTAACGGTTCTGGTCAATTTAAAGTTGTTAGTTCTAAGCGTTTGATTGATCTTGGCTACTCATTCAGAGTAGAAAACCCATTAGAGGCGATTTAATGCAAAATTGGTTAAGATTCATAGTGTTAACACTCGTTAGTTTGAGTGTGTTAGAGGGTTTTTCCCAAAACGAAACGGTATTGGTGAAAGGAAAGGTATACAATGAGTTTGGCTCTCATCTGTTCACAAATCTGTTTGTGGTAAACAAGCGCACTCGACAAGGTAATTTTGCCAATCCAAGTGGCGATTACTCTATACGGGTAAAGAAAAGCGATACCGTTTTAATAGGTTCTAATGGTTACATGACGTACCGATTGGCTATTCCAGACACTTTTCAAGGAGATGTGTATGAAACCGATGTGCACTTAAAACGCTTGCAATACACGTTGCGAGAGGCAAGGGTATTTGCGCAACGCGATATTGACAAAATCTATGAAGACATTGAAAAGTTGGGCTATGACCCGAAAGAGTTTCGTGTAGCTACTGGTGTTAATGCGTTGAGTAGTCCAATTACAGCATTGTACTATGCATTTAGCAGAAGAGTGAAGCAAGAGGAGTTGGCTTATGAGTTGATGAACGAAGCAAGACGTAAGGAGTTACTTAAAGAACTATTCGTTAAGTATGTAAGTGCTGATATCATAGACTTAGACGAAAAAGAGTTTGATGATTTCATAGACTTCTGCAATGTATCAGACGAGTTCTTACAAAAAGCCTCTCAATACGAGTTTATTGAATATGTAAAGCAGAAATATCAGCTATACGTTGAAGTAACCAAATACGATGAGTACTACATGGGAGAGTAGGAAGGAATAATCTATTTTCCTGTTAGCCAAGACCATATTTTACTTAGAAAGTAATTCTCTCGATTACTAGCGTCAGTTTGTCGCTTCATAGGTGCTGTTAGCTGTTGCTTTATATGTTGATCTTCATTAAAGAAGTTTCTTGTGAATGGTTCAAAATAGACTTTTTCACCAATTTCTATTCCAATTTCTGCAAGTAGAATTTTCAGAATGTAATCTTGCTTTTCTTGGTTTGCTGTTTCTCCAATTTGTTGAGATAAGTCTATTACTCTTTTTCCTCCTTTGCAAACGAATCCTGAATATTGGCAATACCCGCCCCAACAATCTACGAATATGAATGCAAATTTTGTATTCGGGAATTCTAAGCTAAAGTCGAGAAGCTCGTTTTCGATTCTATAGTTTATTTCCTGGAAGTAGTCATGTTTTTGGTAAGAATCTGCTTTATTGATATCTGGACCAACAATAGCGATCCCGTGGACTTCTCCTCCAAATTTTTTCACTCGAATGTTGGTCCAGCGTATTTTTGCTTTTCTAACAATTTCTTGGTCTGCGTCAGTTGTAATAATTCCTTTTAGATAGAATCCCATGTTGATTTTTTATTGAGCGGTTGAGGTTCTCGACTTTGAAAATGAGAGCATTAGATAATGCCGTTTCTATTCCTGTCAGAAAGAGATGATAGAATGGATTTAATGATAAAATAGAATTTATCTATGATTAGTGTTAGGCTTAGTTAAAGTATTTCCATTCAAAATTTTCAATTCTTTTCTCGTCAATTATAGAATAGGTCTCTTTAATTACTAGGTGTTTATCATATTCTAGCCTGTTTTTACGGATCAAGTTATTTTGAAAATCGGTGAGCTCATAGAAAACCAAGTCATGTCCATCATAACGAAACTTTTCAAGTTGAAAAACTTCATTATTACTATAATGTTCTTTGCTAATGACTTGATCATTTTCATTTTTCTGAATGATTTTTTCACCACTAGTTATTCCGTTTGTTTCGAATCGTACAATACTGTCTGGTAAACAACTATTGCTGTAGTAAATTGAGTCGATGTACGAAAGCTTGTGATTCTCGAAATATTCGATAAACTTGTCTCTTCCTTTTTGATCAACGAAATAAATTACCTCTATTTCAATATCCTCTGACTTATAAACAGTCTTTTTGTAATTATTCAATTCGTCATCATATTCAATGATAAAATCTATAGTCCAGCTTGAGCTGTCAGTAGAATATGACCGAGACAAAACTCTGTTAGAATTATCATAAGTGTATTTTTCGATTATGTCTATAGAGCCATCAGGTTGATAGAACGATACAATATGGTGGTTTCCTTTAGAGTCATTTATTATCCGTTCCACTAGAGTTTTTTCATTACTAGGTTGAACTTGGAAACGTCTCATTTCAGTTATTTGATTTTTTGAAAGTACCTCGTTATAATGTCGATCAACATTAAAGCAGTTATTACGAATTTGACATGATAGGGTGAAAAGTAGGGGTAATACAGTTAGTATCTTCATATTAAAACTAATGATCTTTACTACGAGTAGTGGCGATTTTAGACTCATTAACTTTTCAGTTTTGCACTGAATTCGTTTTGTTATTTGTCTCTTCCTTATTCACTTAAACTGCTATTACTGTTACATTGTATTAGCATACAGTTTTTATTCAGTTATTGTTTACCCAATTCATAAAGTCCTGAAAAACATCGTTAAAATGTTCTTCAAACTTTCCATTTCCTATTTCTTTTCCAAATAGGTGATCCAAATTTGGATACGTTTTAAACGTTAAGTTATCCTTTTGATGTCTTATAAACTCTATCGGAATTAAGTAGGCCGATTCAAGTGCTACTGCTTGATCTTTTGTTCCGATTGCTGCAAATATTGGCTTTTCAATCTGTAATAAATTTTCAATGGGTGGCTCTGAAAATCCACTCCATCTTTTATAACTGTTGTTATCCCCTTGCCAAAACTTATCTGTAGCATTTGGGTTAGCCATGATATTCTTTAAATCAGTGAATAACGAATCAATTTTCAATGCTGCGTGCTCTTCGGTCAAGTTTCCTTTATCAACATCTTTCCTAATGAAAGTTACAAAGTCAATAAATTGCGTATTTCCACCACCTGACCAATATCCAAAGTGTGTGACTTTTTGATTTATAGTTCCCAATTTAGCTACAACATCACTACCTTCAGAATGTCCAAGTGCAATAATTTTTTTGAATTGATTCTTATGATTTTCAATTAGGTCATTAATAACCAGATCGGCTTGAGAAGCTCTATAAGCTAAAGTTTGATTTTCATAATATTCTTTTGGAACTGGAAATTCTTTGTCCATATCTGTTCGGAAAGGGAATCCTTTTTTTGAAATTACTACAAGTAAATAATCATCTGGTAAGAGTTTGAAATCAAGAGGGATTACTGTTCCAACGTAGGTTTTTCCATCTTCTTCCATTGTTTGATAGAGAGACCTAGCCTTTGAACCTTGGATATATAGTAATATATTTTTTGTTGAGTCTATACTCTTTTTGGAATACGTATGATAGTTTATTGTATCGTTCTTTAATATAACAGAATGATGCTTAAATGCTTTTATGATTTTTGTTCTCTGTGCGAAAGAAATAGAACAAATGCTTAATAATAGTAATGTCGTTAATAATCTCATATAGTACGTTTAAACTTATTCAAAGACAGAATATTGCGATACTAATTTCTTAGTGGTTATTTCAAATGTGTGAATGTACAGTGTATGAGTAATAGTGGATTTCTACGTGCAAACTTTTCAGTTTTGTACTGACCTAACATTTTATACAGCTTCTTCAATTTACCACTTGAACCGCAATTACTTGTATACGCGTGTTACCACACGTTTTTCGTTTGTCATATTTTTATAATTAGCGGTAATTCAGGTCGTAAGTCAAATGTTTTTTCTTGGGCATTATTATCAAAAGTTAACTCCATTACATGTTCGGCACCATTTGTAATGGTTATGTTTTCAATTTCATTAACTGCTTTGACTGTTTCCGTTTCTAAGTCTAAGTCATACGATGTAATAGTGATACCCGTTAATTTTTTAGCTCCATTTGGATGTTTGTAAAATGCTCTCGCAAAAGCATATTCTTCTGGTATGTTTTTTAAATCAAATAGTGTTTCAAACATATCCGATTCTAATTCTGGATAAACTATAAAAATAGAAGGCTCTTTTAGATTTGTTTTTGAATTAATAGCTGAATAGATGCTTTCACTGTCATTCATCCATTCTTGATGGTATTTTACTTTTTTGAACGGAATTTTCTCTACATCGTAGTCTTTTACTTTCAAAGCAACACTAAAAGGTGAAGCTCCATTTTCATCAAAATTTGCTCTCTCAGTAAAATCTAGATCTCTATTTATGCTGTTGTTTTCTTCGAATTCGGTTTGGTCGTACACAAAAATTAACTCGAGGTAGTTGTTTAAAAAATAGAAATACCGCCCTGCTGTTCCTTGCCCTTTATGAATTGCCGAAAGCGAGTCTGGAACAGACGTGAATCCGATATCTGTTAATTTCTTTTTTGCAGTTTTTGGACTTTTGACCCAAATGTTGAGATGGTCAACCTGTAAATCAGTTGAAACGTGTTGTGTTGATAGGTCTACTTCGGATTCAGTTTTTTTCTTGTTTCCACAAGAATTGAGTCCAAGGCATAGAGCCAATACTATTATGTGAGGAAGTTTATGCATTCAAATGTGTAGAAGGTTTTCTATGCATAGTGTCGTAGCATCCCAACGGTTGCTATGAACTAGTCACTGTTATATTAATCTCGTTTTCAGTTTCTATTTTTATTCTACCACCAATTGGAATTGACCAAATGGGAAGAACATGACCAAAATTACAATTAGCGATAATTGGAAAAGGAAAGTCCTTTAATAAACCATTTAAAGCAAGCTTTAGTTTTTCCTCAGACATATTGCATTTAGAATGGAATGCTCCTATTAGGATGCCTCTTAAATTTTCAAAACCTTTTTGCAGTTGTAATGATTTAATCAATCTAGTTAAAACCTGGGATGAGTTTTCCTCATCGAGTTCATTCATTTCGAGTAGCAAGATTTTTCCATTTAAATCAGGAAAATATTCGGTTCCTTGTAACAGACTAAAAGTAGGGATGTGCCCACCTACTACTTCTCCTTCTGCACTACCTTCTTGTATTACCCAATTACTATTGTGTCTGATAGTAGATTCATTCCTATCATCATAATCCACAATAGTTTCGGAAGCTCGTAGCGAATATGTTTCTGAACAGTTTAATACCTTATTGAAGTACCCCAACGTGTATTCCCTCTGAAATGGACTTAGAAAGCTTAAAAACAACGGTCCATAGTAAGTAGTGATTCCTGTTTTTCTATTGATGGCATTTAATAAAGTGGTAATGTCAGAAAAACCAAAGAATGGTTTTGCATTCCGTTTTATCAAATCGTAATCCAGTTGGTCAATTAAACTAATAGAAAGAAAGCCACCGAACGAACAAAGAATAATGTCAGTTGATTTATCTAAAAAAGCTTCATGAATTACATCTAATTTCAAGTCAATATCTGCTTGGTTTGACATCCAATCATTACTTAATTCCATTTCGAATCCATGCCTTTTAAAAAACACGATGGATTCATCAAAACTGAAATTTGGTGCAACTTCAAAAGACGTTGAAGGGGATATGATTTTTATTTTTTTGCTCACTCGGCTATTTGTGTTTAACGGTCTTGGCTATGAGATTTAGTCTTTGTTTCTATTGTAATACTACACATAGGGGAACACATGGGAGCTTGGTTATAATTAGCACTTAACTTTCGTAAATCACCGAACACCCTATGTGCTACAAAACCTGTTGTGTGTTGGCTTTTATTTTTTTTCTTGTTTTGTTTACAATATAGATTCCTATGGTAAAGGTTGTCAGGATACTAAGGATAATTATCACTGCAATAGTCCCGAGTGTCCAAATAAATAAGTCTGTCGATTCTCCGATAATAACTTGGGAAATTAGAAAAACAGCCCATATAATTAAATTAACGCCAAACGAAAACTCAACTGAAGTCCTGATTATTGATTTACCTAGAAAAAGATTTTTCCCGTTTCTTTTTCCGATTGTCCATAGAGCGATAGGGAATGACAGGTAAAGTAGTAAAAGAGAAATATATAATTGATTAAACGATAAGATTGTGTAAATTCCTATTAGTCCAAGAAGTCCGCCTGCAATTAATACAAGCAAAGCTGTTGTCATGATCAGAAAAATAGTCCCAATTGAGAAACCAACTTTTAAAGCTGTCTTTGAACCAAGTTTTTGTATTATGTCTAATCTCATCATTTGTTAACTTGTATACAGCGATCTCAGCTATGAAATTTAGTGCTTTGTTTTTATTGTATTACCATGTATTTGGAAATCCACAGGAGTGAGGGATTTATTGACAGAAAATGATGCAGAAAAGTCTGAGCGGTTGAACAGAGTAGAGGCGCCCTATTTTGTATAACCAGTGTTAGCCACAGTATTCTTTTCTTTTTCACATTGCAACTTTTCGATCATACCACAAGTAATGTAATGCTCTCATTGCGTCAATGCAGTGATTTCCCCAATGGTGATTAAAACCAAATTTCAGTTGCCATAAAGCATCTTCAACTGATTCGTCAGTGTTGATTTGGTCAATCTTGGTCAATTCTTCTTTTAGGTCAACATAAATGTCCGCAAAGTCGTCAACTAACCAACCTTGTGTCGGTTCGATTTCTTTTTCATATGATGGGTCGAAAACTTCCCAATAGAAGCATTCTTTGCCAAGTTTCGAAATCAGACCATTATTTATTTCTCTGAGTTCGTCTTTGTCAACTTCGTCAAATTCACTCTCAGGTCCCGAATGAATCAAGTCAACCGTTTCAAGTTCTAAGGCAGTCCGATATAATTCTGATAATGCTTTATGAGCATCCTCGTAAAATGTCTCTAGGTTTAAACCGCCATTTTCCAACAGCGTAACGAAGTGTCGAGCTGCATTTAAGAAGTCAGTCGTTGATTTCTTATTCAGCAATTCTGTTATTTCAGTGGAAAGTTGTTTCATCGTCTTTTCATATTATGGCTAACGTTCTCGACTACGAAATTTAGAGCTTTGTTTCTATTTTAATTACTGCGCATTTGGAAATGCGCGGGAGTGAAGATGGAAGTCTATCGTGTTGCACCCTGTAATAGCCAAAAGTAGAATTGAAGTAAATGATATTCGTAGAGATTTCATATTTCTGATTTTACGTTTTTTTAACGTATTTTAAGTTGTTGTTATGTTCTGTTTATTTCGTTTTTAATATCAAGTTTATATTCTGATAGTGATTCACAGTCTTTCCATCCACTTATATTATTAAATTCGAATAGTTTTTCAAATCCGAATTTATCAATTAAATAAACCCAACCTTCTTTGTTAATTACAGCTTCTAGTATTTGACAATAATCAAATAATTGAATAACCTGTTTACTGTTTCTTAAATCAGATTCAAAGTATTCCATTCCATGAGGTTCTGGATATATTATGTAGGCTAAATATTCTGACTTCAAACTTTATGTTTTTATTGATTTAATTTTCTTGTTTAATTCGTTAATTACATTTAGCTTAGAAATTTTAGGTAAATTGACATATCCCATTCCTCCAAAAAGGACTTCCCAATATCCACCTTCATCAATAATCATTTGCCCAATAACTCTCAATTCAGTCTCGTTTAAAGACATAGGTAAACTAATTACTTCAAGATTAAATTCAGACTCAATATAAACTTTCTTGAATACCAATGTGTCTTTATCTTTCTTTTCGGGTAGAACTTCTATTATGGTTCCGTAAATCAATGTTTCATTAAAAGGATCATTGCTAGTCAATTTATATCTGTTTTCTGAAACTTCTATTACTTCATAAGTTCCAGTTGAGTCTTCTTCAGGAACATACATCTTGATATCAATTATTTCTTCCGTATTCATTTTAGCAATTGAACATAGCGGTCTCGACATTGAAATTTAGGGCTTTTTGCGACATCGTTTCTGTCTCCCAACAGAAAATAATGCTGAAAAGTCTGAGAGGTGAAATATGATAGAATCGCCCCATTTATAGCCATTGTTACAGAGCGTTTATTATATTATTTTTTTTAAATCATTAGTAGTCGGGTCAACATAAAAGGTCATTTGCATTGAGTAAGGAAGTTTGACATCCTGTCCGTACCATTTCCCCCAAACCTCTCCATTTTCCTTTATTACAACATTTTCCTTTTTTTCTACATACCAATAAATACAATCTCTATATTCTTCTAAGTATTTAGGTTGAACACGAGTAAGAAACTCAGAATAGATGTCATCAAAGTCTTGTCCAACTTTAGAGTAAAGCCATCTTTTAACCAAAATTGTGTCTAAGTAAGTGTTATGATAATTTTTATTCCTCATTGATTCTTTTTGAGGAAGATTGTCTAAATCCATAACCTTTTTAGAACTGCGATTATCCGAATAGTCTCCATTCGATTTAAATTTAGAACGAGAACCCGAAGTCTTTCTGATTAACCACTTACTCATTTTTTTTAATGCTCTGCAACATTCCCGGCTATGAAATTTAGTGAGTTAATAGCATCATCGTTCCATTCCGTCTGTTGGTTTTGTTAAAAGTAACTAAAGGGTTTAATAGAGCAGTGGTGGCGCTATTTTTTATGGCCAGCGTTGTAAAGTGTTCATTTTTTTATCCAACAATTGTTGAGCTTTCATAATTCTGTACACTGTCAACACTTGTTTGAATTTCGTGTCCCCAAAATAAATCGTTGGCTTTGTAATACAATTCGGCACTTCCATCTTCAAAGGTGTTAATCGCATATAGTTTTATTTCCTTTCGGAATTCTTCTTTGGAAAATGCTTTATCTCCTTCTTCTAACCAGCTTTCATTCTTTAAAGTAAGCATTTCCTCAACCATCTTTAATTCAATGTCATTGAGTTGTGTGATTAGTTTTTCTGTTTTCTCAAAATTTTTAGTCAGTTGTTTTAATGCTGAGTTTGTGAAAGAGAATTCAATTCCATCCTTAAAAACTTTGTACCAATTCAGTTCTTCGTTTAACATTAACTGACCGAAGAAGTGATTATTTATGTTACTTTCCGTATATCTTTCGACTTCTTTTGGTTCTTCAAGGAAGTTTTTCAACGAATTAAATCGTTTCAAGATTTCAAATTCTTGGAGATTCTCTAAAGTCCATAGATTATTTATCTCCTTAAAATTTGTGATAGTGATACCTTCAGAGTGATTAATTGTTATTATTTCACCACTTAATTCAACGTTTACATAATCCAATGAATTTGGAAGAATCACATTATGACTCAATGCTCCAGAGTCTGAAACGGAAACTAAAGTCATTCCAAATTGAGAAATTGGGTAATGTTCACCGCCTTCAGTGTCGGATGAATTAAGCATATCAATTTTACCTTCGAATTCTCTGGCAGCAAACTTCCTAATTACTACAAACCTGTCTTTCGTAAGGTTTATGGCACTCAAAGAATAAGACTTAGTATAATCCAATAACTTGGAACTTTCGTTTTTTAGAGAGTCCATTAAGTCAGTTAACTCCCAACCTGTTTTTGTCTTTTTGAAAAAGTTCAGTTTCATATTCTTCTATTGCTCATAACGGTCTCGACTCTGAAATTTAGGGCTTTTTGCGAC
>DIYR01000130.1 GCA_002429085.1 Flavobacteriales bacterium UBA6049
CCAGGGCTCATTGTACTACTGAGAGCAATGCTTTTTACATAAGCACCTTTCGCAGCAGCTGGTTTCAACTTAATAATGGTTTGAATAAGCTCTGAAGCGTTTTCAAGGATTTTCGCACTATCGAAAGAAACTTTACCAACTGCAGCATGGATAATTCCAAACTTGTCGACTTTAAAATCGATTTTACCAGCTTTAGTTTCTTTAACCGCTTTCGCGATATCCATAGTTACCGTTCCCGTTTTAGGGTTTGGCATCAAACCACGTGGACCAAGAATACGACCCAAGGCACCTACTTTACCCATTACAGATGGCATTGTGATGATAACATCAACATCTGTCCATCCGCCCTTAATTTTATCGATAAATTCGTCCAACCCAACAAAATCTGCTCCAGCTTCTTTAGCTTCTTCCTCCTTATCTGGAGTACACAACACCAATACTTTGATGTCTTTACCAGTACCATGAGGAAGAGAAACTGAACCACGCACCATTTGATTAGCTTTACGAGGATCTACTCCTAAACGAATTGCTACATCAATAGACGCATCAAACTTTGCTGTAGAGATTTCTTTAACCAAGCTTGATGCTTCAGTTAATGAATACTCTTTTGATTGATCGTATTTCGAAAGGGCTTCTTTTTGCTTTTTTGTTAGCTTAGCCATGATTGTTTTACTTTAACGAATACTACTTAACTGTAATTCCCATACTGCGTGCAGTACCCGCTACCATACTCATGGCAGACTCAACTGTAAAGCAATTCAGATCTTGCATTTTATCTTCTGCAATAGCTCTGACTTGGTCTTCAGTAATAGATGCTACTTTCTTTCTGTTCGGTTCAGAAGAACCAGACTTCAATTTAGCAGCCTCCTTGAGTTGTACTGCAACCGGTGGTGTCTTGATGATAAAATCAAAAGACTTGTCCGTGTAAACCGTAATAACCACCGGAAGAACTTTACCTGCTTTATCTTGCGTACGGCCGTTGAACTGCTTACAGAATTCCATAATGTTCACGCCCTTGGCACCTAAAGCTGGCCCTACCGGAGGAGACGGATTTGCGGCCCCACCTCGTACTTGCAATTTGATAATTGCGCTTACTTCTTTAGCCATTTTACTTATTTACTTGTTTATATGGTTCGCTTGGTTTGATGGGAAGCTTTAATCATCGCTCCAAGCTACGAAAACCCAATTTATTCTTTCTCTACCTGCATGTAATTCAACTCAAGTGGGGTCTTTCTTCCAAAGATTTTAACCATAACCTTGAGTTTCTTCTTCTCTTCGTTGATCTCTTCAATAATTCCCGTAAAGCTATTGAAAGGACCATCTATTACCTTCACACTCTCACCAACTATATAAGGAATGTTTACTTCCTCAGTACTATCAGCAAGTTCATCAACCTTACCTAAGATTCTATTAACCTCTGCTTGGCGCATAGGAACAGGATTACCTCCCTTTTTATCACCAAGAAATCCAATAACATTTGGAATGTTTTGGATCATATGTGGAATTTCACCCGCCAAGTTAGCTTCAATCATTACATACCCCGGAAAAAGGTTTCGTTCCTTACTCACCTTTTTACCGTTCCGTATCTGATACACTTTTTCTAATGGAAGTAGAATTTGAGCAACATAACTCTCAAGTTCAAGTCTATTAACTTCTAACTCAAGAGCTTCTTTCACTTTTTTCTCTTTACCACTTACGGCTCTTACGACATACCATTTCAATTCTGGCCCGTTGTTAGCTTCACTCATGCTCACTTCTAAAATTAATTAAGGGTGTCGTAAACTAACCCTAAAATTTGTCCAAACGTGGCATCAATACCGTAAATAATACCTGCTATGATGAAGGTGGCGATCAATACAAGAATAGAGCTGCTCTGCAACTCTTTATATGTAGGCCAAGTAACCTTATTTCGGAGCTCGCCATAAGACTCCTTAACGTATGTCATTAAACTATTCATGTGCTCCCTTCATGTGTTGCACGGGCGGTAGGAATCGAACCCACAGCCGCTGGTTTTGGAGACCAGTGCTCTACCAATTGAGCTACGCCCGTATTTCGGGTAAACTACCCAGGATATTAACCCTATTTTCATTTAGACAGAAAGGTATCCCGATAAATCGGAACACCTTTTCTGAATCTTTATCTATTCGATCTTATTCTACGATCTCAGTAATCTGACCAGCACCTACTGTACGACCACCTTCACGGATAGCGAATTTAAGACCAATGTTAATCGCTACTTTAGTAATCAACTCAACTACGATTGTTAAGTTATCACCTGGCATTACCATCTCACGACCTTCTTCTAGAATGATCTCTCCAGTTACGTCAGTTGTACGTAAATAGAATTGAGGACGATATTTATTATGGAATGGAGTGTGACGCCCACCTTCTTCTTTTTTCAAGATATAAACCTCAGCCTTGAACTTAGTGTGAGGAGTGATAGAACCTGGCTTACAGATTACCATTCCACGACCAATATCAGCTTTATCGATACCACGAAGAAGAAGACCAACGTTATCACCTGCTTCACCTCTGTCAAGAATTTTACGGAACATCTCAACACCAGTTACAGTTGACTTCATTTTCTCAGCACCCATACCGATAATCTCAACTTCTTCACCAGAGTTAATAACTCCAGATTCGATACGACCTGTTGCAACAGTACCACGACCTGTAATCGAGAATACGTCTTCAACTGGCATCAAGAAATCTTTATCAGTATCACGTGGAGGAAGAGGAATGTATTCATCAACAGCAGCCATCAACTCCATGATTTTCTCAACCCACTGAGGCTCATCATTCAACCCACCTAAAGCAGAACCTTGAATAACAGGAGCTTCATCACCATCGAAATCATAGAATGACAACAACTCACGAATTTCCATTTCAACTAACTCAAGAAGCTCTTCATCATCTACCAAATCAACCTTGTTCATGAAAACAACGATTGCAGGAACGTTTACCTGACGAGCTAACAAGATATGCTCACGAGTTTGAGGCATAGGACCATCAGTTGCAGCAACAACCAAGATAGCACCATCCATTTGAGCAGCACCAGTAATCATATTCTTCACGTAATCCGCGTGACCTGGACAGTCAACGTG
>DIYR01000252.1 GCA_002429085.1 Flavobacteriales bacterium UBA6049
ACAACCACAAAAATTAAGTGGTGAATGGTTTAATGATGATATAGATATACCTCGTTTGTTTGCTGTTGGAACAGATGAAAACATATTTGTATACCACTTCAACAGTCTACTTCTGGCTTATGTTTTCGCCGAATGGCGCTCAGGAGTAAATCATTGGCGTCAGGGCCGGTGTTTTTTTCCGCTGTTCTGCGCTCAATATCACAGCACTGATTTTTGTGCATTTGGTGCTCTTTCACTCATAGCTTTGCTCCGGGAAAAACGGGATGACAATATTGATGAGCAGCAAAGTCTGGCGGAGTGTCTGGGATATTTGCAAACATGGCATGAACAAGGGGTAAAAAATCAAAATTTTAAGTTCTATTTGGTACAGGCTGAATTAGCACACAGTAACAATAGCGACTCAGCGTGGCGCCTCTTTTCCAAAGCATTGCAATGTGTTGAGGATTCTGAATTTATCCACTGGCGTGCGATTATTCACGAAAGATTTGCGGACTATTGGTTAGCTCATGGCGAAACCAATCTGGCTGAAGCGCAATTCCAGCGAGCCATAGAGTGTTACTCTATTTGGCAGGCAGATGCCAAAGTCACTCAGCTGCGACATCGCATCGCGTTTGCCAATCCATCCGGGAGGCCATCGTTAACACACCCTCAGCAGAGCGGCACTGAAACCGTTGCGCTCACCCAAAATCTCGACCTCCTATCGGTATTGAAAGCTGCGGAAACTTTAAGTGGTTCGGTAGATCTGGCGGCATTTGTCAGCCAAATGATGACGATAATCGCGGAAAATGCCGGCGCTCAAAGAGGATGTATTTTGTTTGAGCAACAACAGGAATTGCGAATACAGGGGAGTTATCCAGAAACACTTTCGTTGCAAGACGTGCCTGAGTCATTGCTCAATTATGTGGTGCGTACCCGAGAACCTTATGTCGTGCACGATAGTGCCACTGACTCAAAGTTGGTATCCAATGCCAGCCTGTACGGTGTATTACCGCAATCTATGTTGTTTATTCCCCTTGTTGTCGCTAATCGATTACGAGGAGTTTTGTATTTGGAGCATGCTGAGTTAAAAGCGTTTTTCACTGAAGAGCGAATTAATGTGCTGCAATTATTGGCTAACCAAACTGCGATCTTGTTTGACAATGCCAGTCTGAACCAAAAATTACTGCAGAACAACAAAGATCTTGAGATTAAAGTTGAGGAGAGAACGGCAGAGCTGGCAATGGCGAAGTTAAAAGCAGAAGAGGCCACTGCTGCAAAGTCAAACTTCCTGGCAAACATGAGTCATGAAATTCGTACTCCTATAAATGGGATTTTAGGTGTTGCTGAATTGGTTCAAATGACTGATGATTTAGAAGAAACTAAAGAGTATGCCAAGATCATTGCTGAAAGTGGAACTCGCCTGCTAAATACCATTACTTCTATTTTAGATTTGTCTCGTTTAGAGGCTAAAGCTGGAGACTTTTCTGCTAGGCAAATAGAGCTGAATAACTACATAAAAAAAACTATCCCATTGTACGATATCCTAGTTCAGAAAAAGAGTTTGAAACTCACCACAAACTATCATACGCAAGACTTAGTTATTCTTGCTGAAGAGAGTATGCTTGATCAAGTACTGAATAATCTCATTGGTAATGCCATTAAGTTTACGGCAAGTGGAGAAATTAAAGTAACCACTGATCTTATTGAGAAATCTGGTAGAGCTAATATGGTTCAATTCGAAGTTGAGGATACCGGAGTAGGAATATCTGAAGAATTTCTTCCGAAGCTCTTCGATCCTTTTCAACAAGAAAGCTCTGGAACAAATCGCAAATTCGAAGGCTCTGGGTTAGGGTTATCTATTTGTAAAAAATACATTGAACTACTTGGTGGCTCTATTGAGGTGTGGAGTAAACAAAACAAGGGCAGTACATTTAGAGTAAGAATACCTGAGTATCGGTCATAAAAAAAGCGACCCAAAATTGAGTCGCTGTCCTTTATACCTTTATCTATTAAATCACATTCTTTCAGGAACTTGAATACCTAACAAGTTCATTCCAGATGCAATAATTCTTCCTGTAACAACAGAAAGCATTACACGCCAGCTTATCTCCGCTTCTGAATCCGCTTTAAAAATTGGTGTAGATTGATAAAACGAGTTATAAGTTTTCACCAAGTCATACACATAATTAGCGATCACTGCTGGACTATATTCTTTAGCGGCATCTTGAATAACCTGAGGATACTCTGCAATGATCTTGGCCAAATCTAACTCCTTCTCTCCTACTGCAAGGTCAGAAGTAACAGATTGATTCCAATCTCCTGCTTTACGTTCAATTGACTTGATACGTGCATGTGCATACTGAATAAAAGGCCCTGTATTTCCATTCAAATCAATCGACTCTTTAGGATTAAATGTCATCTTCTTCTTAGGATCTACTTTCAGCAAGAAATACTTCAATGCTGCTTTACCTATCATATCAGCCAAAGCATTCGCTTCATCTTTCGATAAATCATCAAAAGTTCCGTGTTGTTCTGTTTCCTCATATGCAGCATCTACCATACCTTTCATTAAGTCATCGGCATCTACTACAGTTCCTTCACGTGACTTCATCTTACCTTCAGGTAACTCTACCATTCCGTAAGATAAATGGTAACATTCCTTTGCCCACTCGTACCCAAGTTTCTGAAGAATCAAGAACAGCACCTTAAAGTGATAATCTTGCTCGTTACCTACCGTATAAATCATGCGACTCACTGCTGGAAAATCTTCAAAACGTTGAATAGCCGTACCAATATCTTGAGTCATGTAAACTGCCGTTCCATCTTTACGTAACAACAGTTTTTCATCTAAGCCATCATCTGTTAAATCAATCCAAACAGAGCCATCCTCTTTTCTAAAGAACACACCTTTTTCAAGTCCTTCTTCAACTACTTTCTTTCCTAAAATAAAGGTATCAGACTCATAGTATAACTGATCAAAATCAACGCCCATGGCATTGTATGTAGCATCAAACCCTTTGTAAACCCAACCATTCATGGTTTTCCAAAGTTCAACTACTTCTTCGTTACCTGCTTCCCATTGACGAAGCATTTCCTGAGCTCCTAGTAAAATCGGTGCTTCTTTTTCAGCTTGCTCCTTTTCTACTCCATTTGCTATGAGTTCTGCGATCTCTTGTTTATAATGCTGATCGAAAATCACATAATACTTACCTACTAAGTGATCTCCTTTCATGCCAGCTGATTCTGGAGTTTCTCCATTTCCAAAACGCTGCCATGCAATCATAGACTTACATATGTGAATACCTCTATCGTTAATAATCTGAGTCTTCACCACCTTCTGCCCTGCTGCTTGCAGAATATTCGATATCGAATAACCCAAGAAAATATTTCTCAAGTGTCCTAAATGTAACGGTTTATTTGTATTCGGAGAAGAGTACTCTACAATAGACAACTGCTCAACTGCTTCTGCTTTTCCAAAAGAAGGATGAGCAAATGCGCTTGAAACTTGATCTATCCAAAAATCGCTTGAAAGCTCCAAGTTCAAAAAACCTTTGATTACTTCGTATCCAACGATAAAAGTCACATCACTCACCATCTTTTCGCCAATAGCTTGTGCTGTTTCTTCTGGTTTTGCTTTGCTCAATCGTAAGAACGGAAACACGTTAATTGTAAAATCTCCCTTAAACTCTTTACGTGTTTTCTGAATGGTAATTTGCTCTTTAGCAGGAGTAGTTTGGTAAGTATGTTCAAATGCTTCAATAAACTGTTTTTGAAGCTGATCTTGTATAGTCATGTTTATGCTCTTGTCTGTTCAATATGTTGTGTAATGTCTTCTAGCACTTCAAATGATACTTCGGCCATTTTATTCTGCTTTTCATCAAGGGTAGGATTTACTTCTACTACTTCGAAACACCGGACTTTTCCAGAATCTATTATTCCTTTCATAATCTCAGTTACCTCTTTCTGATCAAACCCTTTGTAAACTGGAGTTCCTGTTCCATGAGATACCATTCCACAATCCATGCTATCAACATCAAACGAGATGTAAATAGAGTCACAATCTTTTAGTCTTTCCAGCGCTTCGGCAACACACAATTGTAGCCCTCTGTAGCGCACTTCGGCAACTGTGTAATTCTTAATCCCCAGTTTATCCATAAGAAAATCTTCTGGTTCTTCAGTATCCCTAACACCAAAAAACACCAAATCATCTGCTTGAATCTTTGGCCTAATTCCTCCTATGCCTTTTAGCTTTTCCCAATAGTCAGCTGCATCAGAAGAAACATTGTTTAGCTTTCTATCAACATTATCCTCAGCCAAGGCCATTGCCAAAGGCATTCCATGCATATTTCCTGATGGAGAAGAATATGGTGTATGCAAATCTCCATGCGCATCGACCCAAACAACACCTAAACGCTCATTTGGTCTAGCAGCTTTCAAACCAGAAATTGTTGCCGCAGCTGTGGAATGATCACCTGCCAATACAACAGGAAAATCATTTCCTTTGGCCAATTCAGCAAATTGATTCACCATCCGCTCAAACACATTGAGTATTCCTTTAGCATACTTTGCATGTGGAGTTTGCACCTCTTCAAATAGAAAATCATTTTCGTCTTGAATACGTACAACAGGATACCTGTTAAAATAGTCACTTCTTTTATTCCATGATGCCACTTTCATGGCTTGTACTCCTAAACTAGCGCCTCTTGTTCCTGCTCCAAGCTCAGAGTTGATATTTATCAATTGAATTGCCATAATTCTATGTGAATTGAAGTGCAAATGTATGATTGTAAATAGCTCTCCAAAATCTCAAGTACCCCACTACGGGTAAAATCTTAAACTTGCATCATGACGAAGAAAGAAAAGGTAGAATTTGTAATAAACGAACTTGAAAAACTCTACCCTGAAACTCCTGTTCCATTAGATCACACAGATGCCTATACCTTATTGGTGTCTGTCCTATTATCTGCTCAGTGTACAGATGAACGTGTTAATAAAACAACCCCGTCATTATTCAATTTAGCCAATAACGCTTTTGATATGGCTAAACTAGAAGCTTCGGATATTGAACAAATCATTCGACCTTGTGGACTGGCTCCCGCCAAATCGAAAAACATCAAGCGTCTAAGCGAGATGCTTGTAGAAAACTATCAAGGTGAAGTTCCTGGGCAAATAGAACTACTAGAAGAACTTCCAGGTGTTGGACACAAAACAGCTTCTGTTGTGATGTCTCAATGGTTTGGAGAACCTTCTTTTCCAGTAGATACGCACATACATCGATTAATGTACAGGTGGGGCTTCACAAATGGTAAGAATGTGGTTCAAACAGAGAAAGACGCTAAACGTTTATTTCCACGGGAGCTTTGGAACAAATTACATTTACAGATAATATTTTACGGTCGCGAATACTCTCCAGCCAGAGGAACTAAGCTTTCAAAGGATTATATTACTCGAACAGTTGGTCGAAAATCGGTTATTAATGAAATGAACGCTTAGTTTTTCCCAAATTGAGAAATGCTAACCTATTATTTCCCACATAAAGAAACGGAATAAAATATAAATATCTTGTAATCAAGTATTTAAATATCGGTAATGAATTTGCTATAAAGCGGAAAACCGAATTAAAATGAAAAAGCTTGTTTTACTAGCCTTGGCAGGAGGCGTTTTGGCATCTTGCTCAAAAGATACTTCAGAAGATGAGGTGTCAAGCTACCAAGTTCCAGTTGAGGTAAATAGCAACAAGACCGAACTTGCAAATAGAATATCTTATTTCGATGAGCAAATAAACCTTTCAGGAAAAAGAGGTGCTCAGTCTGCAACCTTAACTAAGAAAGCAGAAATCGAATCAATTGTATTAGATGGCTTTCACTTAAGTGCAACTGGAGTAGATTCTCGAAACAGTAACGGCTACGCTCGTACATTTCTATCATTCCATACACGAGGCGAAGAGTATGGTGGAGAGTTATTAGTATTAGATCATTCAGATCCTAATCATCCAACGATCTTGCAATCGTTAGTTGATCATGATGCCGATTATAACGATATCACAATTGGTCAAAACTACGTTCGTGTTTGGATTGCTGGTGATAGAAGTGTAGACGCATCTGGTTATTCTAATACAAATGGAGCTGTTGCATCAAAGTATTGGTTAAACGGAAATAAGAGCTTTGATGTAGATCCTAGATGGGAAGAAGCACCAGTTCTAGGTTATTCAGGAAACAGCATGACACGTGTTCCGAATGCTGGAACGGCTTGTTCATCTAAAGCTGAAACTTGGATCACAAGTGGAAGCAACGGTGAAGTAAGAGTATTAAAGGCATGTGACGTTGATGGTAATGCTCCATTGCACCAAAGAATCGTAGACAATGCGAAGCATTTTGATTTTGATCCTAACTCTAAAACAGGTGTTTTACTACGCGGATTGACTGATTCAACTTGTGCTATTGATGTATACGACTTAACTTCTCGTTACAACTTTACTACTTACACTCTACCTTATGATGTTACCTATTTGGGTAAAAATGGTGTAAAAGTAGAAGGTAACTATGTTTACTTAGCTCTTGGTGACGATGGTGTAGTAAAAGTTGATGCAACTAACGGAAATGTAGTGAATACATTCAAGTATTCAGGAGGTGACGGATATGCAAATGCTGTTGCTACTTCTAGCGCTAACTTGTACATTGCAAATGGATCTGATGGCTTAATTGTTATTGACAAGAACAACTTTACTTTCAAAGGACGTTATGCTGGTAGTGGATCTTGTAACTTTGTTGACGCTTTAGACGGTTATGTGTATTTAGCAAACGGAGATACAGGTGGATTCATCTTGTTGAAAGAAGATTAATACGATATCACAATAGATTTTTGAAAGCCTCGCAGTGCGGGGCTTTTTTATACCCAAACATTTATGCCATGACTCTTCTAATCTTCTACCTCCATTCACTTTCATTATAATTTTTTCATCAGGGTTATTACAATCAAGTTAACAGCACGATGTTTAAAATTACCCTCTCAAACACCCCTATGTCAATCACAATACATGAATTCTTTTACGTTTCTTTGTTAGCTCGCGACAAGCTGAAATAGCAGTTGACAAACCTCTAACTTACGTTAAGTAGGAACTATTCAACTTGCATCATACTGCTCGCGGTTAACAGCAAGGAAAGGATTAAACATGGGAAAAATAATTGCAATTGCCAATCAGAAAGGTGGAGTTGGAAAAACAACAACAGCCATTATTCTGGCAGCTAGTTTAGGAGTATTAGAACAAAAGACTCTATTAGTAGATGCTGATCCTCAGGCAAATGCGACAAGTGGTGTTGGGTTTGATCCAAAAAACATCAAGACAAGTATCTACGAATGTTTATTAAATGAAACTGAACCCAAGGATATCATCTTAAAAACGGATACTCCTAATCTTGATATTATTCCTGCACACATTGATTTGGTTGGGGCTGAGATTGAAATGATCAACCTACCGAACCGCGAAAAAATGATGCGCGCGGCACTGAGCAAAGTAAAAGACGATTACGATTTTATCATTTTAGACTGCTCCCCTTCTTTAGGTTTGATAACCGTTAATTCACTTACTGCTGCAGACTCTGTAATTGTACCTGTGCAATGCGAATATTTTGCACTAGAAGGATTGGGTAAATTACTCAATACAGTTAAAATTGTTCAGAGTAGACTTAATACAGATCTTGAAATTGAGGGAATGTTGTTAACCATGTATGATCAACGTTTACGCTTGGCCAACCAAGTTGTTGAAGAAGTGAAAATGCACTTCCAAGACATGGTTTTTGATACTGTAATTCACCGAAATACTAAATTAGGAGAAGCGCCTAGTTTTGGTGAGTCTATTATCACCTTTGACGCCAGTTCGAAAGGTTCAATCAACTATTTAAATTTGGCACGTGAAATTTTACAGAAAAACAACCTTACTCGTATAAGTGAGGATGACAAAATAATTGAATTAGGCACGGATGAGTAAAAAAAAGCGCGCGCTAGGTCGTGGTTTAAGTGCTCTTTTAGAGCAGAACGAAACGGAAAGTACAGCATCACTTCCTGTAGAAACTCAAACAGGAAACGTAGCCGAAATAGCAATTGCTGAAATTGAGACTAATCCATTTCAACCTCGTACTCACTTTGAAGAACAAGCTTTACAAGAATTAGCAGATTCTATTAGAGTTCATGGAATTATTCAGCCTATTGCTGTTAGGCAAATGGCTCCGAATAAGTACCAGCTTATTTCTGGAGAAAGAAGATTTAGAGCTTCTCAATTAGCTGGCTTAACTAGAATTCCAGCTTATTTACGAGTAGCTGATGACCAAACCATGTTAGAAATGGCTTTGGTAGAGAATATTCAGAGAAGCGATCTAAATGCCATTGAAGTTGCTATCAGTTACCAGCGTTTGTTAGATGAATGTAAGCTAACGCAAGAAGAACTTGGGCAGAAAGTAAGTAAGAACAGAGCTACTGTAACTAATTACTTGCGCTTATTAAAGTTAGCCGCTCCCGTGCAACTTGCCATCAGGGATAGAGAAATCTCTATGGGACATGCTCGTGCCCTTGCTGGCGCAGAAGGCGAAGAACTTCAAACAGAGTTGTTGGGACAGGTTTTGAGCGAAGAACTATCTGTTCGTCAAACAGAAGCTTTAGTGAAAGGCACAAAACCCGTTAAAAAAGCTGGTAAAAAACGTAGAACACGACAAGAATTAACATTTATTCAGTCTAAACACGTAAAAGAACTAAAAGAATCTTTAGATAGTAGCGTTGAAGTAAGAATGGATGAAGCTGGAAAGGGCAAGATTTCAATCACATTCGAAGACGATGAGGATCTGTCAAGAATTCTCGATCTTCTTAACTCATAACTATTTTGAAAAAAGTACTGTTTGTTTGCGTTTTAATTAGTTCATGTTTGACTTCCATGGCTCAACTACAGCCAACAGGGAATCAGGATACAATTACCATACAACAGACAAAGCCACACTCTCCTAAAAAAGCTACGATTCTTTCAGCTTGTTTACCTGGTGCTGGTCAGATCTACAATAAAAAGTATTGGAAACTTCCCCTTGTATATGGTGGAATTGGAACCAGCATCTATTTAGGTATTAGATATGGAGAAGATTACCGAGAATGGAGAGATGAGTATCGTTTAAAAGTTGATGGCGATGCTTCTACCGTAGGTGAGTATGACTATTTATCAGAAGCGGCAATTAGAGATCAGCGAGATACTTACAGGCGTTGGATGGAACTTTCCTATATCTCTGCTGGCCTTATTTACGTTCTTCAAATTGTAGATGCTAATGTTGATGCTCACCTTATGGAGTTTGATGTGAGTGATGATTTAGCCTTAAGAGTTCAACCGCAAACGATCCAGCTCAATACGCAACAACCACCAGCTCTTGGTGTGGGGGTTACACTCAAAATCAAATAATCGTCAAATGAAAATTGCTCTTATAGGTTATGGCAAAATGGGGAAAGCCATTGAAACAATTGCTATGGAAAGAGGCCATTCTATATCAGCTCGAATCAGTCAAACCAATCACCATGAATTAGAGAATGCCCTAGAGAATGCTGATTGTGCTATTGAGTTTACAAAACCTGATGCGGCTGTTACAAATATTCAAAAAGCGCTAGCTTCAGGAACTCCAATTGTGGTAGGAACAACTGGATGGAACGATTCGTTAGATTCTGTTTCAGGCATGGTAAAAAACAAAAATGGTAGTCTTTTACATGCCAGTAACTTTAGTGTTGGCGTAAATCTATTTTTTGCGATCAACGAGAAGTTGGCCAAACTCATGACATCTCAACCTACGTACAAAGCAACCCTCGAAGAAATTCATCACATTCACAAGTTAGATGAACCTAGCGGAACTGCGATTAGTTTAGCTAGTCAAATTTCAGATAATCACCCACACTACTCTACTTGGCATTTAGGAACTGAATACAAAGCAAGCAGCCTTCCTATTGAGGCTAAACGAATCAATGAAACACCTGGCACACATTCAGTTAGCTATTCGTCTTCAATAGATACCATTTCAATAAAACATGAAGCACATAACCGAACAGGTTTTGCAACAGGTGCTGTACTTGCAGCAGAGTGGTTAGTTGATAAAAAGGGGATCTTTACCATGAAAGATGTATTAGGAATTTGATTAATCATTTTTAACAACCTCCCTCCTCTACATTCTTATATTTTCGCACAGAACATCATATTAATTATGGCAATTATCATTTACGCTGTACTTTACATAGGCATTACGCTAGGGTTGTATTCACTTTTTCCAAAGGCAGGAAGACAAAGTTGGGAAGCACTTATCCCAGGATACAACTTCTTTATTTGGTTAAAGGTTATTAAGAAGCCTTGGTGGTGGCTTATCTTACTCGTTTTCCCTGGACCAAACATTATCATGTTTATGATTATGAGTGTTAATCTAGGCACTGTTTTCGGAAAGCGTTCTCCTCAAGATGTTGCCTTAAATGCGTTTTTACCATTCGTAATGCTTCCATTATTAGGCTTTAAAGAGGAACCTAAATATGTAGGACCTATTGATCGCATTAAATATCCAAAAGGATCTGTATTAGAGTGGAGAGATGCCATTTTGTTTGCTGTTGTAGCTGCCAGCATTATTCGTACTTACACGTTTGAGGCATTTACCATCCCTACTTCTTCCATGGAAAAAGATATGTTAATTGGAGACTATCTTTTTGTAAGTAAGTTAAGCTATGGCCCTAAGGTTCCACAGACTCCATTGTCATTCCCATTTGCACACCACTCTTTACCATTAACAAACAACACAATCCCATCTTATTTAGAGTGGATACATTTCGATTATAATCGTTTACCTGGTTTCGGTGGTGTTGAACGTAATGATGTGATGGTATTCAATTACCCAGCTGGTGATACGGTAGACGTAATAGTTCAATCTAACAACGGTTTTCAGCAAATGGTGAGAGATGGAGCTATCCAACTAATGAGCTCCGATTTCCGAAGTAAACAACCATTAAAAGATCATAAAGAATATCTAGTACAAAGTAGAAGCCTTCTACTAAAAAGTAGAGAATTTACTATAAGACCAGTTGATAAACGAGAGCACTTTATTAAAAGATGTGTTGGAATACCTGGAGATAGAATAGAAATTGAAAATGGCACTCTTTATGTGAACGGAGAACAAGCCGAAGCACCGGAGGATATGCAGTTCAACTACCTTGTTCAACTTAAAAAACCGTTTGAAGGTGGTGAAGCTGCAATGATGAAACTCAAAGAGGAATACGGTGTCAATTTTCAAGATGTACACCTGGTTGGTCGAAGTCGTTTAGTATTGCTTCTTCCGTTAACTAAAGAAGCATTTGAACGAATTTCTGATGATCCAATGGTAGATCGTACTCAAAAGTTTACTCATCATAAAAATAAAATGAGTGGTTTTACGAAGCGTACAATCACGACACAATTCGATACCAATTACGTGAAGAAATTAGAAGCCATAGGTAACTATAACCCAGACTTAAACATATTCCCTAACGACCCAAATTACCACTGGACAGAGGACAATTTTGGGCCTTTAACCATTCCTAAAAAAGGAGAAACTGTAGAATTAACTGCAGCTAACCTTCCTCTCTACCACCGCATTATTTCTGTTTACGAGGGTAATGATTTAGCTATTAAGGATGGAATCATTTTGATCAACGGAAGTGAAGCTACCAGTTATACTTTCCAAATGGATTACTACTGGCTAATGGGAGATAACAGGCATAATTCTGCTGATAGTCGTTTCTGGGGATTTGTACCTGAAGACCATGTAGTTGGAAAGGCTAGCATGGTATGGATGTCTCTTGACCCTGAACTAGGATGGACAGATGGAAAAATTAGATGGAGTCGTTTCTTTTCGTTTGTTGACTAAAGTTGAATAAAATCAAAGTATCCAACTTCAAATATTTTATCGTACAACAAGGCCATGGCTAATAGCATGGTTACTGCGAAAATGATACGAATTAGTTTTGTTCCTCCTGAGAGCTGATTTTGCTTATAGGGATGTTTTGATGCCATACTCGCAAATTACTGCACTTATTGTTCCATAACTTGAACAAATTGATGAGTAGTTAACAATCGTCCGTTAAATTGATAGGCTGTTAATCGATTCATGCGGTAACTACAATAGTCTAAGCACGCGATATTTTTAGATAAAAGAGATATTTTTTCATCTCTTAAACAATAATGTCCCAAAAAGAGAGGTTTGACATCCCTGTATTCGGGAAGACGTTCTATAAATTCGGTATTGTTGGGAATATGATTTCCATCTTCAAACTGAACAATAGACAAGTCTTCAATTGTTGCTTTTGGTTGTTTACCCCACCATTTGATACGAACATAATATCTGGTTTTACCATCATTATCGATAAAGTCTATTCCTTTGGGAAGCCTATATTCAACTCCCTTCAATAGGCGTTCTATAGTTTTGAATGCAAGCGTTCCTGGCTTAAACGCTTCTTCTAAAAAAACGTCATCTAACAAACTATTTTCAAAATGACTGTTTTCAATTAAATCAATGTATGACTGATCCCAACATGCATGAATGGCTCTGAATTGTTCATGGTCAATATAGATTGGCAGTGCTCTCATCCAAGCTATAAAAGCTGGCACTTCTTCTGAATACTCCTCAAAATCACTTAAGGTTTTCTCTACCTGTTTTAGATTATGCGAATTGTGTGAACGCAGGTATGATCCGTTTTCTC
>DIYR01000255.1 GCA_002429085.1 Flavobacteriales bacterium UBA6049
CCTTCGTCTAATGGCCAAGCATTCAATAAACCTTCTGGTCCATCTTCATCATCAATTGGTCCGTTTCCAAAGCGGAAAGCTTCTGTGATTCCGTAAGGCTCACGAGCAGCTAACCAAGCATCTTTGGCAGCTTGATGAGAAACAGCTGTTGGATTAGCAACAAAATCGTTAATAGCAGTTTGCATTTCAACTGCTTCGTTGTAAGCATCTTCGTATGTTTTGAACACTAAATCTCCGTAGGCATCTACTACTTTAGCTTTGTTTGAACTTAATGCAGAACTTGTTGATCCGTTGTCATCGTCATCATCATCACATGCCACAAACGATAAAGCCATTGCAGCTAGAACTAAGAATTTTTTCATTGGGTTGTTTATTAAGACTAATTTCAAATAAGAAAGTGCGAAATAGCTATTAATGTCGTCCATTAGCAATACCTAGAATTAGGTAAAATCTTTTTTGAGCTAAATCCGTTCAGTGAGAGGTTAACACTATGTTAGCACAGCGACAAAAGGAGCCCCTTATAAATTGATACTTTTGATGTATGTCTATACCCAAAAAAACGCAGCAAACTGAAGTTGCTGTATCCGAACGATTTAGACTTGTTCGGGAACTCACAGAAAACATCTGTGCTGGATTGGCCTTAGAGGATTACGGTTCTCAACCAGTAGTTGATGTTAGTCCACCAAAATGGCATTTAGGTCACACTACTTGGTTTTTCGAAACGTTTGTATTGACTGTTTACAGTGATACGTATCGCGTGTTCGATCAGCAGTTTAACTACTTGTTTAATAGTTATTATAACAATGTTGGAAAGCGCGTTCAGCGAGTGAATCGTGGTCAGCTTACACGACCTCTAGTGAAAGATGTGTATGCTTATCGTGCTCATGTAAATGAGGCGATGGATGCGTTTTTACAAAAAGCGATTGCTTTACCGAATTACGAAGAAATACTTTCGGTTGTAGAAGTTGGTTTGCAACATGAGCAGCAACACCAAGAATTATTGTGGACTGATTTAAAGTTCATTTTAGGTACGCAACCTTTGAAACCAAGATATGCGGAAAGCGGATTAACAATTGATGACGAATCAACAATAGCATTAGAAGATTCTTGGATTGCGATTCCTGAGGGCGTACATATTATTGGACATAACGGTAAAGGATTTTCGTTTGATAACGAGCATGGAAAACATGAAGTGAAGCTAGATGCTTTTGAGATTCGATCTAGCTTGGTGAGAAACGAGGAGTATTTAGAGTTTATTCATGCTGGAGGATACGAAGATTTTAACTTATGGCATGATGAAGGCTGGGCTTGGGTGCAACAGAACAATGTTCAAGCTCCGTTGTACTGGGAACGCGATGGTGCAGACTGGTGCGAATATAGCTTGACAGGTTATAGGCCTGTTGATCCTAAACAAACATTGAAACACATTAGTTTTTACGAGGCATCGGCCTTTGCCAGATGGAAGGGCTTGCGCTTACCAACTGAATTTGAGTGGGAAGCAGCAGCTAATAACTTTGATTGGGGCAGCAGATGGGAGTGGACTAATAGTGCTTACTTGCCTTACCCTGGCTATAAAATTGCTCCAGGAGCCATTGGCGAGTACAATGGTAAATTTATGGTGAGTCAACATGTGTTACGTGGTGCATCGGTGGCCACATCTCCTTACCATAGTAGAAAAACTTACCGTAACTTTTTTCATCCGCCATTAAGATGGCAATACACGGGCATTCGCCTGGCAAAATAAACATGGATACTGTTTCAACTGTATTTGCACAAGAAGTGCACGAAGGACTTTCGCAACACCCAAAGCGTTTGTCGTCTAAATATTTCTACGATGAAAAAGGGGATCAACTTTTTCAAGCCATTATGGCTATGCCATCGTACTATTTAACACAATGTGAGTTTGAGATTTTTACACAACAGCGTGATAAAATATACGAAGCCATTAAATCTGATGAACCAATTAGATTGGTAGAGTTTGGTGCGGGAGACGGTTATAAAACCAAAGTACTGCTGCGCTATTTTGTAGAACAGGAGATGGAATTTACCTATCACCCAGTTGATATTAGTGAACACATCTTAGCTGAACTGAAGGGGAAACTAGCTCAGGAAATTCCGGGCTTAGCAGTAGAACCATTGAACATGGATTACTTTCAGGCATTAGATTACTTGAATCATGTGGGGGAGGGCAAAAACGTAGTGATGTTCTTAGGCTCTAATATTGGGAATTTTGTTGGCAGCGATGCTACGAAGTTTCTGTCTCAAATGGCGGCTAGTTGTCAACCGGGAGATCAATTATTGATGGGTGTTGATTTGAAGAAAGATCCTCATCTAATTTTAGAAGCCTACAATGATAAAAACGGAATTACAGCACAATTCAATTTGAATTTACTGAACCGCATGAATACTGAACTGGGAGCCAATTTTGATGTAACCAAGTTCAAACATTACGAGAGCTATAACCCAGAGAATGGGGAGGCTAGGAGCTACATCATTAGCATGGCCGATCAAGATGTGCATATTACAGAAACGGGGAAGACTTATCATTTCGATTATGCAGAATACATTCATGTAGAAATCTCTAAAAAGTATGATTTGCCAGAGTTAGAACAGCTGGCAGAGAAAGCAGGTTACACCGTTCAACAACACTTTACAGATTGTAAAAGCTATTTTGTAGATACGTTGTGGGTAAAATAAAACCGCAATTCAGAGTTTCTGGATTGCGGTTTAAGTATAGAGAGTATTCTTCCTTAAACTTTCATATTTCAGTTCCAATTAGAACAGTAGGAGCTCCTCCTGATGAAATTCTATTAGCATCAGCAGAAACTGCTTGCATTCCTTCTGATCGGAGTGCTTGTTTCAAAGCATCTATAGATTCAAATGAAAGACTAAACATTTGGTAGTAAGGTGCTGGTCCATTTGGGCCTGGCAAAAATTTGGTGACAGAATAGGGCTTCTCAGAAGAAGGAATCCCCGTTTTTTCATGCAATAGTTTTAGGTGTTCGGCATAATCTTTATCAAATTGTTCTGAATCTGTCGGCTGTGGGTATAGTACTGTTATTTTGCTCATTTTGAATTGTATTCAATGTGATTTAAAGGTAAGTAGAAATAGAAAGTACAAACGATTCTAAATACCCAGGTTCATTACTGACCATATTTAATGGAAAGTTGTGTCTTTATAAAGTTCATTACGAATCTCATAAGTCAATTGCTTAATGAAATCTTTGTTAGGTTGCTCTGGTAATGAAGACTCTTCAAAAGCCACTTCCATTTCTTGTTGTTTAGAATTTGCCAATTCTAACAAATCATCATAGTCAAATTCTCCTGCTTTAATCTTTAATAAGAAATCTCTATTTGGCCTTTCTACATTGATTTCTTGATCTCTTCCAATTTCAATGGCCATATCTAATAGCCTAAATACGTGCATCATGTTTTTAGCATCGTAGTTCTTACCATGACTAATCGTGTTTGAATAGCGTTCTTGATTTCGCTTTGATACCCAGCTCCAATACTCTTTATATTCCCTACAGTAGGTAGAGTAACCATCCTTATTAAAATAGAGTAGAGCTTCTTGAGTGCATCCTTTAGGAATAGAACTTAGAGATAATTCTTGAACAGAATCGTTCGATACAATCCCTTGGAAATTACTGTACTCTTCATGGTATAGACCATAAAGATCTTTCATGTGAGGAATATTGACTAACCCACAATTCTTTTGGTTCCAACCTTTAACCTCTAAAAAATTATTTAGTGGCATAGAACCGCTTTTCGTGGAAATAAAGCAGAATGATAGAACCGATTTTTTCTCTTTCGAGAATGGATTCATGATTTTCTTATTCAGGCCTTTTGCTTTTTTTATCTGAGAATAGGCAAACTTTCCAAAACTGAGTTTACAACGCTTCGAAAGAACGGCTTTAGGGTCCAATTTTTCGAAGCACTGATGTTTGTATAGAATAGATTCTTTAGGCGTGTTTAACAACTCTAGAATGTTGGGATTGTTTAAAGCCAACAACTCCATAAAACGTCCAAGTTCGTAAAACACGATATCGTTAGTTTCATTACTTACTTGAGGTATGTAATCAAAACTGTAATAGTTTGATTTTGGTAGAATAAAAACACCTTTGATATCAGTATCAGACGTTTTGGTAGCAAGACCATAAGCCCTACTTCCGCTAATACATTCAAGTATTATGAGCCTTCTGCTTCTTAAATCGTCAATTGTCATAGCGGTTCAACGTATCAACAAAAAATTGATTAAAGCTTTTCATGGAACCTTTTGAAGAAGGAAGACTACTAGCTTCTTCTTCAGCTCTTGTAATACATTGTTTCATGAATTCGATCAAAGATTTTTCACCATGGTGAATGTAACCTTCGCTTATACTTGCTTTAAATTCAATTAGTTCTGAGATTCTTTGAACTAGGTCTTCACGAAGGTTTAGGTGCTTGTACATTTTGATGAATTCGATAGGTGGAAGCTCTTCTTTTTCAAGAATCCAGAGGCATGCCGTTGATGCTCTTAGGGCATAAAAGAATCTTTTAAGTTTATATTCTTTTGATTCTAAAACTTCGTTTAAGGCCTTTTTGGCCATACTCAAGAAATGGTGAATGGTTGCAATTCTTGAGTATGATGATTGAGCAAGAGTATTTACCTCAGTCAAGAAAATAGGGTCAGACGAATAAATGATTGGAGATTGGATACGTTCCAGTAATGGTGGGTTAGATTTCCATAGTAATCTCAGAGATTTTCTTAAATCCCATCCACTAATATCAATTTCATTTTTTTCTAAAAAGAATTCGATGGTGTCTTTGCCTTCGTTTAGACTTAAATACCAGTCTTTTTTGTGTAAATAGATTAAACGAACATCGTAATCACTGTCTGGAGAAGGGAAGCCCCATCCTCTCGATCCTGTTTCACAAGCAAGTAGAATCTGTATGTTCTTTTCAGATTCAAGTGTTTTGAGCGATTGTAAAATTCTATCTGTCATAAGTAGCATTATATGGGATGAAGTAAAAGTGAAACCGCAACTCAGAAACTCCGAATTGCGGTTTAAAATTATGAAACGAAATCAGTTGTTTGATTACTAATTTCTAACAACTAATAGCTATTAACTAAAGGCTATTTAGCTGGTAAAATCTTACCTGCAGCTTCACCGAATCCAACACGTATGCCATCTTTTTCGGCATATCCGCGCATGGTTACCGTGTCATTATCTTGAATGAATTTACGTTCTGTACCATCTTTCATGGTTAAAGGCTTGCTACCTCTCCAAGTAAGCTCTAGCATAGAACCATAGCTGTCTTCAGTTGGTCCACTAATAGTACCACTTGCCATTAAATCACCAGAACGAACGTTACATCCGTTTACCGTATGGTGAGCTAATTGCTGAACCATAGTCCAGTACATGAACTTAAAGTTAGAATTACATACTACTGTATCTTCACCATTTTCTGGGGCGATACTCATAGAAATGTTGATGTCGTAACTCTTGTCACCTTCAAACTTTAAATAATCTAATGGTGTAGGATCTTGCTCTGGGCTTGCTACCTTAAATGGTTCCAGTGCATCCAACGTTACAATCCATGGCGACATGGTAGAAGCAAAGTTTTTTGCCAAGAATGGCCCTAGTGGAACGTATTCCCATTTTTGAATATCGCGTGCACTCCAATCGTTAAATAGGCACATTCCAAAAATGTAATCTTCAGCTTCTTCAGTTGTAATAGACTCGCCCATTGGTTTGCCTTCATACGTAAAGAAGCCCATTTCTAATTCAAAGTCTACCAACTTAGAAGGACCAAATACTGGATCAGCATCATCTGGCTTCTGTTGACCTTTTGGACGGTGAATTGGCGTTCCAGAGATAATGATACTGCTAGATCTTCCATGATACCCTACTGGCAAGTGCAACCAGTTTGGAAATAATGCATTTGCCGGATCTCTAAATAATGAACCCACATTGGTTGCGTGCTCACGACTTGAGTAGAAATCGGTATAATCTCCAATTTGAACAGGTAAGTGCATAACGCAATCTGCTTGCGAGAGAACCACTTGTTCAACATGTTCTTTGTTGCCTTGTAAATCTTGGTTAGCGGCATCAAACAAATCTGCTAAACGATTACGAATAGCGCGTGTACCAGATTTACCATAGCGCATCATAGCGTTTAGCGTTTCTGATGTAAACACGGCTAGGTCTAAGCCAAGATCGTTGAAGTAACCTAAAGCAGCCAAAGCGGCTAAATCGATTACAGATTCACCAAGAGCAACGCCTACACGAGGGGTTGTGTTGTTGGCAGTATGAAAAATTCCAAAAGGAAGATTTTGAATTGGGAAATCGCTGTTTTCCGGAACGTGCACAAATGACTTACGAGCCGGATCATTCGCTGAAATATGCATATGTTATGCGTTTATAATTGTTGCAAATAATGGTTTGTCTTTCATCCAGTCGTGGATAGAAGATTTGATAGCTTTTAATTGGTCTTCGTTCTCATGATTTTGAATTACATCATCCATGTATTCAACAATCTGAGCCATATCGGTTTCCATCAATCCTCTGGTAGTGATAGCAGCTGTACCAACGCGAATTCCAGAAGTAACAAATGGACTCTTGTCATCAAACGGAACCATGTTTTTGTTTACGGTAATGTGTGCATTCACCAATGCGTTTTCTGCTTCTTTACCAGTAATGTTCTTGTTACGAAGGTCAATTAACATCAAGTGATTATCTGTGCCACCACTGATGACATCATAGCCACGAGCCACAAATTCTTCTGCCATTACATTGGCATTTTTTACCACTTGTAGCGTGTATTGCATATATTCATCAGTCAATGCTTCGCCAAAGGCCACTGCTTTAGAAGCTATAACATGCTCTAGTGGTCCGCCTTGAGTTCCAGGAAAAACACCAGAGTTTAATATGGCTGACATCATACGTACATCACCTTTAGGAGTTTTGAGTCCAAATGGGTTTTCAAAATCTTCTCCCATCATAATGACACCACCACGAGGTCCGCGCAATGTTTTATGCGTTGTAGTAGTAACAATATGGCAATGCTCAATCGGATCGTTTAAGATTCCTTTAGCAATCAATCCAGCTGGATGAGATATGTCTGCTAATAAGATTGCACCAACTTCATCTGCAATATCACGTAGTGTTTCGTAATCCCAATCACGAGAGTAAGCAGAAGCACCGCAAATGATCATTTTTGGCTTTACTTCAGTAGCTGTAGCACGTACTTTTTCAAAGTCAATTAATCCAGTTTCTTTCTCTACACCATAAAAGTGAGGTTTGTAGAACTTACCCGAATAATTCACAGGCGAACCATGGGTTAAGTGCCCACCATGAGAAAGGTCAAAACCAAGTATGGCATCTCCCGGTTTTAAACATGCAAGCATAACAGCAGCATTTGCTTGAGCACCAGAATGTGGTTGAACATTGGCATAATCAGCACCAAATAATTCTTTTAAACGATCAATGGCTAACTGCTCAATTTGATCTACCACTTCGCAACCACCATAGTAGCGCTTTCCAGGATATCCTTCTGCATATTTATTGGTTAATACAGAACCCATAGCCTGCATAACCTGTTCGCTCACAAAGTTCTCAGATGCGATCAATTCCAAGCCAGTTATTTGACGTTGGTGTTCTTGATCGATGAGTGAGAATATCGTATTATCTCTGTTCATCTCATTCAATTTGATTGTGAACAAAGTTAGAATTCGGCATCAGCCATTCAAGCGAAAGAAGATTTAAAATTTGGTACGTCTTTTACGACCTCCACCATAATTGTAGCGAGGTCTGCGAAAATCGCTTCCTTGGAAACCAACTAAGTAACTGTAAGAAAACATAATTGTTGCGTAGTTGTCGTTTCTGTTAGGGTTTCCTCGAATACCACCAGCTCTTCCATCTGAGCCAACTCTTCTATCTGCAAGCTCTGCTGCGATTTCTCCTTGTTCTTCCCTAATAGTTTCGTTGTCAATATATGTAGTACTTACATCATCTAAGTAATCGGTAAAGGTTAAACGCCAATTTACTTCAACACCAACGCGATGTCTTTTGAAACGAGCTCTTCCAGCTCTGAAAGTAGAAAAAGCTCCAAAACCTAAAGGAATTACTGGTTGTAAAGCACTGTAACTTACTCCTTCAGTTTGCAGAGGGCGCAGGTTTTCCCAACTTCCATTAAGGCTAGCTTGTGGGTTACTATATGTTAATCCAAGTCCTCCGAATAACATTAGGTGAAGATCGGCTGTATAGCGCTTTTTACCTCCTAAATCGTTTATAATGATAGGGTAATACTCTAAGCGAGCGCTACCTTCAAACATGTTATTTCTGAAACTTAGATTTCTGGAAGTTCTGTCAGAATCTTTATTTAAGCTATCAGCACCAGCAATCAGAATGTAATTTAAATGAAAGCTAACACCAATATTATGAGAGGCTCTCAACCTAGCGAAACCGCCAAATGAGTAGCGGGTATTTTTCTGATAAACTTTAAGAGAATTCGTACCAGTTTCGGAGGCTAAATCACCAAAATAATTGGCGATACCACCATTAACACCAATATCCCAACGGAAGGACTGGGCAGATACCAAAAGCGAAGACAACAGCAAAAGTACTGTAAGGCTAGATTTGATCATCATGAATGTTTAAGGAAAGGCAAATATATGAAATCCACTTTACCATTGACCTGACGTATTGAATCTATGTATATCCTTTACATTTGCTTAATCAATTTGGATTGTAATGAACAGAATAACGGAGCTCTTTAATATTCAATATCCAATTATTCAAGCTGGTATGATATGGTGCTCACCATGGCAATTAGCAGCAGCGGTTTCTAATGCTGGTGGATTGGGTATAATAGGATCTGGATCAATGTATCCAGAAATTCTTAGAGAACACGTGGAGAAGTGTAAGGTCGCTACTGATAAGCCTTTTGCGGTCAACCTTCCGTTGTTGTATCCGAACATAGAAGAGCACGTACAAACCATCATTGAATATAATGTTCCTGTTGTATTTACATCGGCTGGAAATCCTAAAACCTGGACCAAGAAATTGCAGGAGCATGGAATAAAAGTTGTTCATGTAGTAAGTAGTGCAAAGTTTGCAATGAAAGCAGAGGCTGCTGGTTGTGATGCAGTTGTTGCAGAAGGATTCGAAGCTGGCGGACATAATGGAAGAGAAGAAACAACTTCTTTGGTTCTAATTCCTCATGCAGTAGAATCTGTTCAAATTCCAGTAATTGCAGCAGGTGGTATAGGATCTGGAAAGGCAATGCTTGCAGCAATGGCATTAGGAGCAGAAGGTGTTCAAATTGGGAGTCGTTTTGCTGCAACTCAAGAAAGTTCTGCTCATGAGTCTTTTAAACAAGCCATTGTAGAAGCAAAAGAAGGAGATACAGAATTGACATTAAAGGAATTAGTGCCAGTTCGATTGATTAAAAATACATTCTATCAGCAAGTACAATCTGCATATAACAATAATGCTACCAATGAAGAGTTAGCTGAGTTACTTGGAAGAGGAAGAGCCAAAAAAGGCATGTTTGAGGGTGATTTAGAAGAAGGCGAACTTGAAATAGGACAAGTAGCGGCTATGATTAACGATGTGAAACCAGCTACTGAGGTTTTCAACGATATACTGTCAGAATTCAAAGAAGCTAAAGCACAACTATCGAGCAATAATTTCGTTTTCTAATACGAAGAATTCGATTGGAGCGTTCAGCATGGTGTTGAGAAAACTTGGACTATTTCTATTAAGCATAATTTGTGTGCTGGATTTACATGCCGATGTAGATCCGCCTCAGTTGCGTTGTGTTCAGGTTGATGAGAATACTGGCGAAGTGACTCTACAGTGGGATGCACCTGCAGATCCGGGCGGAGAATTTGTAAGTTATATAGTAGAACATAGTACTAGTCCAACAGGGCCATTTACTACCGTTCCAATTCCAAATTATGCTACCACATCATATACACACAACGTTGATGCTAGTTTAGCTCCAGTGTATTATCAGTTAAAAACTGTTTTTAATGCAGGAGCAGGGGCAGATACAAGTGCCCCTTATTTGGGTACAATTAGTACCATTTTTCCACAATTTTTTCAGAACCATGATAGCGTTGTTGTAGTAACATGGAACCCTATATTTAGCGGAACCTTTCCAGGCTTGGCTCCAACCTATCAAATTTACCGAAGAATTGGAGGGGCAGGTGTACCATGGGAATTTATTACAGATAAGAACATTGGTGATGAATCATTAGTAGACTCTTTTAAAATCTGTGTTGAGAATGTAGCTTATAAAATAGAGATTGCAAATACAATAGGTGGGTGTACCAATGTTTCATCTGTATTAGAAGAATTGTTTGAAGACAATACCCCACCAGAAATTCCACCTGTCGATTCTGTTTCTGTAGATAGAACAACAGGAAACCTGATTATAGGTTGGAGGCGATCTCCATCTGGTGATACGAGGGGTTATCAGATTATTTATCGTGATATAATTGCTGATCAAAATATCATTATCGATTCTACTATAGGGAAACTTAATACTAGTTATGTTGATGTTTTGGCGTCTGGGAATACAGAGGTACGACAATATGGTATTGCCGCTTTTGATACGTGTGAAAAAGGATTTCCACCAGCATCCAATGTTAGTTCTATTGAGGGGTGGCACCGCACTATGTTTTTACAAGCAATACCAAATTACTGTGAAAACCTTACCACGCTAAATTGGTCATCTTATGTTGGTTGGGATACAATTGTTCGTTACGGTATTTATGCAAGCTTAAATGGCGGTGCGTATAGCAGAGTAGGAGAAGTGTCAGGGGCTGATTCCAGCTTTATTCATGAGAATATTGATTTAACGAATGAGTATTGCTACTTCATAAGGGCTTTTGATGATAATGCTAGAACAAGTAGTTCAAATGAAGTGTGTCCAGATGCTGCAGGAAGTATCATCGCAGGGGTGCATTATGTATATCAAGCCACAGTAATTACTGATAAAATAGTCTCTGTAAAGGCACTAACAGATTCTACAATTGATGCAAGCTATTATCGACTACAGCGATCATTAGATGAATACGGGCCTTTCTTTGAAGTAGGTCGTATCCCAAATTCTAATACGTCTGATATAGAGCTCATTGATTCTACAGCAAGGGCAAACGAAACAGATTACTACTATTACATTGATATTCTTGATTCTTGTGGGTTTATTTTAGGAGAGTCTAACAAGGCAAAAACAGTTCATTTATCGGCAGAATTTGATCGTCAGTTGTTTATTAATCAATTAGATTGGACAGTTTATTTAGGCTGGGATACATCTGGTTCAGGAGTGCAAGCTTATGAAATACACCGATTTGTAGATACTAAAAACGATATTCAACTTGTTACAACTCAAGATCCGTTTAACAGATTCTATGAAGAACCTATGGATGAATGGATGGTAGAAGGTGTAAACATTTGCTATCAAATAAAAGCAATAGAGGATATCGGGAATCAATATGGAATACAATCCTTTAGTGAGTCTAATGTTGTTTGCTTAAGTGATAATGCATTGATTTACGTTCCGAATGCATTTCATCCAAATGGATTTAACCCAATCTTTAAGCCAAGTATAGCATTTGGAGATCACAGATCTTACAAGTTGAGAATCTTTGATAGAGGAGGGAGAATTTTATTTGAATCGAACGATCCTGATTTAGGATGGGATGGAACAAAAGATGGAAACGATTGCGGATTAGGCGTTTATGTTTGGGATCTTGAAGTAACCAACTTGGCTGGTGACGTCATAAATGAACGCGGATCTGTATTGCTCTATCGTTAATTTTAAGAAGGCAACATTTTTACCTCGTTAGCCTTTTGTTAACTGCAAATCTTTGCAGGCTCAACCCGCCTGATTTTATACTTTTGCTCAATTTTATTTTCAAGGTTCAAAAGCAATTCTGACATGTCACATTTCGATTCAAAAATTAGAGGAGAGTATCTAACGTACGATGACGTATTATTAATACCGGCATATTCAGAAGTGCTGCCACGTGATGTGAGTACTACTTCTAAGTTCTCACGCAACATTACCTTACATACACCAATTGTTTCTGCAGCAATGGATACCGTTACAGAATCGGCAATGGCAATTGCCATGGCACAGGAAGGTGGAATTGGGGTGTTACATAAAAACATGAGTATTGAAAAACAAGCTGCTGAGGTTCGTAAAGTAAAGCGTTCTGAGCATGGCTTGATTCAAGACCCAATTACAGTGCATAAAGATGCTACTGTTGGTGATGTGCTAAGCCTTATGAAAGAGCACAGTATTGGCGGTATTCCTGTAGTTGACGAACAAAGCCAATTGGTTGGAATCGTAACTAACAGAGATTTACGATTTGAAAAAGATATGAATCGTGGTATTGCAGAGGTGATGACCTCAGATCGCATTGTTACGGTTTTAAATACCGAAGACTTAAATCAAGCAGAATCAATACTTCAGTCTCATAAAATTGAGAAACTTCCGGTAGTTGATGCCGATGGTAAGCTAACTGGTTTAATTACATTTAAAGATATTATCAAAGCTCGAATCAAACCAAATGCATGTAAAGATGAGTTTGGTAGATTAAGAGTAGCTGCCGCAGTAGGAATTACAGGAGATATGCTCGAAAGAGTAGATGCCTTAGTAAAAGCTGGGGTAGATGCAGTAATTGTTGATACAGCTCATGGTCACAGTAAAGGTGTAGTAGATGCGCTAAAAGCAGTAAAATCTAACTACACAGAAATTGATGTGATTATTGGAAACATTGCCACAGCAGAAGCTGCAAGAATGTTAGTGGAGAATGGCGCAGACGCTGTGAAAGTAGGTATTGGGCCAGGCTCAATTTGTACTACACGTGTTATTGCTGGTGTAGGAGTGCCTCAGTTAAGCGCGGTAATGGAGGTTGCCAAAGAACTCGAAAATGATGATGTTCCAATTATTGCTGATGGAGGTATCAGATTCACCGGAGATATTGTAAAAGCATTAGCTGCTGGAGCAAGTTCTGTAATGGCAGGATCGTTATTCGCAGGAACAGAAGAGTCACCAGGTGAAACAATTTTGTTTGAAGGAAGAAAGTTTAAATCTTATCGAGGAATGGGATCAATTGAAGCTATGCAGAAAGGTTCAAAAGATCGTTATTTCCAAGATGCAGAAGACGATATTAAAAAACTGGTACCAGAAGGAATTTCAGGAAGAGTACCTTATAAAGGACATATTGCTGAGGTAATCTATCAACAAATTGGAGGTTTAAGAGCTGGAATGGGATATTGTGGAGCTCCAACAATTAGTGAGCTTAAAAAAGCACAATTTGTGAAGATTACAGCAGCTGGTGTTACTGAAAGTCATCCACATGATGTGGCAATTACTCGTGAAGCACCAAATTATTCTAAAAAATAAACGTTAACCATTTCAAACCAAATCAATCATGATGAGAAATGTACTTTTCATGACACTCGGTCTATGCTTTGGATCGATGCCGTTATTAGCACAGAAAAAATCAAATCCTATCATTTTGACCGTTGAAGGTGAACAGGTGACAAAGGCAGATTTTGAATTAGTTTACAATAAGAACAACAATGTAAATTCAAACATTGAGCAAAAATCGCCTCAGGAATACATGGAGTTGTTTGTAAACTATAAGTTGAAAGTAAAAGAAGCAGAGGAGCTTGGTTTAGATACTATTCCAAAGTACCAGAAGGAATTGGCTGGATACGTAAAGCAACTTTCAGATCCATATTTAGTAGATAACGAGTTTGCTGAAAGCTTAGTGAAAGAAGCATATGATCGTTTACAAGAAGATGTACGCGCAAGTCATATCTTGATTAAAGTAGCTGAAGATGCTTCTCCAAAAGACACATTAGTAGCCTATAATTCAATCAATGAGATTTTAATCAAAGCTAAAGGTGGTCAAGATTTTGGTGAATTAGCCATGGAGTATAGTCAAGATCCATCAGCGAAACAGAACAAAGGAGATTTGGGATATTTCTCTGCTTTACGAATGGTTTATCCATTTGAATCGGCTGCGTTTAATACAGCTGTTGGAGATATTTCAAATCCAGTTAGAACCTCATATGGTTACCACATTATTAAGGTGGTTGATAAACGAGAGGCTGTTGGGCAAATTAGAGCAGCGCATATCATGGTTGCGGTAAAGCCAGATGCAGATCCAACGGCACAGCAAAATGCAAAGTCCAAGATTGACGAGATCTATTCTCAAGTGATGAACGGATCAGACTTTTCTCAACTGGCAAGAACATACTCAGATGATCGTGGATCTAAATCAAGAGGCGGTGAGTTACCTTGGTTCGGATCAGGTAGAATGGTACCAGAATTTGAAAAGGCTGCATTCTCATTAACAAATGATGGGGAAGTTTCTGAACCTATTCGTACACAATATGGTTGGCATATCATTAAGCGTTTAGAAAGAAAGAATACAGGAACTTACGAAGAAGAGTATGAAGGTTTAAAGCGTAAAGTTGAAAGAGATCGAAGAGGCCAAGGCTCCAAGCAGTCGTTAGTTACTAAGTTAATGGAAGAATATTCCGTAAAGGAGTATCCAAAGAATTTAGCCGTGTTTAATACCATGCTAGATTCAAATTACTTTAATGGGCAATTCAAGTTTTCTATTGACCAAACAAAAGGATTCACAAAACCATTGTTCGTTATCAATGACAAGAAATTTAAGGGAGAGAAAACAACTGTTTCTCAATCTGAGTTTGCTACATATTTAGAATCGAAGAGCAGAAGACAAAAAGCTGTATCAATTCCTATTTATGTGCAAGAGCAATACAAAGCGTTTCGTATGGAGAAAATGTTGACATACGAAGAAAGTATCTTAAAAATCAAGTATCCAGAATATAGAGCCTTGGTACAGGAATACCGCGATGGAATTTTGTTGTTCGAATTAATGGATCAAAAAATTTGGAAGAAAGCAGTGAATGATTCGGCAGGTTTAGAGGCTTATTACCATGAACACCAGTCAGATTTTATGTGGGGAGATAGAGTAGAAGCATCTATTTATACATGTAATTCAGAAGAGAATTTAAATAAAGTTCAAGAGCTGTTAAAAGCAGGTGCAGATGATTCTACAGTTATAGCAGAAACTAATGTGACGAGCCAGTTAGGAGTTGATATTCGAACAGGCAAATTCTCTAAAAAGGACGTAACAGCTTTAAGTGACGCAAAGTGGGAAAAAGGAACGCACGTTTCTAAAGAAGGATTCACAATTGTGGTGATCTCAGAAGTGCTAGCTCCTCAACCAAAAACATTGGATGAGGCAAGAGGTTTAGTTACTTCAGCATATCAGAATCAATTAGAAAAAGATTGGTTAGCGAACTTGAGAACTACATATACGTTTAGCGTGAATCAAGAAGTTCTTGAAACAGTAAAACCATTATAAGCTGTTGAGTTTTAAATCATTTTCCCTAGTTGTTATAGGACTAGTATCCATTATAGCTTGTTCTCCTGAAGAGGTTAACAGAGAACCTGTAGCCAGAGTACATGAAGCTTTCTTGTATCGTGATGAGGTAGAGGAACGAATCCCTAATAATCTATCAGTAGAGGATAGTTTAGCCTTAGCTAAGAGTATTACATATAGTTGGATAGAACGTCAACTGTTGGTGCACCAAGCAGAGAAGAACTTAGATACAGAGATAAAAGATGTAGAGAAAAAGCTACAGGAGTATCGAAATGATTTATTAATCTACGCTTACCAAAACGAGCTAATACAACAAAAATTAGACACCACTATTTCAGAATCAGAAATAGAAGAATATTATCAATCAAATCAAGATCACTTTAAACTCAAAGACTACATTGTAAAGGTGCAATATGTGCGACTAGATACAAATGCACCTAAAGTAGAAGAAGTGAAAACTTGGATGCGAAAAGACGATGAGGAATCAAGAACGCAATTAGAAGAGTATTGCTATCAGTTTGCTTCCAACTTCTATTTAGATGACCAAAATTGGTTGTACCTAGATGATGTGCTAAAAGAAGTTCCAGTAGAGGTATATAATAAAGCCAATTTTGTGCGTTCTAGACAATTAATAGAACACCAAGACTCAACAAATGTGTACTTATTGAAGATATCTAGTTATCAGTTAAAAGATGGGGTTTCACCACTTTCGTTGGAGCGAGATAAAATTAAAAGTATGCTATTAAATAAGCGTAGAAGCGATTTCTTAAATCAGTTAAAAGAAGATCTAAGGAACGAAGCTATTAGCAAGAATAATTTTGAGACATTTGACAATCAATGAGAAACGTTTTTTTCATACTCGTCTGTATACTTTCTTTTCATACACTTTCTGCTCAAACAGAAAATGATCCATTCATAGATGGAATTATTGCAGTAGTTGCTGATGAAGTTGTTCTTAGAAGTGAACTAGAAGAAAAGATTACACAATATTCCCGCTCAGGAATGCCAATTGAAGAGAATACTTCATGCATGTTGTTTGAAGAACTATTAACTCAAAAGTTACTGATTCACCAAGCCGCAGTAGATAGTATTGAGGTAGACGAAAATCAAATTCAATCTGAATTAGATAGGAGAATTCAGTACTTCGTTGCTCAAATTGGTTCTGAAGAAAAGCTGGAAGAGTTCTACGGAAAATCAATTATCCAGATCAAAGAAGAGTTTGAGCAATTGATTCATGATCAAATGCTTGTTCAGCAAATGCATGGACAAATTACAGGAGATGTAAGAATATCACCTAGAGAGGTCAGAGAGTTTTTTCACAATATTCCAAAAGATAGTTTACCATATATAAACTCGGAAGTTGAAGTAGCGCATATTGTAATAGACCCGGAAGTAAGTGATGCGGAGAAACAAAATGCTAGACAACGTTTACGCGACATTAGAAAGAGAATATCAGATGGAGAGGACTTTGGAACGTTAGCGTATCTCTACTCTGAAGATCCAGGATCAGCGAAGCAAAACGGTGAGCTTGGCTTTTTAACAAGAAGCATGTTGGTGAAAGAGTTCGCAGCCGAGGCATTTTCATTAGAGCCAGGTCAAGTATCTGGAATAGTAGAAACAGAGTACGGTTTTCATATTATTCAGGTAATAGAAAAACGAGGTAAAGAAGTAAATGCCCGTCACATTCTTATCAAGCCTAAAATTGGAACAGATGATTTAATTCGTTCAAAGGCTTTGCTCGATTCACTGTACAACGTATTGCAGACAAATGACACAGTTACGTTTGCAGAGTTAGCGATGGAGTATAGTACAGATAAGTACACCAACAAAAACGGTGGAAAGTTGATTAATCAAATGTCTGGTGAAACAAAGTTTGAGATGAATCAGATGAATCAAGTAGATCCGGGGCTGTTTTTCGTGTTAGACAAAATGAGCGAAGGTGATATCTCGAAACCAGTGGTCTATACGAAACCAGACGGCTCAAAGGCTTACCGTATTGTAAAGTTACTTTCTATTACAGAACCACATACTGCTAATTTGAAAGACGATTATCAACGAATTTACGAGGCTGCGAAGTTGGAGAAGCAGGCTAAGAAAATGCAACAATGGATGAAAGATCATATTGGCGCGAGCTACATTAAAGTAGATGAACGTTACAGTGATTGTTCATTTGAAAACGATTGGTTTTAAACATGGAAACACTACCCTTTAAAAACGATGTTGAAGCAGCCGATGCGCTTGCAAAAAAAATAAAGGATTTAAAAGCTGAAATTGGTCAAGTAATTATTGGTCAAGATGATGTAATTAACGATCTACTCATTGCCATTTTTAGTGGTGGCCATGCATTACTGGTTGGTGTACCTGGGCTAGCTAAAACATTATTGGTAAACACCATTTCTAATGCATTAGGTTTAGAATTTAGCCGAATTCAATTTACCCCAGATTTGATGCCATCAGATATCATCGGGTCTGAGATATTAGGGCAAGACAGAAAATTTGAGTTCGTAAAAGGACCATTGTTTGCGAACATAGTTTTGGCAGATGAGATAAACCGTACTCCACCTAAAACACAAGCAGCTCTTTTAGAGGCAATGCAAGAAAAAAGTGTTACTGCGGCTGGTCATACATATCAACTAGGAAAGCCATTCTTTGTATTAGCAACTCAAAACCCTATAGAGCAAGAAGGAACGTATCCTTTACCAGAAGCTCAATTAGATCGTTTTATGTTCAATATATGGGTAGATTATCCATCTTTCCAAGAAGAGGTTGAAGTAGTTAAAAGAACAACATCAGATGTCACAGCTTCAGTTTCTCCCTTGATGAATGCAGAAGAAATCTCCTACTTTCAGCATCTGGTTAGAAGAGTTCCAGTAACTGATAATGTTGTAGAGTATGCTGTTAAATTGGTAAATAGTACACGCTACAATTCTGAGTATGCTCCACAGATTGTAAAAGACTTTGTTAGTTGGGGAGCTGGGCCACGTGCATCTCAGTACTTAATTCTAGGTGCTAAATGCCATGCTCTATTGAATGGAAAATACAGTCCAGATATTGAAAATGTAAAAGCAGTTGCCGAACCAATCTTACGACATCGTTTGGTACGTAACTATAGGGCAGAGGCAGAAGGTTATTCGGTGGAGCGAATCATACAAGAAATTCTTTAAACAAAAAGGTCAGCAATTGCTGACCTTTTTTATGAATTGTTAATCCATTTTATGTTTAGCTATTCCAAGTTCTTTCATTCTTAATTGCCATTTCCAAGCACTAGACATCATTTCATCAATACCATACTTAGGAATCCACCCAAGTACCTCAGCTGCTTTTTGAGGGTTAGAATAAATAGTCTCTACATCACCATCCCTCTTTGGTCCAACTTCATAAGGAGCCTTTACTCCTGAAGCTTTTTCAAATGCAGCAATTGCTTCAAATACAGAAACACCATCGCCACTACCTAAATTGATAATATCAAAGCATTCGGTATAAGATCCATCCATTTGCTTTTGAAGAGCGAGTACATGTGCATTAGCAATATCTGTTACATGAATGTAGTCACGAATACAAGAGCCGTCTCTCGTTGGCCAATCACCACCAAATACGGTGAAATGAGGAATTACTCCAGCAGCGGCCTGTGTAATCACTGGAATCAGGTTGTTCACGCGTTTTGACGGAAGCTCGCCAATTTGCCCACTAATATGAGCTCCAACTGGGTTAAAGTAACGCAAACAAATAGCATGTAAATCACTAACGTTTGTTAAGAACTCAAGTAAAACCTCTCCATTTTGCTTAGAATACGCATACGGAGATTCAGCTTTCTTCAATTCGGTTTGTTCCGTTACAGGCAAATCTTCAGGCATAACGTTGCCATATACAGAACATGAAGAGCTAAAAATTAAATTGGGAACATTGAACTCAACACAGCATTTTGCAATGTTGTTTAACGAAGAGTTGTTGTTATCTAGAGCAAATATTGGATTGGCAACGGAGTCTGGAACAGATTTTAATGCGGCAAAGTGAATAACACCTACCATATTGGGGTGATCCGTAAATATCTGTTTTGTAGCTTCTAAGTCACGTAAATCTACTTCATAGTAGTCGATTCTTTTTCCACTTAGTTCAAATATTCGATCGTACGTAGAGCTATTGGAATTCACGTAGTTATCTACAGAAACTACCTCAAAACCAGCATCAATTAACTCTAGAATTGTGTGGCTTCCGATGTAACCGGCTCCACCTGTTACAAGTACAGTTTGCATAATGGGAATTTAGATTGTTCTGAAACAAACTTAAACATGTTTCTAGTTGATATTGCCACAGCGGTATTTATTGATAGATAGACTGAAGGTGTAGTAGATTCTTACATTTGTTCAAATCCCGAATGAAAATGGACATTAATCAACTTGTTTCAATAGCTATTGCATCTTCACTTAAGGCAGGTGGTGAGATTTTAGATGTTTATTCTTCTGATTTTTCTGTTGAAAATAAGGACGACAAATCACCCTTGACTGAAGCTGATAAACGTTCTCATGTAGAAATCATGAAAGGCTTAGAACAAACAGGAATTCCAGTACTGAGTGAAGAAGGAAAGCAAGATAGTTTTGAAGATCGTAAAAGTTGGAATCCATTTTGGTTAGTAGATCCTTTGGATGGTACCAAAGAGTTTGTGAAGAGAAATGGCGAGTTTACTGTAAACATAGCTTTAGTAGAAGGTGGACATCCAAGTATGGGGGTAATTTATGTTCCTGTATTAAAGACATTGTATGTGGGAATAGTTGGTCAAGGAGCTCGCAAATGGGAAAACATAGATCCTGATTCTGAAGTGCCAACGTGGGATGAGGGAATTACATTACCAGTTACTCAAGATCGCAATACATATATAATGGTAGGAAGTAGGTCTCACATGAGTGATGAAACTACTGCATATATGGAAAAACTGAGGTCTGAAAAAGGAGAGGTAGAGGTGTTGTCGAGAGGTAGCTCATTAAAACTTTGTATGGTAGCAGAGGGGAGTGCCGATCGGTATCCAAGATTTGCTCCAACAATGGAGTGGGATACAGGTGCAGGTCATGCTATATGCAAGGCTGCAGGATTTAAAGTAGATCAATATCCAGAGTTAACAGAATTGAAGTACAACAAAGAGAATTTATTGAACCCTTGGTTCTTAGTACATTAGATTAATGTTAGATCCTCTTTGGGAAAAATATATTGTCCTCTTAGACCTTTTTTTGGTAGTAATTCTGCTTATTTGGGATAGAATCAAAACTACCTATGTCTTTTTTGGAGGAGCCTTTTTACTGATTTTGTTGGGAATCATTTCAGTAGATACTTTTCTAGGCAACTTCGCTAATAAAAGTATTGTAACTATTTTTCTCTTGATATTTATAACTGCCATTATCAGAGATACCTATGATATCGCTGGAGCACTAGACGTTTGGTTCAGAAATACCAAATCTCCCCGTGTTTTTCTGCTAAAACTAACTGGAGCGGTTTCTGGTTTATCATCTGTAATGAACAATACTCCTATTGTTGCTTTACTGATTCCATACGTGTATCAATGGGGCAAAAAACATAAAGTTTCTCCAAGTAAATTATTGATACCTCTATCGTTTGCAGCAATAACAGGTGGAATGATAACCGTGATTGGAACATCAACCAACTTGGTATTAAACGGTTTCATTGAGTCGAGCGGAGGAGAGGTGCTAACGTTTGCTGATTTTGCATTACCAGGCCTTGGAGTTTCAGTAGTTGGAGCCCTATTTCTTTCGTTTTTTAGCCATAAGTTTCTTCCTGATGGAAACATTGTATCAGAAGAAGTTTTTTCTAACATTAGAGAATATGTTGTAGAAACCCAAATTGTACCTAGTTCTAACTTAGTTGGAAAAACTGTAGAGGAAGCAGAATTGAGAAATTTGGAAGGAGTTTTCTTAGTTGAGATTGTGCGTGAGAATCATATCATTAAGCCAGTAGATCCTTACGAAATTCTTACAGATAGCGATCGACTTTATTTTGCGGGAGATACCAAACAGGTTGTTGAGTTAGTTAAAAACACAGATGGGCTCGATTGGGCAAAAACAGATCGTTTCAACTTAGGTAATGAACTGGACATTGTTGAGACCGTGATTCCTTCGAATTCAATACTAGAAGGGAAAACGTTGAAAGAAGTAGAGTTTAGGGAGAGATTTGATGCCGCTGTAATTGCTATTCATAGAAACGGTGAACGTTTGAGTGGTAAATTGGGTAAAATAAAGTTAGCTACAGGAGACCTATTGCTTGTCACTACTGGAAAAGAGTTCAGTACAAAAAGTAATAAGGACAAAAATCTGTACACAGTATCAGTGGTAAGCCAAATGAATGCTGTTGCTAGATGGAAGAAGCAGGCATTTGCTATTGGTGGTTTGGGTATCGTAGCGTTGGTTATTTCTGGATTATTTTCACTTTTTGTAGGATTATTAGTTATTCTGGGTCTAGGAGTTAGTTTAAGATTAATCAATCAAGAAAAGCTTAAAAAACATACCAACTTAGATTTGTTGGTGATTCTTGGCAGTGCAATAACCATAGGAACCGCACTTATAAAATCAGAAGCTACAGAAACTGTCGCAAGACCGTTTATTGAATTTTGCGGAAATTTTGGCGAAGTTGGAATTATTGTAGGACTGTTTATTCTGACTTTAAGCCTTACCTCTTTCGTCACAAATGTGGCAGCTGTTTCAATAGTTTTCCCTCTTGCTTACCAATTAATCCATGACTTATCTCTTAATCCAATAGCTATTTTTCTGATAATAGCATTCGGTGCAAGTGCTGCTTTTTTAACTCCAGTGAGCTATCAAACAAATTTAATGGTGTACGGTCCTGGGAACTATAAGTCTAGTGATTTTTTAAGAGCAGGAATACCTTTCACCTTAGTGTATTCAGTAACTTCGTTAATAATCATATTAACCCTTAATGCTATTCATGGCTGACGAAAAATTACACATCATTCCGCATAACCACGCTATTTCTAGGCAAAAACGTAATAAGCAAAACGGACATTCTTCAGTTGCAATTTGGTTTGTTGGATTAAGTGGTTCAGGTAAATCTACACTTGCCAATATGGTAGAGCAAGAATTGTATAATGATGGTGTAAGAACTTACATTCTAGATGGAGATAACATTCGTTCTGGTTTGAATTCAGATTTAGATTTCTCAGAAGAAAGCAGAACAGAAAATATCCGTAGAATAGGTGAAGTATCTAAGCTGTTTGTTGATGCGGGTTTTGTAGTGATGACTGCCTTCATCTCTCCTTTTGAGAAGGATAGAGAAAAAATAAAAGAAATTATTGGGGTGGATGATGTTATTGAAGTACATGTAGATTGCCCGCTAGAAGTGTGCGAAGAGCGTGATGTAAAAGGGCTTTATGCAAAAGCAAGAGCTGGGGAAATCTCCAACTTTACAGGGATTTCATCACCATTTGAAATACCACAAAATCCTACCATCCGAGTGAATACAGCTGAAAATGATCTCGATACTTGTGTGAATCAATTAATGAACATCATTACTCAACGTTTACCGTTAAAGTAGAATAGACCTAATCCCAGAATATGAAAAACTATTCATTGAAACATTTACAAGAACTGGAGGCAGAAGCAATCTATGTATTGCGTGAAGTGTATGCACAGTTCGAGAATCCTGTGATTCTGTTCTCAGGAGGAAAAGACTCAATTGTGGTTACGCACCTTGCAAGAAAGGCCTTTTACCCAGCCAAGATTCCATTTCCTTTAATGCATATTGATACAGGGCATAACTTTCCTGAAACAATTGAGTTTAGAAACAACGTCATAGAAGAGCTTGGAGCAAAACTGATTGTAGGTTCTGTGCAAGAATCAATTGATGAAGGCCGTGTAAAAGAAGAAACTGGGATCAATGCAAGTAGAAATGCACTACAAACAACTACGTTGTTAGATGCAATTGAAAGTAACAACATTGATGCTGCTATTGGCGGGGCTCGTAGAGATGAAGAAAAAGCGAGAGCTAAAGAAAGGTTCTTTTC
>DIYR01000051.1 GCA_002429085.1 Flavobacteriales bacterium UBA6049
TAAGCTCAATCAAAAAAGAAGGCCATTTTGCTTACTTTTGCACCACCTAAGAAACTAGGAACTCAACGGCAAGAATATGGCAGAAACAAAGCAGATTGAGGTGAATACCGAAGAGATCAGTCAGCAAGAGCTTAAAGCAGAAATTTTAGCAGATTACAAATTAGCTAACGTTAGTCGCGAAACAAGTCTTCTTGGACGTAGAGAAGTGTTAACGGGTAAAGCCAAATTTGGAATTTTTGGTGACGGAAAAGAGTTAGCACAAATTGCATTGGCCAAACAATTTCAGAACGGTGATTTTAGATCTGGCTACTATAGAGATCAAACTTGGATGATGGCTGCTGACCTTTTAACGGTTCAACAGTTTTTCGCACAGTTATACGCACATACCGATGTTGATGCAGAACCGGCATCAGGAGGTCGTCAAATGAACGGTCATTATGCTACCCGATCATTAAACGAAGATGGTTCTTGGAAGGAATTAATCAATCAAAAAAATGCTTCTGCAGATATTAGTCCTACCGCAGGACAAATGCCCCGATTACTCGGACTAGCACAAGCATCCAAAGTATACCGCCAACAAACGGCATTACATTCTGGTGACTTCACCAAATTTTCGAATAAAGGAAATGAAGTAGCCTTCGGCTCAATTGGTGACGCATCTACTTCTGAAGGACTTTTCTGGGAAACATTAAATGCTGCTGGTGTTTTAGAAGTTCCTCTTGTAATGTCTGTATGGGACGATGGTTATGGTATTTCAGTTGAAAAGAAATATCAAACTGTAAAAGCCAATATTTCTGAAGCACTTAAAGGTTTTCAAAAAGAAAATAACACCAACGGATTCGAGATTTTCAAAGTAAAGGCTTGGGACTATGCCAATTTATGTTTGACATATGAAAAGGCCGTAGACATTGCACGTGAACGTCACATTCCAATTTTAATTCATGTTGAAGAAGTAACACAACCTCAAGGTCATTCTACTTCTGGTTCACATGAACGTTACAAATCAAAAGAACGTTTAGCTTGGGAAACCGAGTACGATTGCATTGCTCAATTCAAAAAGTGGATTCTTGAAAAAGAAATCGCAACCGAAGAAGAATTAAAAGAATTAGAAAAAGAGGCTAAAAAAGAAGTCCGTGACGGCAAGAAAGCCGCCTGGTCAGCATTCTTATCTCCAATTCAAGCAGAACAAAAACAAGTTATTGAACTGATTCAGCAGATTGCTGCAAGTAGTCCTCAAAAAGTATTTGTTGAACCTACGGCCAAAGCATTAGCTGGATTAACCGAACCAATCCGAAAAGATATTTTCAATGCTGCCCGTAAAGCAATTCGTCAAACTCGAGGAGAGAATTCTTCTGCACGAGAGCAATTGAAAGCTTGGATAGCACAAGAACAAGCAAAAAATACTGATCGATATAGCTCGCATCTTTATTCTGAAAGTGCTCAAAGCCCATTGAAAGTGGCTTCAGTTGCTCCTGAGTTTACTGATGAGATGAAAGATGGTCGTGAAATTCTTCGTGCTAACTTCAAACACATTTTAGCTAACAGACCAGAGGTATTAATTTTTGGTGAAGACGCTGGCAAAATTGGAGGTGTAAACCAAGGTTTAGAAGGCCTACAAGACGAGTTTGGCGAAGGACGTGTAAGTGATACAGGAATTCGTGAAGCAACTATCGTTGGTCAAGGTATTGGTATGTCTATGCGTGGTTTAAGACCTATTGCAGAGATCCAATACTTAGATTACTTACTCTACTGTTTACAAATATTAAGCGATGATGTTTCCACTGTTCAGTACAGAACAAAAGGTGGACAAAAAGCACCACTCATCATTCGTACAAGGGGACATAGGCTTGAAGGAATATGGCATTCTGGCTCTCCAATGGGCATGATTGTTAACGGTGTAAGAGGTATGCACGTATGCGTTCCTCGCAACATGGTGCAAGCAGCAGGAATGTATAATACTTTATTGGAAGGTGATGACCCAGCAATTGTAGTAGAGTCTCTAAATGGTTACCGATTGAAGGAGCATGTTCCAGCCAACATGGGTGAGTTCAAAATTCCGCTCGGGAAAGTTGAAACGCTAAAAGAAGGTACAGACTTGACTATCGTTAGTTATGGTTCTACTATGCGAATGGCTATTGAAGCTGCAAAACAATTAAACGAAGTTGGCGTATCAGCTGAAGTAATTGATGTGCAAACATTATTGCCTTTCGATTTAGATCATGCAATCGCAGAAAGTTTAAAGAAAACTTCTCGCCTATTAATTGTTGATGAAGATGTACCTGGTGGTGCATCAGCATTCATCCTTCAACAAATCTTACAAGAACAAAAAGGATATTTCTTACTAGATTCTGAACCAACTGTACTGAGTGCTAGAGCTCATCGACCAGCATATGGGTCAGATGGAGATTACTTCTCCAAACCTTCGGTTGATGACATCTTCGAAACTGCCTATCAATTAATGGTAGAAGCAAATCCTAAGAAGTATCCTGCACTTTAAAAGCTAAAGCCGCTTAAAGCGGCTTTTTTTCTGTTATGTCAAAACGTATTACAGAACAAGAAAGCAACCATCATAATCTCGAGCACAAATCAACTCGAGAATTACTAGAAGGCATTAATCAAGAAGATCAAACTGTTCCTAATGCTGTTGCTAAAACTATTCCTCAAATAGAAGAATTAGTAAATTGTATTAGTGATAAACTTCTTGCTGGTGGACGACTGTTTTACCTTGGAGCAGGCACAAGCGGTAGATTAGGTATTGTTGATGCCAGTGAGTGTCCTCCAACCTTTGGTGTACCACATGAATTAGTGATTGGCTTAATTGCTGGAGGAGATAATGCCATTAGAAAAGCAGTAGAATTTGCTGAAGACGACACTCATCAAGGCTGGAAAGACTTAGAGCAATTCGAAATTAACACTTCTGATGTAGTAGTAGGCATTGCCGCTTCTGGAACAACACCTTATGTAATTGGCGCATTAAAATCTTGCCAAGCCAAAGGAATTAAAACAGGGAGTATTTCTTGTAACCCAAGCGCTCCAGTATCTCAATATGCAGACTTTCCAATAGAAGTGATTGTTGGCCCCGAATTCGTTACAGGGAGTACTCGGATGAAATCTGGAACAGCTCAAAAACTTGTACTGAACATGATATCAACTAGTGTGATGATCAAACTTGGAAGAGTTGAAGGAAATCGCATGGTTGATATGCAACTTTCAAATGATAAATTAGTAGATCGCGGAACCACAATGGTTCTAGAATCGTTACCTTCATTATCCTATCAACAAGCTAACGAATTACTACTTGAATATGGTAGCGTTCGTAAAGCCATAGAAGCATACCGTTATGGACGATAAATTAAAAAAAGCCTTTGACGATAAAAACTGGAATGAGATAAAAACCACCGATTCATGGCAGGTTTTTAAAGTGATGTCTGAAATCGTTGATGGCTTTGAAAAGATGGCCAAGATTGGCCCTTGCGTAAGTATTTTTGGATCTGCACGCACAAAACCAGACAATAAGTATTTTGCTCTTGCTGAAGACATCGCAGAAAAAATCACCAATAAAGGATTCGGGGTAATCACTGGTGGTGGTGGTGGAATCATGGAGGCTGGTAACAAAGGAGCTAGCCGCGGTGCAGGACGTTCTGTAGGTTTGAATATAGACTTGCCATTTGAACAAGACTCCAATCCATATATCGACAAAGACAAACTACTTAACTTCGATTATTTCTTTGTACGTAAACTGATGTTTGTAAAGTACTCACAAGGATTCATTGTTTTACCAGGTGGATTTGGTACGCTAGATGAATTATTCGAGGCTCTTACATTAATTCAAACTCATAAAATCGGCAAATTCCCAATCATATTGGTAGGCAAAGATTTCTGGTCTGGATTAATTGATTGGATTCAAGAAATTATGCTAAAACAAGAACAAAATGTAAGCGAAAAGGATTTATTCCTTTTCAAATTAGTTGATACTGCAGATGAGGCTGTTCAAGAAATTGAAGACTTCTATCAAAAGTACCTTATTAGACCTAATTTCTAATAATTAACACCCCACTATAGTAATAATTTGTTGTTGATTTACAGATCATTAATCTATTATAAACACCTAATTAACAGTGTTATTAACAACGTAATTAACAGCACACTGTTAGTACATTGAAACTCATATAAAACATATGCCTTTGTCTTGAAACTAGCTTTGTTTTAAAGCGAAATCATTGATACCTAAAGGCATATGTTGAAATTATTGATCGTTCCAATCAATCTAATTTTCTTTGTTGGGTTAACCACATTCCTTTCTTCAGATCTTGAAATTCAACAAGATGCACCAGATCGAATCCCAACTCAGGGAAGCTGTGAAGTCACTTTAACCGTGAAAAAGGGAAGGGTTTCTGGCTTTGCGAAGCTACAACATGCTTTTCCAGAAGGTATAGAAGTCGAAGCTCTTGAAACAGCTGGAGCAACGTTCACCTATTCTGACCAAAAAATGAAATGGATTTGGATGGCTCTTCCTGCAGAAGAATCTTTTCAAGTAAAATACAAGCTTACGGTAACAGATGCCTCTATTACCGAAGTAGAACTTGGTGGTGCATTCTCCTTCTTAGAGGAAAATAACAGAAAAAGTTATTTCATTCAATCCAAGATGCTACAAGTTGGAGCAGCTCCTGTAGAAGAAGTTAAAAAACCAGTTGTTGCCACTAAAAGAACGGTAACGGATGAAGGAAATGGTAATTATTTAGTGCAAGTTGACTTGACAAGAGAAAACGTAGTTGGTTTTGCAAAAGTTCAAGAATACATTCCCGAAGGCGCTACTGCCACAAGCGTAAATGAAAAAGAATCCGTTTTCTCCGTTGTAAACAACAAGGTCAAATTTGTTTGGATGAATCTCCCAGCAGAAGATCAATTCTCTGTTAGTTATAGAATTGATATGAATGGAGGTACTCTTGACGAATCTTTGTTGACAGGTGAGTTTGCTTATGTACATGATGGTCAAACAATGAAAGCCTCAATTCTTGCTGAAGGAGTACAACTTGCAGAAAACTCAATAGATTCAGAAGAAACAAGCTCTGAAAAAGAATCTGATGTTGCAACCACCACAGCTGAAGAAATTCCAACTCCTCAAGTTGAAGAAGAAGCCCTAGCTGTGGTAACACCAGCTAAAGAAGAAGAGTCAGCTGTTGAAGAAACCTCAGAACCTGCTGACGAAGAACCGGAAGAGACAAAATCAGCTGAACCAGTTTCTGTAAAACCTACTCCTAGAGAAGTTGTTCCATCCAAAAAAATCACAACCGTTCCAGTTGCTAATACTGGAATAAACTACCGAGTTCAACTGGTAGCAGGACACAACAATGTTGATCAGGCCTATTTTGCTTCTCAATATAGTTACTCTGGTTCCTTTATCGTTGAAAATCATGAAGGATGGATGAAATATACAACAGGAGACTATCCAATGTACAGTGATGCACGCAACGGAAGAGAAGACATCAAATCTTCTTACTCTTTTCCAGGTCCTTTTGTTGTAGCATATAATAATGGTGAAAGAATTACTGTTCAAGAGGCCCTGATGATAACCAATCAAAAGTGGGTACAGTAAGCTTTCGAAAAAGTTTTTCGATTATTTGTTACTTTAGACCAATTTTGAAGCTAGAAGATCTAATCCCATTCATGTGAAATTGGTTCAACATATTTCCGTTCTACTAATAGCTTTACTTATTGGCTGTCAGTTATTTGCACAGTCATCAAGTAAAGAAAACAACTCTGAATCAAATGATGAAGAGTCCTTCACTCCTACTCCAACAATTGGTATAGGAGGTGGTTTTTTGACGTTTTACGGAGATTACTCCAAGGGAATTAAGTCAAATAATGCAGTAACCAGCAGGTTAGCCTTTGATCTTCATGTAGAACAGAAAATAAATTCTTTCCTCAGTGTTCGATTCAATTACATGCGGGGCAAAGTATCAGCAAACGAAAGAGATTTCAATACCAACCGAAACTTTGAATCGACAATTAATGCGGGTGGTATTTCGGTACTTTATAATTTCGATCATCTTCTTGGAGAAAATCGAGTAGTAGAACCTTACATTGGTGCAGGTATTGCTTATTTAGATTTTGATAGTAAAACAGATTTAATTGATGAATACGGAAACACATACCACTATTGGTCTGATGGAACAATCCGTAACCTTTCTGAAGGTGATCCAAATGCGGATGAACTAAGTGTTCGTTTAGCTCGCGATTACGAATACGAAACTGATCTTCGTAAACTGTACGAAGAAGAGTTAGGAGATTATGAACAGTTCACTGTAGCATTTCCTGTTTCCGTAGGAGTCAACATGATCCTTGCTCCTAAGTGGAACTTCAAAATGGGTGCTACCTACTACTTTACTCTTAGTGATTATATAGATGGATATACTCCTGACAACTCACCAGAAGGTTCAGCTGACGGCCAAAATGATAACATGCTCTATGTAGGAGCTAGTCTAGGATATAATTTCAGTAGAAACAAAAAAGAAGAACTTCCTGTAGACGATACCCCATTTCTATTTGCCGCTAATGAAGATGAAGACGGTGATGGTATTAACGACTTTATTGATCAATGTCCATTCACTCCTGTTGGTGTACAAGTTGATGATTTTGGTTGCCCATTAGATGGTGACGATGATGAAGTTGGGAACTTCAAAGATGACGAGTTAAACTCTGCCCCTGGAGCAATTGTTGATTCTGTTGGTGTTACGTACTCTGATGAGCGATTGTTAGAAATGTACTTAGCCTACATGGATACGACTGGAGCATACTCCAAAATTGAAAAAGAGTCATATACGATTGATATCGTAGGAGGAAGAACTAAAAGAAATAGAGATTCTCGTAAAACCGTTTATGCAGTGAAAATAGCATCATTCCAAGATGCTATTCCAAGTGAAATGGTCACTAATATGCTGAACTATAAAGACGTTCAAACCCTTGAACAAGACAATCAAATTGTACTTGCCGTTGGTAAGTTTCCATCTATAGCTGCTGCAACGGAACAACGTGAAGCTCTTTCGGCAGCAGGAGTAAGTTCAGAAAGTATCATAGCGATTGATCCAGATGGGAACATCCGAAATGTGGACAGTAGACCTTCATTTGTTTCAGAAGAAGGAGTTACTCACTTTGATGAATCTAACATGGCTGATCAAGAAGTTGTATACCGAGTTCAGTTAGGAGCCTTCAAAAAGAAAGCTAACGAAAAGGCCTTCAAAGGTTTTGATAATGTAATGGCTGTTAGCTCTGCAGATGGATATACCAGATATTATTCTGCTCCATACAATAGCTACAGCCAAGCCGCGGCAATCAAAATTAACGCGGTTCAATCTGGGTTCCCTGAAGCATATGTTGTTGCAATAAAAGGAGGGACAAAGGTTGATATCAGATCAGTTAAACAAGGTGGAACATCAGGAATTTCTAATCTTCCGGAAGGTGTTAGCCTATCAGATGAACAAAAGCAATACTTGCGATTTAAAGTACAACTAGGATCTTACAAAAAACAAGTTCCTACAGATGTTATGGAAAGCTACTTAGAGTTCTCAGATCTACAACGTGTTGTTGGCGCAGATGGCGTAACTAGATACGTGGTTGGAGATTTCAGTTCTTACCAAGAAGCCAACCAATATAAGCAAGAACTAAGAAGCGAAGGATTTGGAGGTTGTTTTGTAGTTGGTGAATTCCAAGGTGAAATTGTTCCTGCTAAAAAAGCAATAGAATTATCCAAGTAAACTTTTAAGTTTAGCCTTCGTTAATTCAAAACCATTGAAAGGTTTTATTCTATCATGATAAAAAAAGTTACTGCACTTGCGGCATGCGCGCTTTCTATTAATGCATTCGCTCAAATCAATCCTTCCGCAGAACAAAAGCTTCAAACGTTTTTTAAATATGTTGAGCTTGCTTATGTTGATACAGTAGATGCGGACGAACTAGCAGAACAGGCAATAGTTGGTATCTTAGAAGAGTTAGATCCTCACAGTACTTATATTCCACTAGACGAGTTGCAGCGAATGAACGAGCCTCTTCAAGGAAAATTTGAAGGAGTTGGGATTCAATTTAACCTACTAAAAGATACGATCACTGTAGTTTCTCCTATATCAGGAGGCCCTTCTGAAAAGCTCGG
>DIYR01000104.1 GCA_002429085.1 Flavobacteriales bacterium UBA6049
ACGTCAATTTTACCTGTAGCCATGAACTAACTATTTTGAGTTTGTGTATTTGAATTTATGCCAGCCATTAGTCAAACCGTGTGCCAGTACTGTAAAGCTGACAAGATGACTGAATTTAACTTATCAACTGATAAATTGAATATTATTTAAAAATTGTTCAATTTTATTTATTTTTACATTCACATTTGAAACACACAGATGATTAAACCTAATTTACCAGTTAAGTGCCCCAGCTGTCAAGACTATTTGAAAGTGAAGCGCTTGTCTTGTCAAACATGTGGAACTGAAGTAGAAGGACAATTCGACATGCCAGTGCTGCAAAAACTATCTAAAAGCGATCAAGATTTCATTCTGCAATTTGTGTTGGCAAGTGGTAGCCTAAAAGAAATGGCTAAGTGGATGGAACGCAGTTATCCTCTCGTTCGAAACAGATTAGATGAGATTATAGAACAATTGAAAGAGCTATCAGATGATGCATAAACTTATCCATCCTTTCAATTATATCGCTGGAGAAAAAGCGCTAATTGTAGGAATTGTTTTCTCCATAATCTCTTCATTCATTGCAGTATATACAGAGATTCATTTTAATGGACTCATTAACCTTAAATACATTGAGGCATCTACACCGATCTACCTTTCTTTCTTAGAACCATTTCTCAACGCACTAGTCTTTTCAGCAGTGCTTGCTATAACTGGACTAATTTTAAAAAAACAGTTCCGTATGATTGATTTGATAGGAACTCAATTACTTTCTAGGGCACCATTGGGGCTTGCTGTTTTAGTGATGTTGGTTTCAGGAGTTACCAAAGAGAGTACAATTGAATTGTTGGATCAATTAAACCCACAAAACCCAGATCTTTCTTTGCTTATTCCATTTCTCATAATGGCTATCGCTACTCTTCCTGTACTCGTTTACACACTCTATTTAATGTATCATTCTTACTCTGTTTCTGTTAATCTAAGCGGAGTGAAGGGTGTTGTGTCTTTCATCATCTGTTTTATCATCACCGAAATCACTTTAGGGTTCACCTATTTCTCTCTTTACTCTTTGTATTAAAACTAGCCTTATGAGATCATTATTCCTTTTTGTATTGACCATTTTATTCTACCAAATATCTAATGGTCAACATTCTATTGACACCACCTTCACTTCTGGCAACCTAATATTAAACGGCACCTTAGTAATACCAAACAGAACAAGCTCTTATCCGATAGTAATTATGGCCCACGGTTCTGGGGCAAACAACAGGAACGAATCGTTTACTCCAACTGGCGCAAACGGAACTTGTTTGTACCCAGATTTGGTAAATGAAACCTCTTACTTATTCAAAGACATAGCAGATTCTTTGGCGAATGCTGGCATTGCTACTTTTAGATACGATAAAAGAACGTTAACGCATGGAGCCTCATTAAACTTACAGACCTTAGTTATTCAAGATTTTGCCAGCGATTTATCTGCTGCTGTGGATTTTGTGAAATTAAAACCAGAGATAAACCCCTCTAAAATCTATTTATTGGGGCACAGTCAAGGTTCTAATTTTATTCCTTTAGTAGCACAAGAACGTCAAGATATTTATGGTCTTATATCAATGGGAGGCAACACCACACCTATAGATACCATTTATGCCAATCAAACGAGGGATATTTCTTACAAATGTGATCAGGATACTGTTACTGGAGATCAGTACTATTCTGATATACTAAACGCAATGGGGATGGTAAGAAATGGTAGTTGGCCAAACAACCAGCTTCTATTGGGCGCCTATGAGCCTTTTTGGAAAAGCTGGATTGATCTAACTGATTCAATTGTTTACAACTACAAATCAGCCCAGAAACGAGCACTCATACTTCAAGGAGAAAATGATTTCAACGTACCGTTTTCAGAATTGAATCCTTTCTACGAACTAGATACGGCTATCACTACAATCACCTCTTTTCCCGGATTAAATCATCATTTCAATGATGGTGACAATCCAGCAACAAACTCTCAAGTATTAAAAACTATGATAGATTGGATTCTAGCAGAACCTTCTTCTGTTCAGCAAACAATTCAACACGAGTTGTTTTCATTCTCAATCAGTCATAGATCAATTTTAATAGAAACTCAAAGGCACTCTAACCTATCCTTATCTGTTTACGATCTAACTGGAAAAGTAGTACTAGAGCAAAGTGTAAACCATACAAACCAACTACAGATTCAGCATAACCTAAAAGGATTATACATTATTCTACTTACAGATCAAGATGGAAATCAACTCAGTAGAAAATCTTTCCTACATTAATGTATCCTACTCTTTTCAACATGAACATAGCGCAATAGTAAAGCCTTTCAAGTGCCCTACCCCGAGTGTTTTCATTTTCCAAATACAGCCTTGCTATGTAAAAACAGTACATTTGGACAAAATTTCAAGATCCTATGAAAAATCTAACACTGAAAGTCATTGGCGCAGTTATCATTGCCTTTGGTCTTGCGGGATGTTATCCAGATCAGCTTCGAGGTTATTCAGACTACGACATGGTAGTGACTGATTATGATTCGAAAGTAAATTTCGATACGTATTCAACTTTTCACTTACCAGATACGGTAGTTGATATTATTGATACAAACGATACTAAAATACATCCTCTTACACGTGCGCAGCAAACAGCAATTATTGCGGAGATTCGTCAAAACTTTTTGGATTTAGGATGGTCTGAAGTTGATTCTGTTGATTCGAATAATCTAGCTGATGTAATTATTACAACTACTGCCGTAAGAAGCGAGTTTTCTGTTTACTATCAATATTGGTATTCATACTGGGATTACTGGTATGGATGGGGTTATTACCCTGGATATGGTGGTGGATACTATTACCCTGGTTACCCTTGGTATCCTGGATATGGTGGTATCTACAAAGAAGATTATAAAGTTGGTAGTATTCAAATTGATATGGTGCACCCATTCGATGTAGCAGATGACAACGAATTTCCGGTTGCATGGTCTGCGAATATTTATGGTCTTTTATCATCAAACCAAAGCAGTAATGAATCTCGATATGCTTCAAACATTGGTTTGGCATTCGATCAATCTACTTACCTTAAGAAATAACGAGCACTATGAGAATTTGGATTATTTCAACCGCATTGATGCTCGCTAGCATCGTTTCTAACGCACAAGAAAACTTTTTTTCGGTTACTTATGGAATGGGGTTACCAACTGCAGAAACCGCTGATTTCATTGACGATTACAGCTGGAGAGGAGTCAACCTAGAGTGGAAAAAAATGGTAAAGAGCAACGTAGGTGTTGGTTTTACTACTGGATGGAACGTATTTGATGATTTTGTAAACAAAGGTTCTTACACAGATGGAACGACAACATACACTGCTAATCAGTATCGTTACATCAACGTTTTCCCAGTGATGGCTAACGTAACATACTACTTAGATCCAGATGCTTCTGTAATTCCTTTTGGTACAATTGGAGCAGGAACCTACCGTATTTTACAACGTAACGAATTTGGTCCTCTTTTAATCGAAGAGAAAAACTGGCATTTCGGGTTTTATCCTGAAGTAGGTGTTATTTTACCTACGTATGGAAGTGTAGATTTTTTCTTCTCAACTCGCTACAACTATGCATTTAAAGCTGGTGATGCAAGATGGGATCAATCTTATTTAGGATTCAATATTGGGATTAGCTATTGGCACTAATTCGAAAGTGATATACGAGCAAATTGAAAGCCAGATGTTATGCATCTGGCTTTTTTTGTGACCTAATATCTCGTATTGGAACTGGTTTTCCAATTCCCATCTCGTTCAATAAATCGTGAATATCTAGAGCAATATCAGAAGTTGCCACTAGCAGGTTTTTATTCATCCAGAAAAGTATTCTAAACTCCTGTGCATACTCTGAATATCCCTGATACAATACCATTGGCGCTGGTGTATGTAATAAATCGCTTCTATTCTTCAATAACTCTTGAATACGTTCAACCACTTCTTTCGGATTGGCATCTAAGTCTGTTTTGATACGTAATTCTTTTCTACGTTGTGCATCAGACAAGGTCCAGTTTGTAACCCTATTTGTAATAAACTCTTGGTTAGGAACAATTACTTCAGCTCCATCCCATGAGCGAACAGTACAACTACGTAAACCAATCTCTTTCACTTCACCTTCGGTTTGTCCAGCCACCACAACATCTCCTTGATGAATAGGGCGTTCGAAGATCAAAATCAATCCACTAATAAAGTTTCCTACAATATTTTGTAACCCAAATCCAATACCAACACCTAAACCACCTGCCAAAAAGCTCAACTTATCTACATCTACTCCCATAGCAGACACTGCTAAGAAAAAGCCTAGTACCATTAGAGTATACTTGGTCATCATGGCAATGGCTTTCGGAACGCCTCGCTTCAAGCTAAAGTGAATTAGAATATCTTCTTCTAAGAGTGCTCGAATAATATTAGCGAGCACCGCAGATCCAAATAACACCAAGAAGAATTCCACAATATGCTGCACACTGATGCTTAACATACCGTACTCCATCTCTTTACGGTAAAATGCATTCCAAACTATGGATACTGGCTGTAACAACATTGCCTTACGTAAAATGGTAACTACCCACATGTATAGCATTAGTACGTTTAAGATCTGCATACTGCGTTTTAATACAATTTCATTGTGCTTTTGAAATACTTGTAGTTGTGCCACAGGTGAATGATGCAAGAGCATGTAGATGATCCCATATGAAATTCGAATCAAAATCAATATAATGAGAGCCACCATTAATGAATGTACGATTACACTCGATACTATTTGAGCTAAGAACGTGTATCCAACAACATGCAAGATTCCAGAAATACTGAATAACACACCTAATACTGGGGCTATTTGGATAATCGCTTTCCAAATAAAAAATTTCCCTTCCATGTCTTGCTTCTTAGCTCTGAACACAAAAAACATAGCTGCCAAACCAGCTGTAGATTCTAACAACAACAACCATCTAAACAACAGCTGACCGTTGTTGTACACCTCTAAGAACTGATCAATGTTGTAAAGCACTACAATAATGACCAATGGTATTCTAAACATAGGGTGTACAATACGCCACCCAAGAATTAATGTAGGTATAGCTGCTAACAAGAGTAAGATTGGCCTAACACCAAACGGCATCACCGGATAGATTAGAAACATCATTACTATACTCACCAATGCCCATGTTACCACTGGTGCGTTAAACAAGGTTACAATAACACTTAACTTCTCTTCTTCAATTTGTGCTGAAGTAATATTTGAACGGAACAAGATGAGCAGTCCTAAAAACAATAAGCTGATAATCAAATGGTAACTCGCTTTTTCACTGTTGTCTTGCAAAAACATCTTCAACTGATTTTGCCAAGAACTTAGACCGAGCACTTCTAGCATTTCTGCCTCTCTCATAATTACAGAATCAGAAGGCACTGAATCAACCAGAACAGGATCTTCTGCAACCCAAATAAATGGATCATTTCGCTCTAATAATTGCGCTAAAAAATTGTTCTGTCTATCTGCTAGCCCACTCAACAACAAAGAGGTTTCTTGCTCTTCATTAATCAGCGATTCTTGTAATGAAAGCTCTTCATTTAGCTCTTTCTTCAACTTTTCCTCGCTCTCGACCAATTCATCAATGATTCCACCAATTTTATTTTCAGTTGGATTGATTCCAACCGACTCATAATAAGCTTCTGTCTCTCTCCAACGCTTAATCCAAATTTGATTTTTAGCGGTGTTATCGGTTAATGTTTCAATGGATTCGTCTACTTCTTTTTGAATCTTTGCAAGATCTTTCCTGTACTTATCTAAACGATTATACTCTAGCTGAATGATATTGACATTTGCACTGCGTTTCAATAAATGCCTCGCAATTTGCTTGATTCTCTCCCCTTCTTCTAACAATTTCTCTAGCTTCTCATTATCAGTTGATGTGGTATCAGCCTCATGATCAAATACTGCCTTGTTAGTTTCTAATAAATCTCTGGTTTTACCATATTCCACCTTTACATCTGCCAAAGGAATAATTCCCAAGGCTCGCAAAGAATCATCTGGTAACAAAGCATTCTGTGCATTTCCTGCAAGTGTAATTACTAGAAATAGGGAGAATGTAATGAATCGGGAAAGGATTGATTTCATGATTACAAATTAATACCAGATTACACATTATGAAATCTATTCCGTGTAGAAATTACTTCAAAATTGGAGGACCCATTCCTTTCTTAACTTAAGTCAATGAGATTTAGATACCCTCCTCGGTAGGTTTGCTTGTTAAAAGCACCAAATAATGAAAGCAATAACTTACCACAATTACGGAGATCCTTCTGTCTTGAATTTGAGCGACATAAAATCGCCTATATTGACTAAAAACGACAGCTTGATTCGAAATTATGCTTCTACCGTTTCATCTGGCGATTCAAGGGTAAGAGCAGCTCGTCCATGGCTTATTAGGCTATTTTATGGTTTAATTAAACCCAAATGCAACGTAATGGGGCAAGATTTCGCTGGTATTGTTATTCGAACAGCTGAGTCGAGCCAATTTCAATTAAACGACCGCATAATTGGTATTACAGGCTACAACATGGGTGGACATGCTGAACATGTAAAAATTACCTCCAAGAATATTGTTGCTAAATCTCCTAATAATTGGACACTAGAAGAAAGTGCTACTCTGTCATTTGGAGGAATGACTGCACTTTCGTTTCTAAAACAACTACCCGCTACGGAAAAGGGAAAGATCTTAATACATGGTGCTTCAGGAGCTATTGGAACTTATGCTGTACAATTAGCTAAACACATGGGGTATCATGTAACAGCCGTTTGTAGCACCAATAATGTATCCTTAATGTACGAACTCGGAGCAGACAAGGTAATTGACTACAAAAAACAAGACTTTACCACATTCAAAAACGAGTTTGATGCTGTGTTCACCACTGTTGGAAAAACATCTTATACCGCTTGTCAATCAATCATGAAAAAGCATGCCACCTATATCTCTTCCGATACACCTTTTAGTGATTACATCCGCCAAATATTTAAACTAAAAGGTAAGCATCACCAGCTTAAAATGGGTGTTGGACATAATACCGTAGAATTATTAGAAGAGCTAGTTCAATTAGCAGAGGCAGGGCACATCTCTCCTGTTATCGATCGAATATATACTGTAGATCAAGCAATTGAAGCTCATCAATATGTAGACACTGGCCACAAGGTAGGAGCAGTAGTTCTAACCTTTTAACATCATTCAATTATGAAAACACAACAGGTATTCTTACTTACAGGAATTGGCTATTTCTTACTATTCTTAACAGGTATCTACTCTAATTTTATTGTTGTAGAACCATTCATTAAGGGCAAACTAGTGGGAGATGTATTCTTTGAAACCTCTACAGGATTAGCCAGTTTTTTCCTTACTGCTTTTATCGATGCTTTACTTGCTTTTTCACTATTTATCATCTTTCAATCTACCAACAAAATAGTAGCAGCCATTTCGATGAGTTTACGCTTATTCCATGCGCTATTGTTTGGAGTATCATTAGCGGCACTGGCTGTTGGAATACAGTTTCAGACTACTAATACTGAGTTCAATCAATTCGCATTAGCGATGTATAAAATGCTGTGGGATGTAGGACTACTCTTTTTTGCGATTCATTTAGGAACGATGGGCTATTTGATGATCCAATCTGGAACCATGCCTAAGTGGATTGGAATAGCACTTATTCTAGCTGGCATGAGTTACCTACTAGATAGTGGCTCTCGCTACCTAGGTTTTACGGATGAAAAAGTGCAAGAGATCGTAACCATCCTTGTAATAGTACATGCAGTTATTGGAGAATTCATCTTTACTACATGGTTGATTAGGAAAGGGACACAGCAAGGCTAAATTCTCTATTTTAGTTTTACTTCAACACCACGACTAACTGCTTGTGACTCTCGGGA
>DIYR01000098.1 GCA_002429085.1 Flavobacteriales bacterium UBA6049
ACTGCTTGTGACTCTCGGGAAGATATAGAAATAAACATCTACTTTATGGAATTCGAATTTGCGTAGAAACATATTTCTGGAGGAAGAATACCTAGCTACAACGCTAGTAATTAATTATAGAGATTTTTATTGAGTTAATTACTTTCTAAGTATTTTGAGAACTGTTCCGAAAATCACTAATCCATAAGTTTCATATACGAAACCATTAACAAGCATAACACAAGTAGAATGAGCACTACTAAAAAACTATACTCGAAAAAATCAATTTCGATAGCAACTTTTATAGGTGGACCACTAGCAGCATCAATTTTAATAGGACAAAACTTTAGAGCTTTAGGAAAACATCAACTTTATACCAACTCTATTTTCATTGGCTTAATTAGCACCGTAGCTCTAATTGGGCTTTTGACATTAACTCCTGAGTATATAATTGATAAAATCCCTCAACCCATAATTCCAGCAATTTATACTGGAATTATTTTTCTAATAATCAATAAATATCAAGGCATCGATATTGAAGAGCACGAGAAGCTAAAAGGAGAATTTCAGAGTCCTTGGAAAGCAGCTGGAATTGCACTGGTTTCTTCTCTTATTCTTATCGGAGGAATATTTTCATCTGTATTTTTTAGTCCAACAGAATTTGACTATGAATTATATGATAAGCATATAGAAGAATTCGTTCAAAATGAATCAGAAGCATTTAAACTCTATGAAATTTATGAGCAGTCAAACAAAGATGAAATAACTCAATTCATTGATGAAATTGCTATACCAAAATGGCATGAGAATATAAATATTATTAACAAGATTTCTGCTATATCAAATCTTCCCGAAGAATTAAAGAGTAAAAATAAAGCCTTAATCAAATACTCTAACCTTCAGCTTAAATCACTCGGTTTAATCAGGATGAAAGTACAAGAAGATACTCACAAATATGATGATAGAATCAACGCAATTGCAGACGAAATAGACTTAATTCTTGAAAATATCTAAAAACTGTCACCAACTCAAGGTTAAAAAGTTCTTTTAAGTCCTTTTCCCGATCATCGCTAACCCACAAAATCACAGCCATTTTTCTCCTTTCTAACAACTGCTATCTAGCACCTAACAACTATCTTAGTAATACTTCAATCCCCTAGCGTGCATTGTAACAGGACTTTGAAACCGATAATTTACATATTGGCAGTAATCTTGATAGTGGCATGTTCTGACCGAGAGACAAATAATCAAGAAAACAAAAAGGTTGATACCTTGAGATCAAAGACCGAGACCATTGCCTCTGAAACGACAGACCTACAATCAGAGCAGCAAATCGTGACTATAGATTTTTTAGACCTTGTAAAACACATTGACTCTTCAGGATTCATAGGTAACAGTGCTAGATTTCAAAAAACATACAGACGCGTAAACAACCAGCGACCAGTAAAAATTGATGATTACCTCTTTTATGAACTGACTTTAGAAGAAACTGTTCTGGTTCTTGAACACAGACAACACGTTAGAGAAAGAGATGAATATGAAATGGAGAGAGAAAATCCAAACACCACCCAACAAAAATGGTGGCAGAACTGGAAAAATCACTGGAAACTAAATTTTGAACTCTTTGAAAAGGTAGAAAAAATCACTATCTATTTTTACGTTGAAAAATCATTATTAGATGGCACAGGGAATGGGATATACTATGACGGAATAATTGAGGAATGGGAATTTCCTGACGCTCAGAGTGCAAAAGACGCTGCTGAAGACCTTTCCAGAAAGAACAGAATGGTTTACGTAAATCGAGGGGCTTACATTTGTTATCTTGACAAATACATGTACGTATTCCACTCAAGGTCTGCCGGTTTCTACACCCCACTGAAAGGATTCTTGACCTACTTTACTGATAAGACTAATGCCACTATTCCAAACGAAATAAAACAATGAAAAAGCTATTGAAAATAGGGCACGATACTTCATAGTAAGGCCGTTGTTAACCACCGCTTCCATGTGTTTACTAACGCATAATAAAAGAATCAAAAAAGGACGCTAAAAAGCGTCCTTTTCTAGTTTTATAAATCTAAGCTGAGGGTGATTTGATTTTCATCATCGCCACCGTTGTGTGCTCCTCCATTTTCTGAAGGTAGTTCTGGTGTTCCCACTGGCCTTTCGGCTTCTTCTGGTTCTTCTTCGTACGGCAATGATTCGAGTAAATCAATGCTTTTCACTTTGTATTGAGTTAAGCGGTTTCCTTTAGCAGAAAGCCCTTTTACAGAGATGAACTCTTCCAGTACGATTTCTTCATCTTCGCGATCATTACTGCGTTTATCAAACGATATGTTGATTTTTGGTCGCCAATCGCTACTTACGAGTTCTAATTGTGTTTTCTCATGCTCATTCAAGAAGTTTACCTTTTTATCAGAGTCTTCTACCAAGAAACGCTTTACTGTAAACTGATCTTTTTCTCCATCAAAGTAAATGGCAGAAATTGGCTTATCCTTCTTCCATTTTTCTAGAATGATATAGTCTTCCTCAAACTTGGTAGACAATTCAAAGCCTGTGAGTTTATACTCCCCAGATTGGGTAATCTGTAGAATTTTATCGCCACCCTTAAATGCTCCAAGGTATTCACCACGTTCATCGGTATTCAGGCGTTGTACGGTTTCATCGTACCAGATTTTACGTGCTGGTAAAGTAGAAACACCTTCAATCTTCAATTGAATTTTGTTCACCGCGTGGCGTGTTACAATGTTTCCACCTGCTGCCCTGCCCTTCACAGGCATTTCGGCAAAGTTGAAATCGAACTTCAGCTTGCGTACTTTACCTGTGTTGCGGTGAATAATTGTTACCACCTCAGCCTCACCATTCGGGTTAGCTGTGAGGTACAAGATCTTAGACTTGGCCGTACCCTTTGTTAACGGATATTCACGGTCGCGTGTAATACTCTTTACTGCAAAACGCTTTGCGCGGATTGGGCCAGAAACACCATCTTGGTAAATCAGGTTGTAAATGGTGCGCTCATCGCCTTTTTTCCAAATACCTACATGCAGTAAATCTTTCCCCACAAAGGTTTTATCGGCAATGCGGGTTACTACCAAGGTTCCATCTCTACGAATGCAGATGATATCGTCTATATCAGAACAATCGGCAATAAATTCACCCTCGCCACGCTTGAGGCCATGCCCTACGAATCCTTCTTCGAAATTGGCATAGAGCTTTGCATTGGCTACCGCAACTTTGGCTGCTTCAATATTCTCGAATGGTCTGATTTCTGTTTTACGCTCTCTACCTTTTCCGTACTTCTTTTTCAAGTTTTGGAAATAGTCAATCGCAAAGGCAATCAGGTTATCTAAATGATCTTTAACACGTGCAATTTCATCTTCTAGTGAGGCAATAAAGGTATCTGCCTTTTCTGCATCGTGCTTGGTGATTCTGCGCATACGGATTTCCATCAATTTCTCGATATCTTCTTCCGTAACATCACGTACCAAATGTTGAATATGCGGCTCTAACAACTCACGTGTAACGACTTTTGCCTCGTCATACGTTTTGCCATCGAATTCCACATAAATTTTATTCTCAATAAAGATTTTCTCTAACGATGATAAATGCCATTTCTCTTGGAGCTCATTCAGCTCAATCTGCAACTCCAACTTGAGTAAATCTACTGTTTGATCTGCCGAGTTCTTCAGCATTTGATTTACCCCCATAAAGTGAGGTTTATCGCTTTCAATAACAGCAGCATTCGGAGAAATACTCACCTCGCAATCAGTAAAGGCATACAATGCATCTACCATTTTATCTGGAGAAACGCCTCCTGGAAGGTGTACTAAAATCTCTACGTTTTCTGCGGTATTATCTTCAATCTTCTTGATTTTGATTTTACCCTTATCGTTGGCTTTCAGCACACTATCAATTAGTGAAGATGTGGTTGTTCCAAATGGAATCTCTGTAACACGCAGCAGCTTCTTATCATCAATCTCGATGCGTGCACGTACCCTAACTTTTCCACCTCGTAAACCATCGTTGTAGTTTTCGGCATCCATCATACCACCCGTCATAAAGTCGGGTACCAGTTGGAATCGCTTGCCTTGCAAGTGCTTAATGCTACAATCTATCAGTTCGTTAAAGTTGTGCGGAAGAATTTTACAAGCCATACCTACCGCAATTCCCTCTACTCCTTGTGCTAGTAAAAGCGGGAATTTTACAGGAAGTGTAATTGGCTCATTGTTACGCCCATCGTATGATTTTTGCCAATCGGTAGTTTTTGGGTTGAACACTACCTCTAAGGCGAACTTGGTTAAACGTGCCTCAATGTAACGAGAAGCCGCTGCGCCATCGCCCGTGTAGATATTCCCCCAGTTACCTTGGGTATCGATCAATAAATCGCGCTGACCTAGCTGTACCATAGCATCTGCAATAGACGCATCACCGTGTGGGTGATATTTCATGGTGTTACCTACCACGTTAGCCACCTTGTTGTAACGACCATCTTCTAACTCGCGCATGGAGTGAAGAATTCTTCGCTGCACGGGTTTTAGACCGTCATTGAGGTGAGGAACAGCACGTTCTAGAATTACATAAGACGCATAATCGAGAAACCATTCTTCGTACATGCCAGACACTTGAATCACTTGATCCAACTGACCAGCTTCACGAGCGGTTTGCTCTAATTCTTCGTCTCTTTCTTCTTCGTTTGGTGTAATTTCTTCGCTCATCAGACTAATTCAGTATAAATCGAATAGGCAGGTTATATTTTACATTGACTGGCAACCCCCTCTGCCTTCCTGGCATCCAAACCGGCATAGAGTTCACAACTCGTAGAGCTTCCAAATCAATCGTTGGATGGGCACTTCTTATTACTTTGGCATTCTGTATTACACCACATTCATTTACTGTAAAACTGATGTATACTACTCCTTGTACCCCAACATCTTTAGCCTCAGAAGGATATCTAACCTCTTGTCCTAAGAACTTAAACAGATTCTCTTCTCCTCCCGGAAACTCAGGCATGTCCTCTACAATAGTATAGGTGATATCGTGTGTATTATCAGTAAATTCTTTGTTATCAGATAAGTTAGTTTCACTTGCTGGTTTAGTGAAGTAACTCATTCCTTCTGAAACATCACTTATTTTTCCCTTTTCTATTTTCACAATAATCGATTGCCAAAAAGATCCAGATTCACCGAAATAAGTTCCTGGAGAAAATTTCAATTTTTCGATGGTTGCAACAAGCACACTATCTGAAATATCGGTAATAGATTCTGATACTTTTACTGTATCAACATTTCCATCTGCTGTAATTCCAAACGAGTAAACTCCACGAGCATTTGAAACAGCTTTAGTCTTTGGTAGATTGTAACCCTCAGATATTAACTGGATCAAAGGAGTTTCTGACTTAGGGTTTAGTTGAATTTGCTTAGGATGCAATACCTTCCCATCTTTCCCATAGTAAGTGATATTTCCTTTTTTTTCAACTGACATCTTTTCGCCTGAGGTATAGTAATTGGTGATTTTCTTCGCTGGATATCCATCAGAATATATCTCCTCTCTAGTAACTACACCATTTGTATAATACAAGTGTTTTCCTACTGGGGTACCATTTACATAGTTGCTTTCTGAATATAATTCGCCTTTTTCAGTATATGATTTAATTAACCCCTCTAGATTCCCTTCTTTGTAGATAACTGTTTTCTGTAATGCACCATTTGAATGCCAATACTTCCAAGTGCCTTCTTGCTTGCCATTTTTGTAAGTACCTTGAACGGTCTTATTTCCTTCGTCATCGAAGTATTCATAATTCCCTATTGGATCTCCTTTGTCGTACTTAAGGACATATTTATTGTTTCCATTCTCATAGTAGGCTTTCCAAGAGCCATTTCTATTTCCATTAACGTAAGGACCTTGCAAGCTTAATTGTCCATTTTCATGGTTTTCGACATAAACTCCTACTCTCTTATTATCCTTAATTTCAAATGTCTTCTTAACCAAACCGTTTTCAAAGTACCACGTTTTCAAGCCATCTTTACCCTTGTTTGAATACTCTGCTTCAAACCATATCTCTCCATTATCGTATTTGCTGTAATGTTTTCCGATTTTATTCCCAACATCATCGTATTTATAATAATGAATAGTATCTCCCAGCTTGCTGAAATGAATTTTTTCTCCGTACGCCACTTCTTTAAAAGCTGGATCGGCTTCTTTAAAATACGCCACCATTTGAAGCTCTCCGCTCTTATAATAATCTAAGACCTTAAACTTAGAATCGTCTACTTTGTAGGCTTTTCGGTAATATGTGGCAGCATCCAAATTATCAATGGGTCTCCAATCTTTATTAAAGGCATAGATTGTTTTTCCTGCTGCTTCCCATGAGGTAGTATACTGAGCATGTGCTGCGCTGACTGATGAAAGCAATAAAAAGAATAAGGCGTGTTGTAGATTTTTCATTTTTAACTGGCTGTTAGTTCTTCTTCTAAGTCTTTTTCGACTTTCAAGTTTTGGATGATAAATTTCTGACGGTCTGGTGTGTTCTTACCCATGTAAAATGCCAATAGGTTACTAATGGCTGTATCGCTACCAATAACCACTGGATCTAAGCGCATATGCTCACCAATAAACTCACGGAACTCATCTGGTGAAATTTCACCAAGTCCCTTAAATCGTGTGATTTCTGGTTTACCACGCAACTCTGCAATGGCGCGTTGACGCTCTTCATCGCTATAGCAATAGAAGGTTTTTTGCTTATTGCGCACACGGAACAATGGTGTTTCAAGCACATACAAGTGGCCTTTCTTTACTAAGTCTGGGAAGAACTGTAAGAAGAAAGTAATCAACAATAAACGGATGTGCATTCCATCCACATCGGCATCGGTTGCGAGCACCACTTTATTATAGCGTAATCCTTCTAACCCGTCTTCGATATTCAATGCGGCTTGCAAAAGGTTGAACTCTTCGTTTTCGTAAACCACCTTTTTGGTTAATCCGAATGAATTCAATGGCTTCCCCTTTAAACTGAATACCGCTTGCGTGTTTACATCTCGTGCTTTGGTGATAGATCCAGATGCAGAATCACCCTCGGTAATAAACAAGGTAGTGTCTTGCTTTCGCTCGTTTTTTCCTTGATTTAAGTGCAATCTGCAATCGCGTAATTTCTTGTTATGCAAACTCGCCTTCTTAGCACGATCTCTAGCCAACTTCTTGATTCCTGCTAAATCTTTGCGCTCACGTTCTGCTTGTTGAATTCGCTTCAACAACGCCTCAGCCGTTTCAGGGTGGCGATGTAAGAAGTTATCGAGCTTGGTTGTTAGAAAGTCCATCACGAATGAACGGATAGATGGCCCTTCATCGGCTATATCGTTTGATCCGAGTTTGGTTTTGGTTTGTGATTCAAACACTGGGTTCATCACCTTTAGAGCAATGGCTCCTACAAACCCAGAGCGGATATCGTTTACTTCGAAGTTCTTGTTAAAGTGATCGCGAATGGTTTTTACATACGCTTCGCGAAAAGCATTTTGATGCGTCCCCCCCTGTGTTGTATACTGTCCGTTTACAAAAGAGTAGTAATCATCGCCATACGATTGTGTTGTTGTAATGGCTACTTCAATGTCTTCACCTTCTATGTGAATGATTGGAATTTGAGGTTCGCTTGATAATTTCTTACCTAACAAATCTTTCAACCCGTTATCACTCTGAATTTTTTGACCGTTGAAGTTGATGGTTAAACCACGATTAAGGTATGCGTAGTTCCACAACATTTCTTCCACATACTGCATGCGGTAGTTGTAGTTAACGAATAACTCATTATCTGGCATAAAGGTGACACGAGTACCCTTGCGTTGTGATGATTCTTCTAGGTCATACTCCTTAGTTAATTCACCACCACTGAACTCAGCCACTTTTACTTGACCATCGCGAAATGATTCTACTTTGAAGTAAGAACTCAATGCATTTACGGCTTTAGTACCAACTCCATTTAGACCAACGGCTTTCTTAAAGGCTTTAGAATCGTACTTACCACCAGTGTTGATTTTGGAAACCACATCTACCACTTTTCCAAGTGGAATACCACGACCATAATCGCGTACTTTAACGGTTCCATCTTTAATGGTAACATCAACGGTTCTACCATTCCCCATCACGAATTCGTCAATGGAGTTATCGAAAACCTCTTTTAGTAGAATGTAAATACCATCGTCAAACGCAGTACCATCGCCCAATTTCCCGATGTACATCCCTGGTCGTAAGCGAATGTGTTCGTTCCATTTGAGGGTTTTGATATTACTCTCGTCATACGTAGTTTCCTCTGCCATATCTACTCCTGCTTTAACCGAGTAAAAGTAGCAAAACCCCTCTGGGCGTGCGATTGCGAGAGAATTGCTTTTATTAACATTTGCTTGGAGTTATCAATAATTGATCACAAGTGTTTCAATTTTAGTAGCTCAATTTTAGATAGTAGTAACTCATGTTCTTTTGATTACAAAAGATAATTGCAGAATCTTAAGTCAATTAAGCTTTCTTAGAACCACGAGTTAATAATGCACAAAAAAGGCCCGATCTAGTGATCGAGCCTTTCAAAAACTATCTAACTAAGCTAATTAAGCTAGTACTTCTTTTACTTTATCTGCTGCTTGTTGAAGCGTAATGGCAGAGTGAACTGCTAAACCTGATTCATCGATCAGTTTTTTAGCTTCTTCAGCATTTGTTCCTTGTAAACGAACAATGATTGGAATTTGAATGTCACCAATGTTTTGGTAAGCATCTACTACCCCTTGAGCAACACGATCGCAACGAACGATACCACCAAAGATGTTTACTAAGATTGCTTTTACATTAGCATCACTCATAATAATACGGAATGCTTGCTCTACACGAGCTGCATCAGCAGTACCACCTACATCTAAGAAGTTTGCAGGGTTACCACCTGAAAGCTTAATGATATCCATGGTAGCCATTGCTAAACCAGCACCGTTTACCATACAACCTACGTTACCATCTAGTTTAACGTAGTTCAATCCTAATTCACCAGCTTCTACTTCTGTTGGATCTTCTTCAGACTTATCGCGCATTTCTGCGATGTCTTTATGACGATACAATGAGTTTGCATCAACAGTAACTTTTGCATCTACTGCCATGATTTTATCATCAGACGTTTTCAACACTGGGTTGATTTCGAATAATGATGCATCAGCACCTTCATAAGCGCTATATAAAGCAGTAACAAACTTGGTCATTTCTTTGAACGCTGCTCCTGAAAGGCCTAAGTTGAATGCAATTTTACGAGCTTGGAATCCTGTTAAACCTACTTTCGGATCTATTTCCTCAGTAAAGATTAATTCTGGAGTTTTTTCTGCTACTTCTTCGATGTTCATACCACCTTCAGTAGAATACATAATCATGTTTCTACCTTTCTGGCGGTTCATCAATACACTCATGTATATTTCGCTAGGCTCGCTATCGCCAGGATAGTAAACATCTTCTGCAATGAATACTTTGTTCACTAATTTTCCTTCTGCAGAAGTTTGTGCAGTTACCAAGTGACCTCCTAAAATACCTTTTGCTTTCTCAGGTACTTCTTCTAGGCTCTTTGCCAACACTACACCGTGAGAACCAGTTTCTGTAACGGTTCCTTTTCCTCTACCACCAGCATGGATTTGCGCCTTTACTACGAACCAGCCAGTGCCAGTTTCTTCTTGTAGTTTCTTTGCTTCTTCTAATGCCTCTTCTGGCGTGTCTGCAACTACTCCGCGTTGTACGCGTACTCCGTAGTTAGCCAAGATTGATTTCCCTTGATATTCGTGTAAATTCATGAGTTGTTTTCGTTAGAATTTGCTAAGTCGAAACGGGTCAAAAGTAACACAATAATCCAAAGCCGAAAACCAGAAATCGCAGCTTGAATTACCTATTTTCGCTCTCTTTGTTAACAACATGATTACAGCCCGCGATATTCGAAAAAGTTATGGTGACCTTCAAGTGCTGAAGGGTGTGAACCTAGCTATTAATTCTGGAGAAGTAGTAAGTATTGTGGGTGCCTCTGGCGCAGGAAAAACAACATTACTCCAAATCTTAGGTACACTAGAGCCTAGCTCATCGGGATCGCTGATGATCAATGGAACGGAAGTGTCATCGTTGAACGCAAGAAAACTAGCTCAGTTTAGAAATGAGCATATTGGATTTGTATTCCAATTTCACCATTTATTACCAGAATTCACAGCTTTAGAAAATGCTTGCATGCCTGCCTTTATTGCAGGAAAAAGTGTGAAAGAATCTGAAGCAAAAGCAAAACACAACTTAGAACTCCTTGGGTTATCGCACCGATTAAGCCACAAACCAAATGAACTTTCTGGGGGTGAACAACAACGTGTGGCTGTAGCCAGAGCATTGATGAACGACCCGAGTGTGGTATTAGCAGATGAGCCATCTGGAAACCTAGATTCGAATAGTGCTGAAGATTTGCACAACCTGTTTTTTCAGTTGCGCGATGAATTGAATCAAACCTTTATCATCGTTACTCACAACGATACACTTGCTGATATGGCTGATAGAAAGCTGGTAATGAAAGATGGGATTATCATCTAGTACATGCTGAGCCTAGCGCTTGCATATCCATTTTTAGCATGTTGGTTCCTGAGTGTTGGGTTCTCAATCAACAAAGTCATTTTCAAGTCCACTTTATCTTTCTTCGACTCGCTCATTCTTGGAATTTCATTCATGAGTTTGCTAACACTCACCATCACAATGGTAGTTCCACTGAACTCCTTTGTGAGCCTTTCAATGATTATTGGTTCACTATTAATTAGCCTCACCTACTCCTATCAAGATCTGAGACTTGCAATTAAAAAAGCCGTTGTAAACCTCACTAAAAAAGACCTCATTTGGATCAGCATTGGATTCATACTAATTACTTTATATAGTTCATCACCACCACTATTTATTGATAACGATAGCTACTATTTACCCACCATAAAATGGATGCAAGAATATGGAGCTGTACCTGGGCTTGGTAATTTACACTATCACTTATCGTTGTTTTCAGCATGGCATGCTATAGAAGCATTAACACAGGTACTATTTGGATTTAGCAACCTGTTTGCACTAAATGGCTTCATACTCTTTAGTTTTTGGTGCGCTGCCGTTCTAAATGGGCAACAGGATAATAGAATAGCTGTACTTTCTCTATGTATGCCACTCCTTGTATTATTCACTGGAATGTCTGCACCAGATTTACCTGTGTTACTTATCGGATTTCACCTACTGATACAGTTTGTTTACAAACGCCTGAATCTTTGTTATGCCACCATTATCAGTACTTGTCTGATTCTTATTAAACCCACCCTTATTTTACTTCCTATTTTCTTTTTGGTTTACTGGATGGTAGATAAAAAGCCATTAAAAAGAAGGGAGTTCATGGGTGTTTTCCTAATCATTTCCTTGACACTAATCACATTCTTTTCTAGAAACATCATATTAACAGGACACATATTCTTTCCACTTATTTCTCCAATTACTGCGTTAGATTGGGTAATTCCTAATGAGATGATTAACACTTTTCATGAACTTGTTGAGCATGAATTTTGGGGAGAGGTGAACGATTCCTCTAAATTCTCATTGTCCTCTTTGAAGGCTCTGATTGTTCTCGGAGGAGCTGCATCTGTTATCTATGTATTGACTCTCTTTTTTCTTGTTTCATTTCCAGTACTCGGATTTTTTAATCGTATTGAAATGAAATATTGGCACGCGTACATTCTTGTATCCATAAGCTCTATTTTTCTATTTGCTTTTTGGCCTGCTCCAAGATTTTTCATTCCATTTCTACTGTTTTTTGGAGCTATCTACATAAAAGCTATATCTAATAACATTCGGTGGATTGGTTCTAGCTTACCAATAGTTGGAGTCTCTTTATCTATTTTACCGATGGTATTTCTTTCTCAAGGGAGCCGTATTTCATCAGCCCCAATACAAGAGAATGCTGCAAGTAAGACCTACTCACCAAGTATACTTAGCAGACCAAGTGCTACTGTACTAGACTATTCATATTCCTTCAGTACTAAAGGGAATCTCTCTTATTATCATCCTTCTGAACCAGCTACGTTTTGGTTGAGCATAGGCGAGGCTTCACTACCTTCCGCATCCAATCAAAAAATTGACTATTTCGAAGACTATCTTCACATAATCCCTCAAATGCGTGGAAATGATTTGAACGATGGTTTTTACAGCAAACAACTGATTAACAAATGACTAAAGACCTCCAAAACCTTCTGTTAGAAAAAGCAGAATACTACGAGAAGAATTGGTTTGTAGAGCACGATCCTATTCAAATACCTCATCGTTTTTCTAAGAAAGAGGATATTGAAATTAGTGGATTTCTAGCTGCTGTTATCGCATGGGGGCAACGTAAAACCATTATCAATAATGCCAACAAGCTAATGACTTGGATGGACGAGTCTCCACACGATTTCATATTGAATCATCAAGATTCTGATTTGGTAAAAATGCAAGGCTTTGTCCATCGTACCTTTAACAGTGATGATCTACTTTACTTCATCTACGCATTGAAAAAAATATACACGGAACAAGGTGGTCTGGAAAGAGCTATGAGCCAACATCCAGAGGATATGCAGTTGAACTTGACAGCTTTTAAAGAACTATTTTTCAGTTGGGAACACCTTACACGTACAGAAAAACACTTACCCAATCCATTAAAACAATCTAGTGCCAAGCGCATGAACATGTATTTGCGCTGGATGGTACGTTCTTCTGTAAACGGAGTAGATTTTGGGCTATGGAAAAACATAAGTCCTGCTCAATTATTAATGCCATTAGATGTACACACCGCAACTGTTGGTAGAAAACTAGGGTTACTAAAACGCAAACAAAACGATTGGAAATCGGTTATTGAGCTTACAGAGGTCTTACGCACTATTGACCCAAAAGACCCAGTGAAGTTTGACTTTGCTTTGTTTGGTATTGGAGCATTTGAATAACTATTATCCGTAATTATCATTATTTAACTAGGTATCTTAGCCTCATGTTCAATCTGCAAGAAATTAAACCACGCCATTTTGTTTTATTCGGAATCTCTGCCCTAATAGTTATCTATTTGGTTGGCCCTACTCCAGATGCATTCGAGTTTGATTCGAGGTTACCTGTAACTGCTTCTATTTCAGAAATTGAAAACTTTGTGGATCAACGCGAGGCTCAGTTACCTGTTAAATCTAACAACGAAGCAGAAATTCAATGGGCAAATGATACTTTACACGAGCAAACAGAATATGCTTTAGTATATCTACATGGCTTTTCTGCCAGTAAAGAAGAGGGTGCTCCAGCCCACCGTAACATAGCCAGAGAATTTGGTATGAATGCTTACTTAACACGTTTGCAAGATCATGGCTTAATTGCAGATGAACCTATGTTGAATGTTACCTCTGCTGGATTGATGCGTAGCGCTCAAGATGCATTAGCTATTGGAAGTGTACTGGGAAAAAAGGTGATATTAATGAGTACCTCAACAGGTGGAACGCTATCCGCATACTTAGCCAGCAAATACCCTGATCTTGTAGCAGGTCAGATTTTATACTCACCCAACATCGCCATTTTTGATCCGCTAGCACAGTTTGCTAACAACCCATGGGGTTTACAAATTGCACGTATGGTTCAAGGTAGCGACTACAACGAATGGGAAACCAATCCAGAGCGTATTCCTTATTGGGATACAAAATACCGTTTAGAAGCCATTACTGAATTACAAGAAATGATTGAAAGTACGATGACAGATGCTACTTTCCAAGGTATTGAACAACCTACATTTATGGGTTACTACTATCGCGATGATGTTCATCAAGACAGCGTAGTTTCTGTGGCAGCCATGCAACACTTTTATGAGCAAATTGCTACTCCAGAAGACTTGAAAGTTTCTGTGGCATATCCTAATGCCAACAATCATGTAATTGCCTCAAAATACGTTTCAGATCACTGGAAAAAAGTAGAGGAAGACACAAAGGCCTTCCTCCAAGATAAATTATTGCTTTCGCCTGTTGGCAAACATTAGTCGATCATATCAACGCTGCGCTTGATAAAGTCTGTAAGGTCTTTTCCTTTTAGCATACCTTGAGATAGCTTCGCTAAATCAACTGCTTGCTTACTCAATGATTGACGCTTATCAGCATCTTGCTCAACTAAGATTTTACTTACCAATGGATGATTGGCATTTACAACCAAGTTATACATATCTGGCATATTACCCATGCCCATCATTCCACCACCAACTTCTTGCTGCTCTTTCATTCTTCGCATAAACTCCGGCTGAGTAATCACTACTGGATCATCATTCTCATTTAATGCTTCAAATTGTACTGTGAAAGAACTATTGCTTGCAGCTGTTTCAAAAATTGGCTTCAATTCATTTTCTTGATCTTCAGATAAGTTAGAAGCTACTGCATCTTCTTTCTCGATCAACTTCTCCAATGTATCAGCATCTACACGCTTGAAAGAAACTTTTTCTTCTTTCATCTCTAACTGCTGCACCCAGTGACTGGTTAATGGAGAATCTAAAATAACTACCTCATAACCTCGGTTCTTAGCAGATTCGATGTACGCATACTGCTCTTCCTCATTGGTTGCATATAGAATTACGGTAGTATCATTTTTGTCTGTTTGCTTCTCTTTAATGGCATCACGATACTCTTCGATAGTTGCATACTTACCATCTGTGTTTTTCAACAAAACAGTTGGTTTGATTTTCTCTGCAAACTTCTCGTCAGTCAACATACCGTACTCAATGAATACTTTGGTATCATCCCATTTCTTCTCGAAGTCTTCGCGATCATTCTTAAACATGCGAGCCAATTTGTCGGCTACCTTCTTAGTAATGTGAGAAGAGATTTTCTTCACATTTCCATCTTCTTGCAAATAAGAACGAGATACATTTAATGGAATGTCTGGAGAATCGATTACACCATGCAACAAAGTCAAGAACTCAGGAACAATGTTCTCTACCGAATCGGTAATGAATACTTGATTGCTGTACAACTGAATCTTGTTTTTCTGAAGCTGAATATTGTTCTTCAGCTTAGGGAAATATAGAATCCCAGTTAACTTGAATGGATAATCAACGTTCAAATGAATGTGGAACAATGGCTCTTCAAAGCTCATTGGATACAACTCACGATAGAAGTTTTTGTAATCTTCATCTGATAAGTCTGCTGGCTTCTTTGTCCAAGCTGGAGTTGGGTTATTAATAACGTTATCAACCTCTTTCTCGATGCGTTTTACGTTACCCTCATCGTCTTTTGCTCCATCAGGATCGTCTTCCCAAGTAGTTTTTGTTCCAAACTGAATTTCAACCGGAAGGAACTTACAATACTTATCTAAGATACCTTGAACACGATCTTCTTCTAAAAATTCTTTAGAATCTTCATCAATGTATAAGATGATGTCTGTTCCTCTTTCATCACGAGTTGCTTCGCTGATGGTGTATTCTGGACTTCCATCACATTCCCATTTAACAGCAGGTGAATCAGTAAACGATTTGGTTACAACCTCTACCTTGCTTGCTACCATGAATGCTGAGTAGAACCCTAAACCAAAGTGACCAATGATTCCAGAATCTTCTGCTTTCCCTTCGTATTTCTTTAAGAATTCTTCTGCGCCAGAAAATGCCACTTGATTGAGGTATTTACCCACCTCTTCTTCTGACATCCCAACACCACTATCGCTGATGGTCAAGGTTTTCGCATCTGCATCAAGTGAAACACGTACTCTTAAATTTTCAACATCTCCATTGTATTCGCCCATTTTAGAAAGGGCTTTCAATTTAGAAGAAGCATCTACTGCATTCGATACTAATTCTCGTAAAAAGATCTCGTGATCTGAGTACAAGAACTTCTTGATAATCGGAAATATATTTTCCGTTTGTACGTCAATTTTACCTGTAGCCAT
>DIYR01000021.1 GCA_002429085.1 Flavobacteriales bacterium UBA6049
CTCCTGCCGTATCTAACGCACCACGAACGATGTGATAACGAACACATGGAAGATCTTTTACTCTCCCTCCACGCACCAACACAATAGAGTGTTCTTGCAAGTTGTGTCCTTCTCCCGGAATGTAGGCATTCACCTCATTTCCGTTAGTCAACCTAACACGAGCTACTTTACGCATAGCTGAGTTCGGCTTCTTAGGCGTAGTTGTGTACACTCTTGTACACACCCCTCTACGCTGCGGGCAGGCAGTTAAGGCAGCGGACTTACTAGTCTTTACCTTGCTTGTTCTACCTTTTCTTACTAATTGCTGTATCGTTGGCATAAGCTCTTTTAACGATTTAATACTATATAGTTATCCCTTTCCTTTTGAGAAAGGGGCTGCAAAGGTACACGAATATGAGACTTATACAACACGTAACTCACTTTTTTTCACGCAGTTTCATCAACAGGGATTGTGAAAGCGAGTTCGATGCTAGACAGGGGTGAAATTCCACACAAATTGAATTTGTTTTTCCCTTGAGAATTCGGAGATGTTACTTCACTGTGCAAATTTCGTTATGAAATGTGTATCACCACCATAGAAATGACAATATTTTTGAGCCGTGGATTATTTAGACGGATTAAATCAAGCACAGCGCGAAGCTGTTGAACATACAGAAGGACCAACGATGGTGTTGGCAGGTGCAGGATCTGGAAAAACCAGAGTACTAACCTACAGAATTGCGCACATTATTAACAAAGGTGGATCGCCATTCAACATTCTTGCTTTAACGTTTACCAATAAAGCAGCTCGAGAAATGAAAGAGCGTATTGGTAAAATTGTGGGTGAATCGAATGCGAAAAGCATCTGGATGGGAACATTTCACTCTGTATTTGCTCGTATTTTAAGAACAGAGGCTGAAAAAATTGGATATCCTGCAAACTTCACCATATACGATTCCGATGACAGCAAAAGATTGCTCAAAGAGATCATCAAATCGCAAGGTTTAGATGATAAGGTATACAAACCTTCTTTGGTGAGTAATCGAATTAGTGCAGCTAAAAACAACTTACTTACTCCACAGGCTTATCAGCAAAACTTGACATTGGCGAAAGAAGATCAACAGTCAAAAAAACCAATGATTGGAAAGATTTACGAAATCTACGACAAGCGTTTGTTTAAAGCTGGTGCAATGGATTTTGATGATCTACTATTCAAAACCAACATTCTTCTGCGCGATTTCCCAGAAGTACTTAATAAGTATCAAGATAAGTTTAGATACCTATTAGTAGATGAGTATCAGGATACGAACTTCTCTCAGTATATTATCATACGCGCACTCGCTGCTAAGTTTGAGAATATTTGTGTGGTGGGTGACGATGCGCAAAGTATCTATTCTTTCCGCGGTGCAAACATTCAGAACATTCTAAACTTTAAGAATGATTATCCAGATGTTGCCACATTCAAACTAGAACAGAATTACCGATCTACCAAGAACATTGTAAAGGCTGCCAACAGCTTGATCGAGAAAAACAAAGAGCAACTTAAAAAAGATGTTTGGACCGATAACGATGAAGGGCACCGTATTAAATTAATGCGCGCCATAACAGATAACGAAGAAGGCGGGCACGTTGCTAACACCATTTTCCAAGTGAAAAACAACGAGCAAGCTCATCATAAAGACTTCGCTATTTTATATAGAACCAATGCGCAATCAAGGGCGATGGAAGACGCTATGCGTAAACTGAACTTACCATATCAAATTTATGGTGGTCTTTCTTTCTATCAGCGCAAGGAGATAAAAGATTTACTCGCGTACTTCCGCTTAGTGGTAAATCCACAAGATGACGATGCTATTAAGCGTATTATTAATTATCCTGCACGCGGCATTGGTAAAACCTCGATGGATCGGTTGATTTTGTTCTCTAACGAGAATGACATTCCTCTTTGGCAAGTGCTCTGCAACATCAACCAATATCCGGTTCAAATTGGTAATGCTGCCAAAAACAAGATTGTAGGTTTTGTTGAAATGGTTCAATCTTTCATAGCAATTGCCGAAAAGAAAGATGCCTACGAGACTGGTCAGCTCATTGCTTCTACTACCACGATATTAAAAGAGTTGTATGCCGACAAATCTGTAGAAGGATTAGGCAGATACGAAAACGTTCAGGAATTACTCAACTCTATGAAAGAGTTTGTAGAAGATGCAGATCAATCGCAAGGCATTCCGAAATTGGCAGACTACATATTAGATATTCCTTTATTGACTGATCAAGATGAGAAAGACAAGGAAGATTCTGATAAGGTTACGTTGATGACCATTCACGCTTCAAAAGGATTAGAATTTCCATACGTATTTGTAGTAGGAATGGAAGAAGAACTCTTTCCATCTCAACATGCATCCCAGTCTCAAACCGAACTAGAAGAAGAAAGACGTTTATTTTATGTTGCCATTACCCGAGCCGAAAAGCAATGTTATTTAACGTATAGCGAGTCTCGTTACAAATGGGGAAACCTCACCTACTCTCAGCCAAGTAGATTCTTACAAGAAATTGATGAACAATTCTTAGATTTATCTGGAGCTGCTGCCGTGACTTCAAAAACACCAAACCACCGTTTTCCAGATCCAGGTAGCAATTGGGGTGGAAATCAAACAAGAAGACCAAGTTCAGCTGGAACGTCAACAACAGGAACAGTAAAGCCAACTACTCCTCCATCGCGTTTTAAACCAACGTCTAGATTAAACGCTTCAAATAAAGGTGGTTCATCTACAGGAGGCGCACCTTCTAACCTAGCAGCAGGAATGCGTGTAGAGCATGGCAGATTTGGAAACGGTACTGTACTGGGAATTGAGGGTGTTGGCGAAAACAAGAAAGCCATTATAGAATTTGATGGAGCTGGAAAAAAGCAATTGTTATTGCGGTTTGCTAAGTTGAAGGTTACTTGACTATAAGAATGAAAGTCTAGCTAGCGCCTCAAAGGATAGAAAACTACAAGGTGCTTTTAAGCTATCAAAATATTCTAATTTTTCTTAAAAAAAGTTAGTTCCATACTTAGTAATGCTTCTTGAAACAATCATATTAAGCGCACTACCCTTAACTATTTTGGGTGTGATCTTTTGGAACATCAGAAGGAAGGAAAGGAAACTTCTATTACAACTGGCAAATGCAAGTGAACAAAATTGCTTTGATTGGAAAATCAATTCTTCTTTCCATCATAGAATTATTGGAAGTTATCGAAGCTATAAAGTAGCTATCGGTATTTACGAGTTAAAAAGCGATTCAATTGTTGCTGAAATATTCATACAGGCTAAACATTCAATATCAATAAAGAACCCGAAATCATTCACTTATCGCAAGGACAAAAATTTAAATGGTATTTGGCTTGGTGTAATTCACACCTCAACCTCTAAACCTACAGCCCAGCTTTTCGACATTATCATTGATGATGTAATAGTTGAGTAAACAACAGTTAGCCTCTACAGGCACATCCACATACCTCATTTTACTTTTATCACCCTACAAAATTCACCTCATAACAATCACATAACTGCCACACTGCCATGATTTGGCTACATTTGAACTCATTGGATTAAGTATATATGCAATACAACACAGAGAGAAATCAGCTTATTCTGCCAGAATACGGAAGAAGTATTCATCAAATGGTAGATCATGCACTAACCATAAACGATCAAGAAGAACGAAATAAAGCCGCTAGAACCATCATTAAATTGATGGGTCAAATGAATCCTCACCTACGCGATGTGCCAGATTTTACCCACAAATTGTGGGATCACTTGCACATTATGAGCGATTATCAACTAGAAGTTGAATCCCCTTATCCTAAGCCAAGTAAAGAAGAGGTTCAAAAAAGACCAGATCCGGTTGCGTATCCGAAAGCCGATGCACGTTATCGTTACTACGGAAAAGGATTGGAGAAAATGGTCAAAAAAGCCGTTGAATATCCTGATGGTGAGTTGAAAGACTTACTAATTACGATGTTGGCAAACCTCATGAAAAGATTCTACCTCGTTTGGAACCGTGATTCTGTAGACGATGATTTGATCTGGAAACATCTGGATGTACTATCTGATGGCCAATTGAAACAGCCAGAAGGTTTTGAAATGACAGATACGCAGCAGATCTTAAAATCGAACCGATCTAAGAACCGCGGTAAGTCTCAGCAGAAAAAACGCAGAAAGAAAACATATTAGAATCAAGACCCTATGGCTACATTCGAAGTTCAAGGAGGCCGCGAGTTACGAGGCGAAATCACTCCACAAGGAGCGAAAAACGAAGCACTTCAAATTCTATGCGCAGTACTGTTAACACCAGAGCGCGTAACAATCAGTAATGTTCCCGACATTGTAGATGTAAACAAGCTCATAGATTTGTTACGATCTATGAACGTTAAGGTGGAGCAACTCGGACCAGAAGAGTATGCTTTCCAAGCAGACGATGTTAACATCGAATACCTTCATACCGAAGAGTTCCGCCAAAAAGGAAGTAGCCTTAGAGGATCGATTATGATTGTTGGGCCATTATTAGCTCGCTTTGGTAAAGGATATATTCCAAAACCAGGAGGAGATAAGATTGGTCGTAGAAGATTGGATACTCACTTTATTGGGTTCCAAAAATTAGGTGCAGATTTCGAATACGATTCAAACACCAACTTTTACATGGCATCTGCCGAAAAACTGAAGGGAACGTACATGCTTTTAGATGAAGCATCCGTTACCGGAACAGCCAACATTGTGATGGCTGCAGTAATGGCAGAAGGAGTTACAACAATTTATAATGCAGCATGCGAACCATACCTTCAGCAATTGTGTAAAATGCTGAACAGAATGGGAGCAAAAATTGGTGGCGTTGGAAGTAACCTACTCACTATTGAAGGGGTAGATTACTTAGGCGGAACTGAGCACCGTATGTTGCCTGACATGATTGAGATTGGAAGTTTTATTGGGTTGGCCGCCATGACAAATTCCGAAATCACGATTAAGAATGTCAGCTTTCCAGATTTAGGTGTTATTCCAGATGTTTTCCAACGATTGGGAATCAGCATCGTTCGCAGAGAAGATGACATCATTGTTCCTAAGCAAGGTAATTACGAAGTTGAAACCTTTATTGATGGTTCAATTTTAACGGTATCAGATGCTCCTTGGCCTGGATTCACTCCAGATTTATTGAGCATTATTTTGGTAACGGCCACACAAGCTAAAGGATCGGTGTTAGTGCATCAAAAAATGTTCGAGAGTCGTTTATTCTTCGTGGATAAACTAATTGACATGGGAGCACAGATCATTTTATGTGATCCTCAC
>DIYR01000056.1 GCA_002429085.1 Flavobacteriales bacterium UBA6049
AGTTAATGCTGCAGTTAAAACCCACATTAAAAACAAGTTAACGGGCATTTCTTGAAACATTAAATCTAACATCCAGGCAAATGGAGTACAAAAAATAAATCCGATAATTATAGCCCATTGTGGCCAATCTGAAGTAGAATTGGCCATTGTCGACAGTTCGCTCGGAATACTCTTTTCCCCAAGTGCTTGATTCATTCCATCAACAAATTTCTCGTCTAGAATATAGTCCTTCTCATTATTTAGAGGATTCAAATTGAGGGCTACTGCCAAGTGGGCGTAAAGCTCAGGGAATGATTGTACGAAATGCTCTGCCTGTTCAAAAAAGTACTCAAGCGCTACTGCAAAAAATTCTTTCCGGTTTGTTTGAGCATACTTCCTAAAAACATCTGGTCGTTCATTCCGAATCACATGAAAAGCTCCTTCTGCAATATCGTCAAGTAAGGTTTTATAAGACCTAAAACGTGTATGAGTACTGGGGTAATGCTTCAGTGTAAACTCAAAGGCATGCGCAAATTCATGAATCACCAAATTCAATGCATCACTATCGTCTTCGAAACCTTTTAGAGAGTTATTCCAAGACAATAATATCTGGAATCTTGAAGATCCTCCCTTCAACTTCCTCTTTAGAGCTGGATGAAAAAACTCTTCTGGATAAACTACAATCTCTCTTACGTTTTTAAACAAATAATCATCAGACCCGAAGGTAATCATGATCGCACCACTTGATATTAACCATTTGTGTTGCTTTTCAATTATCAAACCATGCGAGCCAATGAATGATTTATCTACTATAAATTCTTCCAATCGGTGAATAAACTTGGCCCTACCAGGTAGAGATAAGTTCCGATAAAAGCCATTATTCTTTTCTAGAAATTTATCTATCTGCCCAAACTCTTTTCTACCAACTTGATTGTGGTAGTGGATCTTGTTCAAATAAAACTCATGTACAGGGCGAACCAATTGCATCTTGGGGTTGTATCGATGCAAAATCCAAGCAAAAAACAAGACAAAAACTATAAACGTAATCATGTATAATCAATGGTAGGTAAAAGTAAATGAACCAATACCTTTGATCATCGTTTATGAGTTTTAATCGTTTCATTCTTTTCATCTCCGCAGTACTTGCTGGTTGTGCAAGTAATTCCAATAAGCAATCAAATATGGCTCAGCATACCAACGCACTCATTCATGAAACTAGTCCTTACTTACTCCAGCACGCTCATAACCCAGTAGAATGGCACCCTTGGGGAGATGAAGCATTAGAAAAAGCAAAGAGAGAGAATAAAATGCTATTGGTAAGTATTGGCTATTCAAGCTGCCATTGGTGCCATGTGATGGAACGTGAAAGCTTTGAAGATTCTGTTGTAGCAGCTGTTATGAACGAACATTTCGTCTGTATAAAAGTAGATCGAGAAGAACGCCCTGATGTAGATCATTTATACATGGAAGCTGTTCAATTGCTAACCCGAAGTGGTGGTTGGCCATTAAATTGTTTTGCACTACCTGATGGAAGGCCTTTTTACGGAGGAACATATTTTAAACGTAACGAATGGATTTCAATCTGTGAACGTGTTGCTAAAGAATACCGTGAAAAACCAGAAGAAGTAATTGAATTTGCTCAAAAGCTAACAGAAGGTGTAGTTTCTTCTAATGAAATTACCCGCAATGAAAAAGATCCGTTCTTCCATGCAGAAGTACTAGAACTAGGAATTCAAGAATGGAAAAAAGATTTTGATACCAAATATGGAGGTGAAGATAGAGCACCAAAATTCCCACTACCAACCAATCAACAATTCTTGTTGAGGTATGCCAAACTCCACAATGATTTCGAAGTACGAGCCCACGTGCTTAACACCTTAGATAAAATGGCACTTGGAGGAATTTACGATCAAATTGGCGGTGGATTTGCTCGCTACTCTACCGATGTAAAATGGCTAGTTCCACACTTCGAAAAAATGCTTTACGACAATGCACAGCTATTAAGTGTGTATGCAGAGGCTTATCAAGAAACCAAAAAGCCATTGTACCGAGAAACAATTCTAGAGACTGTAGAATTTTGTAACCGTGAACTCTCTAATGGTGAAGGTATTTTTTATTCTGCACTTGATGCCGATTCAGAAGGTGAAGAAGGTAAATTCTATGTGTGGACTGAAACGGAATTAGAACAAGTTTTGGGTGATGATTTTGAGTTTGCCATTAAGTACTTCAACATCAATAACGATGGATACTGGGAACACAATCATTACATTTTAACACGCTCTGAGAGTGATGAATCTTTCGCTCAATCTCACAACCTAAATTTTGCCGAAGTAAAAACAACAAAGAAGCGTGTTTACAAAAAACTAATGGCTGAACGCGACCTACGTGTTCGCCCTGGGTTGGATGATAAAAGTTTAACTAGTTGGAATGCTTTAATGTTAAAAGGGTTGTGCGATGCTTACTTAGCAACACACCATCAACCACTATTAGAAACAGCTTTGCAAACTGCCAAGTTTATTACCGAAACACAACGACAAGAAGATCGTAGTTTATATCACTCTTACAAAAAAGGGAAAAGTTCTATTCAAGGTTTTTTAGAAGATTATGCCTTTGCCATTGAAGGGCTTATCTCTCTTTACACTGTGACCCAAGATGAACACTGGCTGCAAGAAGCTCACGAGTTGACCAAAACCGCTATCAGTAAATTCTATCAAGAGAGTAACGGAATGTTCCGATTTGGTGAGGCTGAAAAAGATACTTTACTCTCAAGTAAAGTAGAAGTAAACGATAACGTTATCCCTGCTTCTAACTCTACCATGGCTCGGAACCTCTTCTACTTATCTCATTTACTTGAGAATGATTTGTATGCCGAAAAAGCTGAAGCGATGTTAAACAACGTTCAAAACGGAATTGCACGTTATCCTCAGGGTTATTCCAACTGGGGAGTACTAATGATGCACTATGTTCATCCATTTTACGAAGTTGCCATTGCTGGTGAAGAAGCTCATGCCAAGGTGTTAGAAATGGGCACGTCATATCAACCAAATAGCATTCTAGTTGGCGCAGAAAAAGTATCTACTATTCCTCTATTCGAAAGTAGGTTTGTAGATGGAACAACTCTGATCTATGTTTGCCGTAACAAAGCATGTCAACTCCCAACAGAATCAGTTTCAGAAGCTATCAAACAAATGCATTAACCATAGTTTTAGCGCTCATTTCTTGCTTTTCTCTGAACGCTCAAATAGTAGATTTGAGTCAAGGAGAAGCTCTTCAAGAATTCCCCTATTTCAATGAAGAATGGATTCATGAGAAAGGTATTTCCACTGTAAGAAGCATGGTTGCCATAAAAGATGATGGTCAACCTATTAAAAAGCTCAGAACACAAGTAACGTATCGATTTCACCGCGATGGAAAATTTAGGTCAATGTATCACATCATTGATAAAGGAAGCTGGATTGACTCTGCCTCTGTAGCCATTCGTTACAGCTTAAGTAATCAAGTTGTTTCTAAACGAGAACGTGATTTATTTGGAATCCATTTGTACACCTATGAATATCGAAATGATGGAAGCCTATTCCGTGAAGTCTACTCAAGACCATCAGCATACAACATGAAAGCTAAGTCTGTATTTTTTGAAGATCAAGCTTTTGATGACGGCACTATAAAGAGGATTCATAGAAACAAAAACGACCGTGCTTTCAAGGATGAATTGTTTCAGTACAATACAAGGAATCAACCTACAAGTTACCGTGAAAAAAGACACATTACTGGTCTGTATTTAGAAAAAAGATGGAGTTACGATAGCTTAGGACAGTTTGATAGTTTGATTATTGTAAAGCACCACCCCATTCGTACGGAATGGACATACAACTATCAATACAATATGGGTAACTTGATCTCGTATGACATTCTAAAAGCAGGAATCCTTGTTTCTCATCACGAGCTACTATACAAAGATGAGCTGTTAGATACCATTCTAAGTCGCGATGAAGAAACTCACCGAATTACTATCACCCGGTTTACTTATGAATTCTTCTGAGCTAAAGGGTTTTTAGGTGTTGTAGCAACAAAGTCTTTCAAGTAGAATGGTTCAAAGTAAGCTACATTTTCTACTTCTCTTTTTTGGAACTTCAGCAATGCTTCTTTTACCATACCACTGGTATTAGGATAGATTGTTGGAAAAAAACTTGCATTTGGATGTTCTTGGATTAACGCTTCGAACTTGGCAGCTCCATCTCCAATAAAAGCCACCTTTTCCTCAGCTAAGAATTCTGAGAATGAGTTTTCATCTAAGATTTTAGCCTCAGTCGGAAGAATCTCTTTTCCCGACTTTGAGAACACAGCACAATACACTTCCATTCTACGAGCATCAAGCATCGGAACTAGCACACCATCAAAGTCAGTTAGTTCGGGTTGATGAATCAACGTCTCTAGAGTAGGGATTGAGATCAACGGAATTTGAAGAGAATAAGCTAATCCTTTTGCAGTAGAAACACCAATTCGCAAACCAGTATATGAGCCTGGCCCTTTCCCAACAACAACGGCATCTAAATCAGCCGGTGTCATTTTAGCTTCCACTAAACACTCTTCAATAAACTTCCCTAGATTCTCTGCATGGGTATACCCATCATTCAAAGAGCGTTCTGCAACCACGACCCCATCGGTAGCAATACATACAGAACACAAAGTAGTAGCTGTTTCAAAGTGCAGTAAATTCGCCATTAATCTCTCACTGAAAACACATCAGATCTATCGCCTACCTCTACTTCTTCGTCTTCTTCTAGTTTCTTACTAATTAAAGCATAAGGCCCAGTAATCACCAAATCAGAAGTATCTAGACCGCTTGTGATCTGCATATATTTGTTATCCTGCAAACCTATAGAAACTGGTTTGAGTACGCTCTTTCCATTTTCAATTACAAATACACATTCTATCAATTCGTCATCAGCTAACGTAGCCATCTCTTTTAAATCAGTGTTTTCTGTAGCATTTGAATCAGGACGAATAGTTACTGCCTGAATAGGAACAGAAATAGTATTCTCTACAGAACCAGTAAATATTTCAACTGTAGCAGACATTCCTGGTCGGAATGGTGAAAGGTGTGGATTCTTCTGATCTACCAAATCTTCGTAAGAAGAACGAACAATTTGAACTTTTACACTAAACACTGTGATTTGATCAGATCCTTGCATCAAACCAGATTGACTTGAATTGGCAATTTCAGTCACAATGCCCTTGAATTTTCTATTTACGTAAGCATCTACTTCAACTTCGGCTTCATCACCCAAAGAAATTTTAACAATGTCACTTTCATTTACCTCTGCATTTACCTCCATGCTAGTGAGGTCTGCAACCACCATCATATCTGTACCCGCCATCTGAGCAGTTCCAACTACTCGTTCACCTTGCTCTACAACTAAGCCAGATACGGTACCATTCATCGGAGCATACAACGTAGTTCTCTTAAGGTTATCCGTGGCCTCCTTTAAGGTTGCCCTTGAACTTTTGGCATTATACTCGGAGCTCTTCAAGGTTTCTTTTGCTGCTTCTACTTCAGCTATAGCAACATCAAATTCAGCCTTACTTTGATCGTATTCAGCTTCAGAGATCACTTGATCTTTATACAATTTTTCTTGACGCTTGAAGGCTGCCTCTGCATTAATTAACCGAGCATTTGATTGCGCTAAACGCGCTTTTGAATTACTCACATTCGCCATTGCACTGTTTACACTGGCCTCAGCTCTATTTACAGAGGCCATGTATAAATCTGGGTTAATTTTTGCCAGTAATGTTCCACTATCTACTTTCTGACCTTCAATTACTGGAAGTAAAATGATTTCTCCAGGAACCTCAGGAGAAATTTTTACTTGACGAACAGGTTCGATCTTTCCATTAGCAGATACAGATTCAACAATTGTTCGCAGTTCGGCCTTCTCAGCAGTTACTTTAGTAGCATCAGATTCTGATTGACGTTTCCAAAAAATGAGTGCTACTATCAACGCGAGCACCAACCCACCGATTATTATGATATTTCTTGTGCTCATATACTCTCTTATTAGTTGATCAAGTCATTCATGAACTCACCTTGGTATACTTTCAAGATAATGTATCGGAACAGGTATTCATATTTGGCTCTCACCAAATCACTTTGAGCTCGGGTCAAATTGGTTTTCGATGTATTAAAATCTACTGCATTTATAGTTCCAACATCAAACCGTTTCTGACTGTATTGAAATGAAAGCTCTAATGATTTTAAACTCTTTTCAGTTGCCTGATATCGTTTACCCGCAGCTTTTGCATCTGCATACGCTTGTTCAATTGTTTGCCTGATACGTTGTTGTTCTTGAAGAATTGCGGTATTGGCTTGTTCGTATCTGATTTTAGCTCGACTAACCGATGTGACCGTATTCAATCGATTAAAAATAGGAACAGCAAGAGTTAAACTTAACGATCTATTCAAGTTTAAATCTAATTGATCTGAAAAAGATAAACTTTCACCAGTTAAGTCGGTTCGCCCTTCAGAGTAACCCGTTCCCACGCTTCCTGATAGAGTCAAGGAAGGACTATATCCACTTTTAGAAATAGCCCATGAGGAGTGTGCACTTTGTAATCTATACTCAGCTTGCTTCAGACTTGGATAATTATTAAAAGCTTCTTGGATGGTGGCGTCAATATTCGGAGGAAGAACAATTTCCTCAGCATTAATCGAATCTGGTTCAACAATATTGAATTCCGTGTCTCCTGGCAATTGTAATAACTGTAATAATTGAAGTCTACTGATCGTTAAACGGTTTTCTACATCAACAATATTTAATTGCTCTTGTGCTAGTTGTGCTTCAACATCTAGTAAATTGGCCCTAGGAGCAGTTCCTGCTGCAACCAACTTTGCAGTTCTATCAACTTGATCTTGAGTAATATCGGCTTGCGCATTTGCTACACGTAGGTTTTCGATATTAAACAACACTTGCAGGTAAGCTTGAGATAATGACAATACCATTTCATACTTGGTATTTTCTAAAGCTGCTTCAGAAGCTTTATAATCATACTCGCTTTGTTTATAGGTATTAATATTTCTTAAACCTGAGAACAAATCTAAGTCACCACGAACACCAAAGTTGCTATTTTCAACCCTATCCCTAGCGAATCTATTGGTAAATGGATCAATCGTTTGTCCATAATTTATAGTATAACCAGCACTCCCATTAATTGATGGTAAAAATTGCCCTTTAGATTGAGTAACATTTGCCTTCGAAACTTCTAAATCAAGCTCACTCTGTTTGATTTCCAAGTTATTCTCAATTGCATACTCAACACATTGTTCCAAACTCCAAGATTCCTGAGCTTGGATCGCAAGAGAGCCTAGTGCGCAGGTAATGGCCATCAGATATTTAAACATTCCAACAGATTTTGATCAAAGGTAACTCAATGCCTCAATGCTCGATCGATATCTAAACGAGAGGAAAATTGATGTGGTTAACGGTGAGAAAGCATGTTGAAGGCACAATTTTAACTATGTGTCAAATTCTTAGTGCTTTGTTGCCAAGGCTTGCGGAATAGTATTACCCCTACGACAACCATGATAATATAAGGAAAGCCCATCAGGTAAAGAATTCCATTGTTTAAACCCTTTCCTAGATTGTCTGCATTATTCTCTACCACTGCTCTACACATACTACATTGAGCTTGCACATCAACCAATGCAACTAGCAATACAACTATAAGAGCAATCCACTTTTTCATGATCCGTAATATGGAGCTAAAAATGCATACACCAATACACCTGTAAAGGTAACATATACCCACATTGGATAAGTATACTTAACCATTTTACGATGTCCCATTAGGTCTCCTGCATATGCTTTATAATATGCCAATAAAATGAATGGTAAACTTAGGCCTGCCAATACAATGTGCGTGAACAAAATGAAATAGAATACTCCTTTTTGCTCTCCACCATAGATCGTATCACCGCTAAAAAAGTGATTCAGAACATAGGAAAGCAGAAACACTACAGAAAGTACCATTGCAGTACTATTCAATGTTTTGTGTAGAGAAACATTTTTCTGTTTAATCGCTACTAGTGCCCCTACTAACAGTAAAAAACACGTACCATTTATGATGGCGTTCAACAATGGCAAATACTGAACAAATCCTGGAACAAAACTAGCCTGGGGCATTTCATGAAGGATGATTACTAGTGCATACACAACTGCTGTGAAGGCATATATTCCGTAAACTACTCGTTTATCTAGTTTCACTCCTTGCGTACTCATGTTCCTATTCTTTTTCTTTAGTCGCTCTGAAATAGGTAAATCTCAATGATTTGATTGCATCAATTGCAGCGTTGGTTTCTACATATTGAGTTCCATCATAATAGCCCCTAATATGACGATCTCCATCCAAAATTACCAATGCAAACTGATTTAGACCAACTTCACTTTCTTCGCTATTCAATAACAAAGCATCTTCAGCAATGTTCGACCAATCTTGATTAGTTCTCCAAACTAGCCATCCTTCGTTTCCTACTGGATAATTAGGAAGATCTAATAAGTTCTCTTTAGTATCTGCACTATCTATCACAATTGATAACAGAGTAACTTCTGGCTTGTCTTTGAATCTATCATTCAACTTAGCCATTTGTTCAAGTACTCTAAAATTACTTTCATAACAACTCAAACAGTAGAAATGAACAACTACAATTTGATTCTGTAAATCGCTAAGTAATGTTGAATTTCCATCTAAGTCGGTAAACTGAAGATCTGGAACTTGATAGAAGATGGTATCTGGAATATCTCGTTTTATTTTTTTGGTAGGATGCAGCTCCTTAGGACCAAAAAAAGGAGCACGACCGATCTGATGTTCGCCCGTGCTCAATATAACGTAGAATAATGATGGTAATATTAAAATCCCAAGCAGGATACCTGCTTGTTTCATCTTTCCTGACATACTATTACAGAGCTGTAGCTTCGGTTAATAGAATGAATAGTAAATAGATAATAAACAATGCGTAGGGAGCTAAGATTAACCAACGTAGTGGTTTTCTCTCATCACCTAAGTGCATAAAGATCATAACAATGTAACCAGCTTTTACGATTGTAAGGATTACATACGCTAATTTAACTGTAGCCCATAATCCGGCACTATCACCAATAGCTGTTTTTGATAAGAAAACCCCCATCATAACCTCAACAAAAGTCACAACAGATAAGATAGCCGTAACCATCCATATTTTCTTACGAATCTTTTTTCCTTCTTCTTCGCTGTGGTGTGCGTCTAACGAATACTCTATAACGTCATCTCTTTCCATGATGCAAGTCTCTTTTAAAAAGGATTAAATTAAGTAGAAGAAAGTAAATACGAATACCCAAACTAGATCGACAAAGTGCCAGTATAAACCTGCTTTCTCAACCATTTCGTAGTGTCCTCGCTTTTGATACACACCTTTCATCACATTCAACAAAATGATGAAGTTTAGAATCACTCCACTCAAAACGTGTGTTCCATGGAAACCTGTCACAAAGAAGAAGAAACTAGCATATAATGAGTGTCCATATTCGTTGCGTACCAAATTAGCACCTTGAACAAATTCTGACTCAGATTTCAATGCTTCGGCTTCTGCTCCTGAAACGATGGTTCCGTTTTTCATATCAAGACTTCCATCTTCCATCAATGTAGCTGTAGATCCATCAGCCATTCTATATGATCCGTACTCCGAACCATGAATGAATGTTGACCACTCCCAAGCTTGAGAACCTAAGAATACAAATCCACCTACAACAGTTAAACCTAACCACTTAATTACACCTTTCTGATCCATTCGGTGACCAGCTTCAACAGCTAATACCATAGTCACAGAACTAACGATCAAAATGAACGTCATAAATGCTACATAAAGTAAAGGAAGGTGTGCATGTGTGAATGGGAAGTGAAAGAATACCTGCTCACTTACAGGCCAAATGTCAGCGAATTTGTGACGCATGAAGCCAACAGCTCCAAGAAATCCACCAAAGGTTAATGCATCTGAGATGAGGAAGAACCACATCATCATTTTACCATAACTTACGCTAAATGGTGAACGACCTCCACCCCATAGAATTTTAGCATCAATTGCTTTTGTAGCTTCTCCTGCCATGTTTGGTTAAGTTCAATAATTGGACGTGTGCAATGTTAACGAATAAATAGTAAAAATAATAGCAAATAAATCCAGAGCACATCTAGGAAGTGCCAGTACATAGCGGATAACGACAATCCTAAATGATTCTCTGCCGTGTATTTGCCTGCTTGAGCATTGATAAACGACACAGTCAATGCAATTATTCCACTAATAATGTGTGCTAAATGAAGACCTGTGATTACGTATAAAAACGAAGATGAAACGTTTGTACCAGTAAAATACAACCCTGTCTCTATCATGAAGTTGTAGGTAAATACTTGACTGATAACAAACCCTATACCTAGTAGTAATGATAAACCCACACCTAAACTTACTCCCTGTTGGTTGTTCGTTTTTACTGATTTCGTTGCCCACCACATGGTAATACTACTCAATACAATAAATACTGTACTCGTATAAAATGGTGCGGGCAAATCAAATGTTAGCCAATCTCCATCGGCTTGGCGAACGATATATGCACTTGTTAAAGCCGCGAATATCATGAAGATACTCACCATTCCTGTGATCAAAAGTGGTTTCCCTACTTTCTCTCTAATCTGTAATTTCTCTTCTACCTCCATTGCTGAATCCATCTTGTTAAACCTTATCTAACCACAATACTAATTGAACAACAGGTAGGTATATAAAGGATGCAAACATCAAGCGTGTTGCCGATTTATCATCCAAATTCTTGTATAACCGATATGCCTCAAATGCGTAATATACTCCTGCTACCAAAACTACCACGGCAGCAATAGAACCAGTAATTCCAAAATATGTTGGCAATAAACTTAATGGGATTAAAAATAAGCTGTAAACCAAAGCTTGAAATGCTGAAGATGCATCTTTTCCTCCAGCAGATGGTAGTAAAGAAAATCCTGCTTTTCGGTAATCATCATCTAATTTCCAAGCAATAGCCCAAAAGTGAGGAAACTGCCACAAGAACTGAATAGCAAATAATAATCCAGGAACTAAACCAAATTCTCCTGTAACAGCAACGTAGCCTAACATCGGGGGAATAGCTCCAGGAAATGCTCCAACAAATACTGCCCAAGGAGACATACGCTTCATTGGTGTATATACTCCCACATACATAATTAAAGCCATTGTACCAAGCAAGCCACTTAATGGATTTAATGCAAACCACAGGATAGAGATTCCTAAAACTCCCATAATCAAAGCTACCATCATAGCTTCTTTTACCTGCATGTCACCAGCTGGTAATGGACGATTTTGGGTTCTTACCATCAGTTTATCAAAATCCTTTTCGATAACCTGATTAAACCCATTAGAAGAACCTGTTACTAGGAATCCACCCAGTACCAACCACATAAAATCAATCCATACAATTTGGTCTGAGGCCATGAAAAAGCTTACCCCAGCAGAAAAAACAACTAATGAAGCAAGACGCATTTTAGAAAATGCCGCATAGGCTTTAACACGATGCATCAATAGCTCTTTAATACTGAACGAATCTGTTTTGATGTAACTCAATTGATTTGATTTCTGAAGTGCTGCAAAAGTAGCACTTGCGCTTAACTGTACAACACCTGTTTAAACGAGAGGTTCTAAACAACTAAAAATCTCGGTACTGATTGAATAGTCCCATCTTTAAACCAATACTACTCATAAACAACTCTGGTGAAAATCCACTTTCTTGTTGCTGTCTCCAATACGATATAGATGCCTCGGCACGCAATTGGGTACGTGAACTTAATAACCATGATGCTAACAACTGACTGTGTTGTGTTGTGTACAGGATTCCTTGCCCCACTTCATTGTCATAATCTTGATTGCGAGTATCACTAGATAAAAATATGTTTGAGCCGTTATTATCAGCTTCTCCTGGTATATCCTTCCCCTGTTCTCTCAGCACCAATTTGTACTCGAAGTACCAGCGCTTGTGATAATAATTAGCAATAAATACACCTTCCCATAAATTTGCTCCAGAAGGATGAGCCATAGGTTCATTCCAATGTCCGTATGCTTGTGTTGTGTTGGTATGTGAATAGGTAAATGGTCTAATGTAATTCCCTTCTCCTTGAAGAGTCAACCCTTCGACATTAAAGGCATCATAGTACTTTACTCCTAATTGTAAAGCATACTTATTTGCCCACCAGCCATTACTAGATCGTAGTTCATCTATTTTGAACTCATCAAAAACTAATTGGGCATAGGTTTTTACGTGGTTAGAAATACGAACACCTGTTCCAACACCCACCAAAACATTATCGGGTGATCCAATTGAAAACTCTACAGGGCGATAGAAAACAACTGGATTTAAGTAATGCGGATCAAAACCTCTGTTTACTATACTATCCTGAGCTTGCCAAACAACTGTCTCGAACAATTGAATATTCCAACGCTTAGTAATATTCCAACTTAAATGATGGAATGCCATGTACTTTTCTTTATATGAATCTGGTGGGTCTGTTGAATTATAAATGTCTTTCATATAAGCCCACATGATATTGTACTTCATTTTCCAGAAGTCTGCTGAAATCTTCAGGTAATCATAATTGTACGAGAAATCAGACAACATCATACTTCGATAGCCTTCACCCCAGAAATGTTTTCCTCGTCCCAACTGAAAATTGAAATGTTTATCTGGGTTATAACTAATATACCCTGTTGAGTTTCTGTAATGATATCCCCAGCCTGTTTCATACGCATAACCTTGACCTGGAATAACTCCTTGAGTAAAAGCATAATTCTCAACATACCAAGGTAATCTAGAGTGAGACCTAATAAAGTTTACGTTGACATCCAATTTTTCCCCAACCATTCCAGTTACGTTGAACCCAATAGAAGTTTCAAAAGTCTCGCCATTATTTTGGTTGCTCTCAAACCCAGGAACAAATGAGAACACAGGATGTGCCGCTAGTTTAATTGGTGTTGTTGTTTTAGGTTGATAGTGCAAAAAGAACTTGTCTACAAAAAAATCTCTCTCATAAACATCTTGATAAAACTTGTTCTCTTTCAGTGATTTTGTCGCAATAGGTCTAATAGACGGGTGAAATGAACTACCTATTGAATCCATTTCTGCAATTACTGGGTAATTAGCAGGTCTATACATTGGTAGATAATGGTGCGATTGCCCGGTTACCTGAATAGATACGGCCATCAACACAACTAAGAAGAATATGTAATAAAGCTGTTTCATAACTAGAAGTCTAAATACATATTCGTGATTGATGTTCTTAATCCTGCATAGAACCATTGCGTGGCTTCTTGTCCATCAGCATCTCTAAGCATAGCTCCACCATAAATATTCAGATTATACCTAGAATTAATTAGGTAACCTCCTTCTCCAGACAAAATCTGTATTTGCTGCCCTTGTCGCTCTATTTGTTGAGCTCTTGCTTGAGCAAACAAGCCTCTGTATGTGTAACGAACAGTGGTTATAAACTCTGTTGCATCATTTCCTTGAACAAATGCCATTGATTGCCCCATATGGTAAAAGTCCGTTTGCAAGTTTCCTGAACCGTAGGCATTATCTTTTGCTTCATTATATTCTGCATGAAGGTATAAACCATTTATTCCGAACGCATCGTAGGCTTTTGCACCAATTTGATATCCCGAAATCTCATCATTAGAGTAAAGAACTTGTCCAAAACCAACATATTTCTTCTGGAAAGTATAGGACATATTCATCCCTAAATAACCTTTATTTAAGGTATCTACCTCTACTAATGAATTAATGAAAGGAAGTGGATTAAGATACAATGGCTCGTATGGTAAAGTCCCTGTACTAT
>DIYR01000139.1 GCA_002429085.1 Flavobacteriales bacterium UBA6049
TAGAGCGTGCGCAAAAAGTAGTAGATGAAACTGGTGGTGCTATTTTGGTAATTACCGAAGGTGTATTTGGAATGGCCGGATCACTTGGTAAACTCCAGGAAATTGTAGCACTTAAGAAAAAACATAATTTCCGTTTGTTTGTAGACGATGCTCACGGTTTTGGTACAATGGGTGCTACCGGTGCTGGTACAGGTGAACACTTAGGAGTACAAGATGAAATCGATGTGTACTTCTCTACATTTGCCAAATCTATGGCTACAATTGGAGCATTTGTTTCTTCACAAAAAGATGTATGTCGCTATCTACGCTACAATATGCGTTCTCAGATTTTCGCTAAGTCGTTGCCTATGCCTATTGTAAAAGGTGCTATGAAGCGATTAGATATGCTACGCAATCGTCCTGAACTACGCGAAAACCTTTGGAAGGTAGTTACTTCATTGCAAGATGGATTAAAAACCCGAGGTTTCAATATAGGACAAACCCAGTCACCAGTAACCCCTGTATTTTTGAAAGGTGGTACCAACGAGGCTGGTCACATTGTGATTGATCTACGTACCAATTACAATATTTTCTGCTCAATTGTGGTGTTCCCAGTAGTACCAAAAGACGTGATTATGTTACGTATTATCCCTACGGCGGCTCACTCTCTTGAAGATGTAGAAAAAACATTAAACGCTTTTGAAATTATAGCCAAGAATCTCCAGGCTGGAAAATACAACAAGCCTATGCCTACTTTATATGAAGTAATGGCTTAGGGTGTTGCTTGAGTAATCAACTGTTATTAATCATAAACTTTTATTAATTAATTCTATGAGTAAGAATCGTTTCGAAGATGTGCAGAACCTTTTGGACACAGTGAAAGAAGATTTTGCTAAATTCTATGAGAAAGATAACCAAGCTGCTGGAACTCGTGTACGTAAAGCCATGCAAGACATTAAAGTACTTGCCCAAGAAATCCGTACTGAGGTTCAGGATATCAAAAACAAGGCTGCTAATAAGAAGTAATCTTATTTGACAACTTGTGGGTTATCCCAAAAGATTCTCCCCTGTATTGAAAAATGCAGGGGATTTTTTGTATCAAGGAATTAATTCCAAACGGCAATTAGGGAATGCCGAATTTTGAGAGAACAATAGTCACTTTCAGAGTCTAAGTCATCTATGCTTCTAAGATTTCCCCAGTATTTACTTTTCGTTTCAGAAGTTCGGTTTTCTGATTAATAAACAACGTCGTATCCTTATCTAACTTATTGTTTGAGCTCACCCACTTATCTATCTTGCTCAAGTCCCAGGGTACTTCTATATCCTGCTGTAGAATCTCATCAAACTGTAATTCAGCTTCAGCTGTTCCAAGATGTTGCAAGTTCCGAAGCAAAATCAAGAAATACTTGGCCATAATCTGATCTCGTATTCTTAGCTCTGGCAATTCGCTGAGTTGGTCTAAATAGCGCTGAGCTCCCTCATAATTTTCAGTAATTATTTGTAGCTCAACAGCACTTAGATATGCCAAAGTAAACATATGGTCTTTTTCAACTGCTACCTGATAATTCTCGATGGCCGCTGCATATTCAAACTTTTCTTTGTAAGCATTGCCTCGCCCATAATAACCAAATGAGTAATCTGATGCTGCCGCCAAAATATGATCATAGTCTTCAATGGCTTTGTCATATTTCTTCATTTTAAAATGAGTTTCGGCACGCAATACCTTCGCAATATTATGTTCAGGATGTTCCTGAAGTACTTGATTGAGCACCTTGAGCGCCGAACGATACTCTGCTAAATCTTTGCGAATGGCTCCCCGAAACAACATTGCATTGGTATCTTCTGGATTTTGATACAATACTTGGGTAAACGACTCACGAGCTTCTTTGAGAGCATTCGTTTCGTATTCGTCAATGCCTTTCAGGTACCAGTCTTCAGGGGTAAAATCGGGAGGGTTTTTTACCTTAAATAATACCTTTTTAAACTCCTGCAATTCCAGCTTGGTTTCTACTGGAAAGCTCAAAGTTTCGTTTAATACACTCGTTTTAGCTTCTAGCTTATGCCCTAATGCCAGGTAACGATTAAAATCTTGCTCCCAGGTAGGAACCTTACCTTTCAGTTTATCAGCTACTTCTTGATCAAGGTCTTTCAGGGCCTTGTCTATTTGGGGGCGAGCGTTTGTCGCAATCACATCAGCCAAATCTATCTCTTTAATGTGCTTATTTACCAGTGCTTCCACTGCATCTTTCCCTTTTTCCCGCACAATTTCCCGCACATCTCGATCTCTTACTTTTCGTTGAATGATGTCTTTGAGATAATATCGAATCGATTCTTTGAAGTTATCCTCTATCCAAACTCCTAACAGATTGCGACCCAAAAAATTTCGTTGCCAGATTACCACTGCTATTCCAAAAATGATGAACCCAGCGATCACTTTAATAACATTAATATTCCATTTTATTTGGTCTTGTAAGGCTTGTTCTTTGGAGGTAAGTTCAGACTCGAGCACCTTGATGGCAGTTTCTTGCCTGGCCAGTTTATCTCTCAAATCAAAAATCATTTTTTGTTGATCTATAATCGCTTTGGTCTGATTTTGCAATGTTTGCTGCTGATCCTGGGCACGATCTTGTAAGGCCTTGATTGTCTGGTTTTGAGCCATCAAAACAGGAGCATACAGCCATACACATATCAGCAAAAAGTACTTATTTCTTATAAAAAATGACATCATTAGATTAATGGGTAGTATTGTTGTGTAATATAGAGATTTTTAAATAATTTGCATATAAGTAATAGAACACAATTA
>DIYR01000191.1 GCA_002429085.1 Flavobacteriales bacterium UBA6049
CAAGCAGTTGGTCGCGGTGTTGAAGTGCTACCAAATTAATAGATAATCAAGAATGGGCAATATAATGAGTGTAGCTTACAGTTGGAGTGGAGATGAATCAATAAATAATAAAGTTTTAGATCAATTGTACTTCAGGGAAAGACTATTCTTAGTTTTTTTAAAAGATCAAAGTAAGCTGCAACGAAATAGTATAGACTTAGATTCAGGCTAATAAGTTTTTGGTAATGGGCGACAAGTCGTATTACGGTTTGTAGTTTATAAGAATAACAAACTTATAATACTAATAATAATGTAGATTATTTTAGTTTAGCGATCAAACATAAAACTAATAACCAATGGGATATTACAAGACGATTGATGGAGTTAAGTATGATGGAGAATTGCTTGAATTAGCAGAACAACTTACTTCTGGAGCTGGTGACGGTAGATTATCAAAAGATGATGCTGCAAAACTTTTGGAAGCTGTTGTTGATGGCAATAGTTATACGGATACTGAAAAGGAAACGATGTCTTACATAAGAGATAATTATAAGTGGACTGAGGCTGCTGATGAGTGGTTTAGAACAGAAATTCGTAAGTGGGCAGCTACAAAGTAGTTGCTTTATTTAATATACAATAAAAAGGCGAGTAGTAGTTATACTCGCCTTTTTTTGTCTAGTTTGAACTATAGAAGAATCTTTTTGGTGGAATAAATCTATTGGCTGTTTGTGAGATAGTAAATTAATCCAATAATAAATAGTATAAGAATAATTGTAAATAAAATTTTAATTAAACTATATGGGCGCTCACCCTGCACTTCTCCAGTTCGCCCATTAATAAGAAATTGATACAGTTTTCCCTTGAATCTGTAAGCGCTTACAAATACTGGTAGTAAAATGTGCTTGAAGGTAATATCGGAGTAGATAGTACTTACACTTGTAACTCTTTGTTCATCTCCTCCAATATCAGATTTTACTAAATCTGATATTTTATCATTAGTTAAGTTCTTTGCCGTTTCAAAACCTTCTTCTAACTCTACTTGGTATTTTTCAGTGATGAATCCACTCAAGTAGCTTTTATCAAATGGAACAAGATTTTCTAAGTCCCATGGTTCTAATTCATGAATGAGATCTTCGGTTAGTGATTTTGTAGCTACGGTTAAAATGTCGTCAAAAAAGTAATTTACATGGCCGCTTACAGAATGCCATTTAGTTTTTTTTACTTCCCGTGTTTTTGTTACTGTTTCACCATCTTCTGTTTCTTCATAGCTTTCTGTTTCATAGTAATATTCACCTCTTTGTCCACTATACACAGTATACGTATCAGTATCAAACGTCCAGTATGGTATGTAGACACCCTTGAAATGATCAAAATTTAAAACTGCCTTTTTTAAATCATTGGGTGCAAACCAGAGACCATTGATCCATTCTTTGAACTTTTCTTTTGCTTCGTTTTTATCTAGCTTAAAAGGAAGTACTGATTTTGGTTGAATAATATGTTCTGTATGAACATTCTCTATAACGAGAGGAGTTGAACAATAAGGGCATAGAGCGGATGTAACATCTTGTTCTAGTGATGAAGTAGCACCACAATTCCCACAGTCAACAAAGTTTTCTACAGCTACCTCTTCTTTTTTAGATTGTGTATGTAGATAGTCATGATAGTCAAGCTCTTGAATTTTATAATCTAGTTGAGGAATGTTGTTATGAGTTCCACAATAATCACATTTTAAGTGCTTTGTTCCAGGTTTATACTTTAAATCGGCACCACAATTAGTACAGGCAAAAGTATGAACGTTGACTTCTTGCTCTTGCGTGTTGTCCATGTTTATTGTCCAGGTATTGGTGGAGGAACACTACCGAAGATGCTGCTTAGTTCTATTACTTGATCAGCCGCAGTCCAACTGGCCATGCCTTCTTTCCAAACTAAAGTCTCTTTGGTAAGCTGGTTCTGAAGTGCCATTTGCTTCATGGTGGCTATATCAAATGGTCCACTTTGTTGACCATTAATTGCGACAAAGAACTGAACTACAGAAGGTATTGGAGGAGGTGTAGCTGCTGATTGTTGCTGGTTTTGAGTTGATTGAGAACTTGTGAAAGCTTGTCCCATTTGATTTGCCATCGCAAACCCCATTCCCATACCCATTCCTGCACCTGCGGTACCGCTGTTATTTTCAGCTGCTTTTTCCATTGCTTTAGCAGCTTTTAACTGGGCTAATTTGTTTAAATCGATAGCATTAAGACGACTTAATTCGAAGATTTCTTTCTTGACTTCGTCAGGCATAGAGACGTTCTCTACTAGGAATTTGGTAAGCTCGAGCCCATATTGCGCAAACTCTGGACCAATGGCCGTATGTACATATTCCGAAAGTTCATTTAGATTACGAGCAAATGCTTCAATAGGAATATCTGCTTCTGCAGCTGCATCTGTAAAACGCGTTACGATTAAACTTTTGAGCTGTTCATCTATTTCTTCGGTTGTGAAGTGACCATCTGTTCCAACAATTTCTTTGATGAATAGAGCAGCATCTTTCACTCTTAAAACATAGGTTCCGAATGAGCGAATTTCTAGCATTCCGAAACGCTGATCATTTAGAGTGATTGGGTTTTTAGTACCCCATTTTTGTGCAGTAATGTTTCGAGTGCTAACGAAATATACTTCAGTTTTAAACGGACTATTGAAACCATATTTCCACCCTTTAAGAGTAGAAAGAATAGGAAGGTTTTCTGTTTTCAACTCGTGCATACCAGGTTGAAAAACATCTGCTAATTGCCCTTCATTTATGAGTACCGCTACCTGTCCTTCACGAACGGTAAGCTTTGCTCCATTTTTAATTTCGTTTTGAAATCTGTCGAATCGATAAACCAGTGTATCATTAGAATCATCTAGCCATTCTATGATATCAATGAGTTCTCCGCGTAATTTATCAAACAATCCCATTGTAAATAATTAGTTAGAATTTAAAATTGGTGAATTTAATACTTCACACCAAGTCTAATAGTGAATGATTATTGGTTTAAGTGAGACGAAAATAATGTTTAAAACTTAAATTGGATGTTTATTATTGATGAATTTAGGAGGGATTTCTACAAATGGTGCTTCATTTATGTCAGTGTAATCACCTAGTTTCCAATGTTTATGTTAGAATCAATGAATCAAAATGAAAGTCTAGGTGGAAATCTACTACTTTGCTTTCAAATCTTGAAAGTAAAGAGCAGGGAAGAGGACAAATAACAACATGGGGTGCATAAGCATTCTGCGGGTATAGAAGAGGGCCATGTGATCTGTGCTACCCGAATCGTTTAAGAGTAAGGTTAAGGTACTTAATAATAGAATTCCAACAGCTCCAAAAACAACAGCACTTAGTTGTACGTGCTTTCTGTTACGAAAGAACCAAGCAATCATCCCCAATGAGATCAATACGTTTAAGCCATAGCGTAATGTCAGGTGAATGGTGTATTTGGTAAAGTTGAAATCTGGAATAGGTTGTCCTTGAAACTCGCTGTGAAAAAATTCTATAAGTGGATCGTAAAACAAGTTTCCTTGAAACATGCGCACACTAATCAACGCAAAAACACCTACCACTAAACCTGCCCAGCGTGTTATCATGCTTTACGAGTTGCCAGTTTAATCCAAACAATCCAGAGCAGTATTACGGTACCGTATATCCATGCAGGAAACAAATAGTCGTGTGCTGCATCAGTAAATTGAGGCAGTTCTACAGCAATAACACCAATAAAAGCTATCCTGAAAATGTTTGAAACATGAATTACCAATAAGCCCAAAGGAGCAAACCATAGATATTGGTGCCACTTTGCCTTAAATGCCAGTAGAAAGGCCAAAAACAGAATCATGACACTAACAGCATTGCAACCTTCAATAATGTTGTATATCGGCTGCTCTTTGCAATACACAAATGCCCTTGGAATGCCTTCGTAGTAACGTGTTACAATGTCATCTTCAAAGAACCTGAGAATAAACGAACTCTGCCTAGTAATCCACACACTAAACGGATCTAGTATATCTAGATAACCATCTAAATACAATCCATATAACCAACTACCAATAACGTAAATCACTAAAAATTTAGCGATAAAAATGAGCGTGTTTTGGTATTGTTTCAGCAGATCAAGCACGGTTCAAAACTAGTGAGTTCTATTGATACGGTGTGTTACTTTTCTTGTAATGGCACAAATTGAAAACGAGTTCCATCAAACAAGCCTTTATCGCTGAGCTTAAGTTCTGGAATTACCAATAGAGCCATAAACGATAATGTCATAAACGGAGCAGTTAACGTGCTGCCCAAACCTTTCGCCAAGCGAGAAAGATCTTCATACTGTTTGCCAACTTCTTTTACTGGTTGATTGCTCATTAAGCCAGCTATTGGAAGCGGAAGCACATGAACAGACTCTCCATCGTATACCGCTAAGCCTCCACTATTTTCCATGATGGCATCTACCACTTTGGCGAGTGCTTGGTCTGATACTCCAACTGCAGTAATGTTATGAGAATCGTGACCGACACTGCTGGCAATTGCCCCCCGTTTTAAGCCAAATCCTTTAATGAATGCTACTGCAGGAGCTTGTTGTTGGTAGCGGTTTACAACCGTTAATTTTAGATGATCTAAGCTGGTGTTAGATTCTAACAAACCATTTACTAACTCAACTTGCCCAAAAATGGTGTTGGTAATTAGTTCACCATCAATGGCTTCTATAATTCTAACATCACCATTGTGTCCATTTAGTTGAAAGTCAGTATCCTGCACTTCATACGAGTGAAACTGATTTACAATAGCGGCAGTTGCTGGTGGTAGGAGGTACTTACCAGCTTGAATAACCTGCTTGCCATTTATAACTACTGCTTCGGTTTCAAAATCATCAAGGTTGTTAACCATAATGAAGTTAGCTGGATCACCTACTTGAAGAAGTCCAGTGGTTAACTTGTAATGTTTTACGGGGTTTACACAAGCAATATGTAATACATCAAACAGATCAAACCCCTTAGATAATGCTCTTTTAATTAGAAGATTGATGTGTCCTTTTAGTAAGTCGTCTGGATGTAAATCATCAGAACAGAACATGACTTGCTCAGGACACTCGCCAATTAAAGGAGCAAGGGCTTCAAAGTTCTTAGCAGCACTTCCTTCTCGTATTAAAATGTACATTCCTAAAGCAACTTTTCCTTGAGCTTCTTCTAACGAAAAACACTCATGATCTGTTGAAATGCCCACTTCTGCATATTGTTTGGCTTGTTCTCCTTTTAATCCAGGGGCATGACCATCTACTGGTTTACCCAAATCATGGGCTGCTTTAATTTTGGCCATTACCTCAGGATTGCGGTGTAAAACGCCAGGCCAATTCATCATTTCAGCCAAGTAGTAGATGTCATCTCTTTCTAAGAGCTCTTTTACATCTGCTGCATTTAACTCTGCACCAGCAGTTTCAAAAGACGTAGCAGGTACGCAACTTGGAGCTCCAAAAAAGAAGTGAAATGGCACCTTTTTGGCCTCATCGAGCATGTACATCACTCCCTCTTTACCAAGTACATTGGCAATTTCATGTGGGTCTGAAACAGTAGCAATTGTGCCATGCTGTAATGCTTGTGGAGCAAACAATGAAGGAGATAACATGCTAGACTCTATGTGCACATGTGCATCAATAAATCCTGGAAGTGCATATCCGTTTACTGGCTCATTTATTGGCGTAATGGCTGTAATGACACCTTCATTCCATTGTATTTCAGCTGGGTAGATAGAACGTTTTAACAGATCAACGTAATTGCACTTTACCGTATTCAACTCCATAGGTTGCGAATTCTAAGTTTTGCGTGAAATTAGCGTGAATCAACTTTCTATGCGGATGTATTTATCGTATCTTTTAAACAATGATAGCAGATCTTTCTCCATACTTGATATACGAATTGGGCTCTATGAAAGGGCATCCTGTTTCAATTTGCAGATACAGTTTGCATCATTCTGAACAAACCGATGGCTACGCTATTTTGGGTGCTCAATTTGTGTTTTTCATCAGAGTAAAAACCAAGTATATCATTGAGCAATTTCCCATACATTACTTAGATATTACTGCATTTCATCAATCAGAACTAGGAGATGCGGTTACATTCGATTGTATCAGAAAAGGTAACTTGAGTGAGGCTCAAATTTTAAAACATACTGTAAAAGGATTGATCGTAAACAGCCGGGTAATAAAAGATATTGCTACCGAGTGTGGCTTATTGTTCTCGTTTGAAGATGGAACTCAGTGGATGATTTATCCAAAAGAGCAGTTGTTTACACAAACAGCCTTGGCAACAGAAATAGATGAAATTCTGGATGAGATGTGTACCAACCGACTAGAGTGTAGTCGATTGGCCACAAAGGATATTAATCTTCTTTTATGCGAGCCGTAACGTGAATTTCTTCGCGTAATTCAACGCCTTGTTCTGTTAAAGCATCTGTAATACGTTCGTAAGCTTGGTAGTCTTCGTTCATCTTAGCGCTTTCACGAATCTCAACCAACATCTTTAAAATGGCATTTACGCTTTGCTCGTTATTCTTTTCAGATTTAGCCTGAGCCAATGCCATGAGCATTACTTGCTCAAATCCGTGTTCTTGCTTAGATTCCATATTGCATCAAATCGTTTCCTAGGTAACGCAAGAACTCTTCGCGAGTTTCTTTTTCTAAGAATTTACCACCATATTCTGCAGTAACAGTAGAGGAGTTAATGTCTTTTATTCCACGCGTAGTAACACACATGTGCTTGGCATCAATTAATACAGCTACATCTTCTGTATCTAATGCTTCTTGCAATTCTTTCATGATTTGCATAGCCAAACGCTCTTGCACTTGCGGACGCTTACTGTAGTATTCTACAATGCGGTTCATTTTACTCAAACCAATTACTCTACCCGTAGATATGTAAGCCACATGAGCGTTTCCGATAATTGGTAAAAAGTGATGCTCACAAGAAGAATACAATGTAATATTCTTTTCTATCAGCATCTCGCCATATTGGTATTTATTCTCAAACACCTTGGCTTTAGGTTTATGCGCGGGATTTAGCCTTTTAAAAATCTCTTGAACGTACATTTTAGCCACTCTACCAGGTGTACCTCGTAGGCTGTCATCATTCAAGTCTAGTCCCAGGGTGTGCATAATTTTCCCAAAATATTCTTCTATAAGCTTTATCTTGGTGTCATCATCAAGCAAAAAAGCATCTTCTCGCAAAGGAGTATCATAAGAAGTAGCCATATGCAAATCTCCTATTTCATCGGCGTCTAATCCATTGAGCTTTTCTTGTATCATTTTGATTTATTTAGTGAATGAATTTCTAATTTTATGCAATATTGCTATTTTTGCAACAACGTTGCATTTAAAATTGTTCAATGATTACAAAAAACCTCACCCACAACCACTTTTTGTATACCAAGGAATGGGAATCGCTTGCCGAAATACAACATCCACAAAAGAACTTGGTGATTCTGGAACGTACCATTACGACTGATCTTCAGGATTTTCTTTTCTTATTACAAAAAGAATCACAAGTACCTACTATCCAGGAAACGCTCCCACTTCATCGTATCAAATCTACCTTTCAACAACACCTGCAAAAATTTTATCATCTCAATGTATATGGCTATCAGGCATTGATAGAAGATGTATACCAATTGGCCCAGCAATTTTCTCAGCTTGTACAACAACGGACAATCAAGGTTTATTTTACTAAAATTGAAGATTCTATGTGCCGTCTTTTCCATACTGACGCCAATGAACTTCGATTATTGTGTACTTACTGGGGCAAAGGTACCCAATGGATAGACAATCAAAATATTCGCCCTATTACTCATGGTGCCAACTCTAATGCAGAACGAGTAAAAGATTTGTCTAAGGTGTTTAGTGTTAAACCGTATGACGTAGCCATTCTAAAGGGAGCCCTGCATGACCATATCGCCACCAACGCTCTGATGCACCGAAGCCCTCCTCTAGAAAAAAACGAATGCCGCTTGCTCCTCAGACTAGATATCGAGAGTACGATATAATACCAGCTAGCCTATATCCCGCTGATCAACTATTAGCTTTTGAACCAATGTAAAAATATTCGATATATGAAAAAACTTCCAGTAACGGTTTTAAGCGGCTTTTTGGGAGCCGGTAAAACCACTTTACTTAACCATGTACTGCACAACAAGGCAGGCTTGCGAGTAGCCGTGATTGTAAACGATATGAGCGAGGTAAATGTAGATGCCCGCTTGGTAAAAGAAGGCAATACGCTCTCTCGTACCGAAGAAAAACTAATAGAGATGAGCAATGGTTGTATTTGCTGCACTCTACGCGAAGATTTGATTGAGGAGGTAGGTAAACTCGCTCAAGAAGATCGCTTTGATTATTTATTGATAGAAAGTACGGGTATATCAGAACCTCTCCCTGTGGCTCAGAGCTTTTTCTTCGATAGTCCTGAACTGAAAGTAAACCTTTCGGAAATCAGTAGGCTTGATACGTTGGTTACGGTAGTAGATGCTTATAACTTTGCCCAAGATTTTAGTTCTCGTGATACTATTTTGGATCGGGAAATGAACGATGATCCCATGGACGATCGTACTATTGTAAACCTCCTGACTGACCAACTCGAGTTTGCCAATGTGATTATTCTTAACAAAGCCGATTTGGTAAATAAGGAGCAACTAGGTTCTCTAAAGGCGGTGATTCAGAAATTCAACCCTGAGGCAAAAATCATCGAAAGTACTTTTAGTAAAGTTGATTTAGGTCAAATTCTGGACACAAAATTGTTTGACTTTGAGCGTACTTCGCAGTCTGCTGGCTGGATCAAAGAACTGGAACAAGAACACACTCCAGAAACGGAGGAATATGGCATCGGCTCATTTGTATTTCGTAGTAATCGGCCTTTTCACCCTGAGAGATTTTGGAAATACCTTACCAAAGACTTCTCTCCTAATATTATTCGCAGCAAAGGGTTATTTTGGATTGCTTCTCGCACCAATGATGCCTTGAATTGGTCACAAGCGGGGGCCTCATTAAGAGCCGAAAAAGCCGGTGTTTGGTGGGCCAGTGTACCGCTACAAGAGCGATTACAATATCCTGGTTATGCCGAAAATATGGACTATCTGCAAGATAAATGGGATGATACCTTTGGCGATCGTTTGAATGAAATGGTTTTTATTGGTCAGGATATGAACGAAGCCACTATTGTACAAGACCTCACTGATTGCTTATGTACCGATGAAGAAGTATCGGCCATGTGGGATGGTGCTTTTTTTCAGGACCCGTTTCCTAAGTGGTAAAACTTTTCTGCCTTTTTTATGATGAACCCCAAAAACTGGTTGTATATTTTACCAGTGGCATTTGCAGGTATATTTTTGTTGGGAGCACTGCCTCGGTTCTTTCAATCTAATCATTCTCCTTCGTTGACTAGCGAAGGAGACTCTTTGATACTACCCGAGGCTGAATCTACAGAAGAATTGCCTGAAGCTCAAAATACGATCCCTAGCGACAGTGTTTGTCCGGTAAACCCTGCCGACACTATCGCCAAAGGAGACACGCTTTGGAAAGCGTTTAAGCGAAAGCCTCAATCAAGCGCCTGGAAAGCTTTTTTTGACATTAAGTATGAACACAAAGGAGCTTATGGGTATTACCCAAAGTTTACAGCCAAACATTGGCAATTTCACAACAAAGAAATTGAACTGATGGGTTATATGTACCCCCTGACTGAGGACAAAAAGCAGACTTTCTTTATGCTTTCATTCTATCCCATTCAGCAATGTTTTTTTTGTGGGGGAGCAGGGCCTGAGTCTATCGTAGAAGTCAATAGTTACAAGGGAATTCGCCTCAATAGTAAAAGAATTAAAGTGAAGGGTAAGCTTACGCTCAATACCAAGGTTCCGGAGCGATTGTTTTACATTTTAGATAATGCAACACAAGTAAAGTAGCAACATTAATGCTAATGCAACACAATTGCATATTGGCTTATTTTTTATATATTTGCAGTATAAACTACACTATTCATTTTGCACTCTCATATGCAAGACCTGGGTTTTGACACAAACAAACTGCATAAACCCGGGTTTTTTATTGCTCACCTACGTCATTGCATCAGTAATGCTGATGCAACGATATTGCATAAATAAATTTAACTATGTATATTTGTTTATGTCTTCTCTTCCAAAAAAACTCTATAAGCCTATGAGAAAAGTACTTCTCGTTTTGGGTGCCTGTATTGTGGTCGGAGCAAATATAGCTTTGATCACTGACCAAAAAATGTCTGAACTTTCAGTT
>DIYR01000121.1 GCA_002429085.1 Flavobacteriales bacterium UBA6049
TGATGTAGCGCTATTTTTTTTGATGTTTCCATCACTTCTTCCCAAAACGGAACCTGAAAACCAACTATCGTTTTACCAGTCACTGGATGAACCGATTCATTATTTTTTGTGATATCGCTATATACACCTTCTCCTTCAATAATTCCAGTTTCTAAATTTATTGGTGCTGCTATATTTCCAGAAGCTAAATTATCAACGTGGCTATTTACTGAAATTCTCAATCTAGCTCCTAAAACATCTACTCCGCCTTGATCATTTATCATGGTCATTACACGTACAGTATTTAAACCAGATGGTGATAACTCATTAATTTGAGGATGTTGTTCAACAAATTCTTCTGCAAGGTTAAACCCTTTTGAATTCATATATTTTAAAAGAGTATCGGCATTGTAATCTGAAGTTTTCAAAATTTCAACCTCAAAACCGCATTGTCCTAAAGCGTCCTTAACAACAATTTTTCCAGAAGAATTTCTTAATACAGACTGAGCGCATTTATTATTCTCTTTTAGATCTTGATCTGAGCAAAAAGCGTGTTTAATAAACGGTTTATAGGATTCATAGAATTTCAATTTATTTTCAAGTATATCCCTTGAGGATACTGGGTTCATTTTTAAATCAAATTCGTATTTAAAACCAGTTCCAACCCATTTTTTTCTTTCATCAGGATTTTTCTCATAAAACTTGAAAATAAAATAATCCATTATCCCGATATTGTATTTGTACGAACTGGAGATAATATCAGACCATAACGAAATCGAATTCATTCCTTTTTCTTTTCTGACATGGTCAAAAAACTTATTGAATTTAGACCAATCCAGTTTATGGAAATAATAACCTAAGTATTTTGTTCGGTTCAAGATTTTTTTCATCCTTCTACGAGTTATACAGTTGATGTTGTCCCTCCCAAATTAGTCTAGAATTAAATCTTTTACTCCATTCTCTCCCATTCACACTCAATCTTTTTCTGTCATTTTCATCATCCAAAAGTGCTTCAATGGTGGAGGTTAAAATGTCTTTTTCCTTTGGAGGAATAAGAATCCCATTAAATCCATTTTTAACAGCGTCTCTACAACCAGTTACATCACAACTAATGATAGGCAACTCCATTGCAGCAGCTTGAATTAATGTGTTTCCAAATCCTTCCCACCATGCTGGTAAAACAAAAATATCCATTACTGCCATGTATTCGTTTACATTTCCTACATAGCCAGTTAATGTCACATCGGGATCATCCTCCATTTTTCTAACAAGGTCTTTATCGGAAACTTGAGCCATATTAGCCTTACCTACAATGATCAAATGAAGGTTATCTCTGTTATTTCTTAACTGACAAAAAGAGTCGTATAATTCATTAATCCCTTTTCTATCTACAATACGCCCCACAAATCCAATAACAGTTTTATTTTGAATTTTTAAATCTTGTATAATTCTTGAAATGTTTTGTTTTGAAATAACCTCTTTAGAAAATAAATCCAAATCAACCCCGTTGCTACTTCCATTTCCAATCAATACCGATTTTTCTTCCTTAAATATGTTATCTTCAAGTCCTTTAGTCTGAACTGATTTACTGATACATATTACGGTGTGAACCTTAGAACAAGCATACCTATCTAGGGTGATAAGAATTTTCTTCTTCAACCCATTTTCATGTTCATATCTAAAACCTCTACATGTATAAATTCTTCTTTCCACACCTAGAAGTGCACCTGCTAAGCTTCCTAAAAGTCCCATTTTAGGAGTACCTACATTTATCACATCAGGTTTAACTTTCCATAGATTAAAAATGATTTGGAAGAGAGCAATTAAGTCTTTAATCGGTGAAATTTCTCTTTCGATATTGATGGGAATTAATTTACTCCCTTCGTCTTGACAAAACTGTCGAGTTTCTGGGTGTTCAGGAGCCATTAAAAATACTTCATATCCTTTATCTATAAAGTATTTAACTTGCCCTTTAATAAGGATTACACTTAGAGGAGCTGTGATTCCAATGACTAACTTCTTGCTCATTTCGAATACTGATTTAACCAAGAATCTATGGCCATTAACGACAAAATTGCATAAGATTTATTAACCTTACCATCGGCATTATCATCAATCATTTTTTGAACAACAGTATAGTCGAAAATAGCAGATTTTGACAATTTTTCTTCGGAAAGTCTTCTATTTACTTCTTCTTTCAATTCATTTCGTATCCAAGAATCAACTGGAGCACCGAAACCTGATTTAGGCCTGTAAATCACATCTTTAGGAATATACTTTTCAGCCATCTTTTTCAAAATGTATTTTGTTTCTTTACCTTTCATCTTTACAGAAGGAGGTAATCGAAAGGCAAAATCAACCAGATCAATATCCAAAAATGGCACTCGAATCTCAACTCCATGAGCCATCCCTAATTTGTCTGTATAATTTAAATTGTGGCCAACTAAAAAGGTGTACACCTCTAAAAACAACATTTTATTCAATACAGAATCTCCAACATTGCAATTATCCCAGAGTTTCTTAAAATAAGAATTTGAAGCATAATCAATCACACTTTTCTTTTCTTGAAAAAGTTGATTTACATCACTTTCAGAATTCCATTCGAATAGTCCTAAATATCTTTCTTCAGTAGTCTTATCCGAATCTTTAAGAAATTTCCGTAAACGTCTAACTACAGCAGAAGTAGAATTTGTTTTATTGACAATACTCTTGAGTGATTTTACTAAAATAGACGGAATCAACTTAAAGTATTTCTCATAATAAATCACCTGGTGTCTTCTATAACCTGAAAAGATATCATCTCCACCAGTTCCTCCGATCAAGACTTTTATGCCATCTTTTCTTGCTTGCTGAGCAATCAAGGATAGATTTAATGGTGCAGGATCTGCCTGTGGTTCATCTAAATGCCAAATTAAATTATCAAAGTCTTTAAACATATTAGAATCAACCTTTACTATTCTCAAGTCAACATCTAAATGTTCTGCAACTTTTATGGCGTAATCTAAATCTCTTGCAAAACCATCTCTTGAAGGACCTGAGTCGATTGTGTAACAAACAAGTCTTTCATTTGGTCTTGCTTTTTTTGCCAAGGCAACAAGTAAACTACTATCTAGCCCACCGCTTAAGAAAAAACCGATAGGAGCATCACTTATCAATTGTGAATTAACGGCATTGGACAACTTTTCATCTAATTGCTCGATTAAATCATTTTCTAAATATCTGGTGATGGGTTCTGAAACTTTTAAAACATAATACTCCTCAAGTTTCATTTCAAAGCTATCAATACATAATTCAATGTAATGCCCAGGTAATAGTTTTTTTACTGTTTTAAATGGAGTTCGTTCATCAGCACTCCACATATAGGTTAAATAATTTTTTAAAGCTTTTTTATCTAAATCATTATTTTCTAAACCTGGTAAAATACCTTTAAGTTCCGAAGAGCATATAAAGCGATTGTTAACCATATAGTAGTACAATGGCTTAACACCATACTGATCTCTTACGACAATAAGCTTTTTTGTTCTATGATTTAATATGGAGAAAGCAAATATACCTCGAAGCTTATTAAGGCAACTTACACCTTCTTTTTCGAATAGAGCCAAAAGAGTTTCTGTGTCACTTGTCGATTTAAAATCGTAAGAACTCAAATTTTCTCGCAATTTCCAGTGATTATATATTTCGCCATTGAAAACAATGGTGTAATCTCCAGAATTTGATGTCATTGGTTGTTTACCATTCTCCGACAAGTCTTGAATAGACAACCTAACATGACCTAAAAGAGTGTTTTCAAATTGAAAAAAATCTTGAGAATCGGGGCCTCTATGCCCGATGTTGGATAACCCTTTTTCAAAAGAAGGATTATCAATATTAACGCCAGTTAAAATACCGCACATCTTACTATAAAGACATTTTATTTTTTTGCAAAAAATTCACTATCAAATTAAACTCTTTCACCTCATGTTCATTAGGATTAATACCTCTTGAATTCAAAACTGATTCTTGAGTTAGGAAGCGGTATCTAATAATGAATAAAACAAATTTCGCAAAAGAAATTACTAAATGATTTATTGAGCCTAACGGAAAATCGGAAATAGATTTTGAAAATCTAACTAGGTTGTAATAGTGGCTTTTGAGTATCTTTTTTTTACTTACAGAAGTGTATTCAGAATAGTAATAAAGAACGTTAGGAATTGACATTATCTCATGATTGTGACCTACTCTCATCATAAAATCGGAATCTTGTGCCATTTTAAGTGTTTCGGAAAAATGAATCTCACCAATAATTTCTGATTTTATCATATTTGCGGCTCTTGCTAGTGTAAAGTTAGAATCATACGAATATTTAATAGGTTTAACCCCTTTAGTACCTCTAACTCGCCTCAAAACAAATTTGTCGTCATAGGAACCCATTGCACAACTCACCATACCAACATTAGGATTAGTTTCAAACGCCTCCATTTGATTTGAAAGTTTATCGGGATGAAAAAAATCATCTGCATCTAAAAATGCTACATATTCATACTTCAAGCATTCTTTCAGCGCTCTATTTCGTGCAAATGGTCTTCCTTTATTCTCCTTAAAATGAATCACTTTTATACGTTCATCACTACTAGCAAACTCATCAGCTATTTCCTTAGTTTTATCAGACGAACCATCATTAACAATTATTAAATTCCAATTCGTGTATTTCTGACTTAAAATGGAATTAACAGCTAGGTGTATGGTAGACTCTGCATTGTAAGCAGGCATCATTATTCCAATTGCTATTTCTGAAGAATTCATTTATTTTAATGAGAAATAATTAAACGGATAAAAACCAAAATCGATTACCATACAATAAAATCAGAAAATCATTACCATTACAGCATGTCTAACGTGAATATTTTTAGTTTCAAAAGAAAAAACAATTCATTAAAAAAATTGATCACTTTATATTATATATAAAAAATAAATACTTTTCTGCGATTGATACTAAAGACTGATTTACACGAATAGCTTTAGCTTTCGACATCAATTCACCTCGTTTTTTTTCATCTGAAATTAGTCTATCAATCTCAACAACCAGTTGATCTATATCTCCATCTTCTACAAGTATTCCGTTCTCATCATTATTAATTAGATCTGACGGTCCAGCTATAATATCGTAACTAATACATGCTAAACCACTCGCCATAGCTTCGCACAATGCATTAGGCATGCCCTCACTTCTGGAGGTCAACAGAAATATAGAGCTCTTAGCATATAATCTATCCATATCAAGAACCTGACCTAAAAACTCCACCTTATCCTCTAATTGTAATTCTTTGACTAGAGAATAAAGCTTTTCAGATTCTGGACCATTGCTTCCTGCAATTCTTAACTTCCATCCTTCATTATTTGATCTATAGAAAGCTTCAATTGCTCTATCAATTCCTTTCACCTTATAATGTCGACCAACCACCAAGATGCTTTTTTCACGTTGTATTTCTGGATATAATTTCACATCCTTAACGGCATTAGGAATTACTTTTATATTGAAATCTTCTCCCAACATTTTTCTTTTCACCCTAGCAGCAACTGAAGTTTGTGCAATAAACCCTTGCGACTTCCGGTACAACATCTTTCTAAAGAAATTATATGCAGGATGAATTTTTTTATGAGGACTTGACCTATCTGATATATAAATTGGAATACTTAATCCCGTTGCGCTTAACAATACCAATGGATTGTGATAGTCTCCAAAACTAAGAACTACATCCGCTTTTGATTCCTTTATAGAGTTTCTTAAATACGGGATTAATCGGAAGTAATATGATAATTTAGATGAGGTTTCTTTATCAAAATCAGGCTCTATTACCTTTATGGTTGGATCTAGTTCATAAAAATGATTCTTTTTGTAGTGAAGCACGTAAATTACTTCAAGTCCAATTGAAGCATAATAATTAGCCAAGTTAGACATTGCCCTCTCTAAACCGCCTAGTTGAAGTGAGGTTGAGACTAGACACAATCTAGTTTTTGATTTGTCTTTCATAGTCAGCTATCCTAATTAAAAAATTAGGGCATAATTCGGTACAATCGAAAATATTTAATACCAAGGAAGAGTTACTCCTCTTAAGATTTCAAAACCCATTTTTTGTACCACATGATGTATACTAAAACTCTCCAAATAAGAATATCATGGTGTAATTTATTCTTCCAAAAAGAGTCTAAAAATTGATTTAGTTCCGTATAATTGATGAAGGGTATATTACGTTGTTCAGCAAAAAACATTTGTGTTTTAACAAATTCTTTCATCTCATTTCTTAACCAATATTGAATTGGAGTGGTAAATCCCATTTTAGGCTTACTCATTAACTCCTCTCCAAGTTCACTATATACTATTTGCTTAAATATTGTCTTTCCTTTACCATTTTTCATAAAAACATTATCCTTTTGCGACATCATTAATTCAAATAATCTGTGATCCAATAATGGCTCTCTTCCCTCAACTGATGCAGCCATTGTGCCTCTATCCACTTTAACAAGCATTTGATTGACAAGCCTCTCTTTTATATCCTTAATTAACAAACGTTTAATTGGAGATTTCACATAACTATAAGTCTTGTTATACTCGCCCGGGTATTCTTTATCATGACCGTTTCCATTAAATAGGGGCTCAATGAGAGGTTCGGGTAAACCATCCATCTCAGCAAACACATTTCTATCTTGAATATCATTATTCTTATCAAGAATTCTTGATAATTTGTCGAGATTCCCTGAAAGTCTGTAATTTCTTTTTCCAACTAAGAATGCGCTCAACCTCAAAAAAGGCTTAATATAACTTCTTAACCAAGATGGAATCTTTTTAACTTTTTCCTGCATACTCAAGCTTACCAAATACCTCTTATATCCTGCAAAAAGTTCATCTCCGCCATCAGATGAAATAGCCACTTTCACATGCTTTTCTGCTTTCCCAGACAAAAAGACCAAAGGTAAAATTGCATCATCTGAAAATGGTTCATCAATATACTCAGAAAAGTTCTCTATTACATCAATTACATCCTCTTTAGACATGTAAAATTCATGATGTTTAGTACCAATATGCTCCGCTACCATTTTTGCATGAGGAGCCTCATCATTCACATTCTCGAACCCCATGGTGAAAGTCATAAGCTTTTCACACATATTTTCATTCATCATATTGGTCACGTAACTGCTATCTAATCCACCGCTTAAATATGAACAAATAGGAACATCTGACACCAATCTATATTTAATAGATGACTTTAAGAGCTCTGACAGTGCAGCTTTTAAATCAGGGTTACCTTTTTCCGTTCCTTTTGAAAAATCCTCAATATTCCAGAATTGAAACCGCTTGTAACTTTCGAAATTGGCAGAGGTAAATTTATATATAAAGCCAGGCTCAACCTTTTTCACACCTTCAAAAGCACTATCATTTTCAGGAATATAACCGTACTTAAGGAAATTTCTAATGGCAATTTGATTAACTTTAACTTCCCCTAAAAACGATACGATTGTTTTTGGCTCTGAGCCGAATATCAATTGATGATTTCGTTGATATATGTACAACGGTTTAACCCCCAATCTATCTCGAATCAATAAGAATTCTTTCTTTTTTTCATCGTACAAACCGATTGCAAACATTCCTATGAACTGAGAAAAAGCTTCCAGTCCCCATTCCAAATACGAATTGAGGATGACTTCAGTATCTGAATTGGTTTCAAAATTGTATCCTTTTTGGACCAGTCTTTCCTTTAATTCCTGATAATTATATATTTCACCATTAAAAATTATCGAAATGCCATTATACCTCATTGGCTGATTACCAAATACAGTATCATCAATAATAGCTAATCTACGATGACCTAGACCAACATTAAATTGCTTTTCATTTAGTATAAGAGTGTTACCTGAATCTGGACCTCTTCGATACATTAAATTAGTTGCATACTCTAATTGATCTCCTGAAAGCTCTTTTCTGTAATCAACAAAACCAACAATTCCACACATTCTACTTACTTATTATTAGGGTGATCCATATTTTACATTGATTGAAAATATCTACCACAATCTCTAATTAAACAAATCGTGAAATTGATCAGTACTTAAGAAAAGTACTTCAGGATATTCCTTTTGAACAACTTTTATTAAATTTCGAAGTCTTTCTAAACTAGCCTCTAAATTATTTTTGTAAATACCATTAACGAAATTTAATCTGTGCATACTTACAACTGCAGGTTTACCTAGTAAGAAAGCCGCCTTAATCCTTCTAACAGCATCTTTTTCCCAGTTAAAGGAGGGATTTTGAGAGGGTTCAAAAAAAACATTTCTCACACAATTTATTGTCCCATATTTTCCTTGGCTCCCTTGAAACCTCATTACTTTTTTCAATTGATCTGTTTCTTCGTCCTTGGGTTCAAAACGGTATATTTTCCCTTGAATCGTTTTAACACCCAGCCCCGCCATTCTCTCCTCTAGTTTTTCCTTCCAAACATACCTAGGTGCAATAAACGACTTCGACTGAAATCCGAAATACTCTTCAAACATTTTCATTCCTTCAATTAAGCTTTGATCTGCAAAATTCTCTTCATACGCGTCTCTAGAATGAAATGTAGTTTGAAAATTCATTTTTGATCCCTTAAAATGAGTCGATGGATGAGCATAAGAATGATTCTCAAACGCAATTTTGGTCTCCTCATGTCCATTTTGAAGAGCTTTAAGCCAAGAAGGTATATGAAGATGCTCTCTCCCATGAAGTTGAGGAATAAACAACTTTTCCATTGCCCCTTGTTTGAATAGAGTTAAGACATTTTTGGATGAAGGTTTATTCTCGTATTGGATATCCAAAGTTGTTTTATGCCATTCGTGGAAATTACTTAATTTTATTTTATCATAATCCGGATTAGAAAGAATTAAATTCCCTGTAATCCGTAATGGCTGTCCAGTATGATCCTTTAGACTCCGTAGAAAATCATATAATTTCTGAACTGATTCATCTGTTTCTAAAAAATCGTGATAACTATATGGATCATTTTGAACTTTTACTCCTTTATTCATTAGCTTTTTATAAGCTTCTTTTGATTCAATACGTACCATTCCCCAGTCATCAGATTCAACAATTAGGACCTTTTGCTTGATCTTCCTTCCAAGAAGATTTTGGCCTTTATAGGAAAAACCTTTAAAAAAATCTCTATACTGAAAACCTATCATTGAATTTTATTTTGCATGCATTTTTTGAATTAATTCTGATGCAGACAAATAACTAACTTCTGAGTACGTTTCGTTTATTTTAGTCAATAACTCATCCAGCGCCCATAAACCATTTTCTCTATTTACCTCAGAAACACCACCAACATAATTCACCCTATGTGAGCTAATTATTGCTGGCACATTTGAACGAAAACATTCTTCAATTTTAAAGTAAGCAAAATTAACCCAATTTGATTTGGTTGTCATACTTGGTTCAAACATTACGTTTCTAGATAATACACTAAGTTGATTTTTATAAATCTTTTTCCCTGTATAATTGAATGATTTTCCATATTTCCCATTACCTAAGGGTTCAATTGACTTCCTAGCCTTGTCCACTGCCCGAACTTCATTTTCGACTAAAGTTTTATTTAAAGCTTTATTATACTTCAAAGCTGGAGCAACAAATAATTCTGGTTTTCTATGGAATGATTTTTCGAAAATCTCTATACTTGATTTAACAACCTTCTTTTGCTCTTCTATATCAGAAGGTTCATCAAAATCAAATGCGGATAAATAATCATGAGAAGGGTTAGTAAACGACAGTTCTGGCAAACAATTGTGCTGAAAAAAGATTTCTTTCAAATCTGGTGATTCATTAATAATTTTCATGAATCTTTTGAAATTCAAATGCTCTCTACCATGTAATTCCGGTGAGATATAGCCTTTTTCGATTCCTTCTTTCCAACATTTTACAAGGTTCTCTCCTCCATAATTTTTTATAGAATCCCAAAATTCTAAAAATTGATATTCACCACTTTGAATTATTCTTTCAAAATCAGGGTTAGCCATACTGGTTACTAATGTAAAAACAGGTGTAGAACCCAATTTACTAGTGTTTTTTTCTAATACCTCAAATAGTTTAGTAAAGTCCTTAACAGAGCTTAAAGTATCAAAAATATTGAACCTATTCTTTAAATCGATTCTAGCATGACCAAAGTAATTATTTTCTACAATTTCTTTGTTCGCTTTTACGGCACCGAAATCATCAACTAAAAAAACCACAGTAGGTGATTTTGATTTCCAACTTAATATATTAAGTAATTCAGTAATCAATTTGATATAGTTATTTTAAATAATTAAATTATTATTTAATAAAGTTAATAAGAACAATTTCGTTTAAATCTTCAAAAAACATGGTAAAAACATTCCCCAATACTGTATTCAGAGTAAGATAATCGAAGCCAATTCTGATCTTAACAACAAGCCAAAAAATTAAAAAAGGCAAATTCAAATAAACTAACAATCTAACTTTGGTAAAAACAATAGGCGATAAATACAAATAAGCTCCTAAGAGGAAAAAAAACGAAATAGCATTGAACCTATTTATACTCGGTAACCCTGATAATAAAGCAGTAACAATACCTATTAACAAACCTGTAACCAAAGCAACTCTTAAAAAGTTAAGTTGATTTTCCCAAAGTTTCTTGGTGAGATAGATATGTAACATCATTACACCTATACTCACCAATTGAAATTGTTCAAATAAAATAATATGAAGAGCGTAGGTCTTCTTTTTTTCTCCATATTGTTCAATACTTACATCACTTAAATAACCATCAATGTTCTCTGATAAGTTTAAAAAACCATCAATAGATTTAACTATTCCACTTTTGTCTAAAGGTATTAGACTATTAAAAATAAGAGATAATATAAATATAATGATTAGAATGTAAACAGCTCTATTACTATGAATGAATAGTGCTGCAACAAACATTAATAATGGAAATACAAAACTAAAGTGAATTAAGGTACTTGCAGCTGCAATTAATATCGCTTTGTAGTCTCTATTAAATGAATAATTTAATACTCCATAAAAAAAAACATGGGCAGCAGTGTACATTCTTACTCCATTGATATCCCAAAACGGAACTATAAGAATGAGACTCAATACATAAACAAAAACTATCAAACTTGAAGAACTACCTAATCTACTTACAATTAGACGGATATTTCTCGAATAAAAATAACCGAATACAATTCCATATATAAGAAAAAGAAACCTTCCACTATCTGTAATATTCCCAACAATATTTGTTAATACATTTACATACGCATCTGATGAACGAAAACTTAAAGATGAATCATTCTTTGATTGAATATTTGATTCGTATACATTAACAAGATATTCCCTATAAGCATAGTTATCCATATCCTCGTTAACGAAACTCATAGTTTGAGTAAAAAAAATAACAAAAAGCCATATAATATTTACATTCACTTTGTTTTGAATGTTTCTCAAAGACAATATGAATGTTATAAAAGGAAAAGCGAGGAACACTAAATAGCGTACCAAATAACTTTGATTGTTAGCCATGTTTACACCACTCAATTCAAATTATTTTCGGCTAGTTTAATAAACTTAGTAGTAACATTTTCAATATTATAATCATCTATTTGTATGCCTGAGTATCGATTTAAGTAATTCCCATTCATGAATTCTTTCACAATATCTTCTGGCAAAGCACTATTTTTAAAACTCAAAATAGGTCTTTGAGTAAGGGAATAATCAATAATCTTTGAAGGAATCGCATTTCTTACTTCGTCAGAATAATCAGTATCAACATTTATTAAAAAATCCATTTTCGAAAGTTCATACAACAACTCTAATCGTGGTTTGTAATCATGCAAAACCAAGTTCCCTTTAGATAAATATTTTTTAAATAGATTTCTTTGTTGTGTGTAAATATGAAATTCGTAATTAGTGTAATTCTCCTCCAAAAAATCCAATAGATTGAAGAAGTCTCTAATACCGGGAATAACACTACCCGAGAAAGCAAATGTAGGTCTTGAATTTTTTTGATATTTCGCTAATTTAATTTCATTGAAGTCAAACCCTTGAGGAATTACTTGAAACTTATCTCTATACTTTTTATTAAAAAAGTTTTTCAAATCTTCAAAAGGAACGCTCACATAATCTGCTTTTTCTAAAAAATTATTCTCGAAAAAGTGAAAGTAAGGTAGCTTTTTAAAGGTGTCAGTATCGCAATACATAAAAGGATCTCCGCAATCTGCTACCCATGTTTTCGCAACATTGTCACCACCTTTTTCCCAAACTTTAGCAACCCCCCAATGAATGCTATGAGGAACAGCAATTGAAACTAATAAATCATAGCCCGACAATTTGCTAATGGCTCGCTCTGTAAGACTGTAATAAGAACTTAATGGCAAATCGAAAAGCATGTTAGCTAGCCGGTTTATTAAACGAGATAATAAAATCGAAGGCCTACTTGAGCCAAGAGTAACTCCCTTCCACCGAGGACTTCCTAAATCAAAAATTTTAACATTTTGAAATTGTCGTTCGAAAGCATCGTGTTCCTTCTGAACCCTAGGAACGAAGAGATCAACATCATGACCTTTTCTCGATAATTCTTTGACTAACTCAGTTGTTCGAAATGAACGAGGACTAATTTTTGGAAAAAATGAAGCAGAAATAACTAAAATTCTCATTTATACTATCCTAATCTGGAACTTATGAAATTCAAAATTTGTGAAGATGAAGAACCATCGCCATACACATTTACAGAATAAACAGATTCTTCGATATTTTTGATTTTAGATATTGCTTTTGTAAACTTTAACTGATCATCACCTACAATAAAATTCACTCCTAATTCAACCAATTCTAACCACTCCGTTTCATCACGTAGCGTAACACAAGGCACCTTGCTAAAAAATGCTTCTTTTTGAACTCCACCTGAATCTGTTAAAACTACTTCTGCATTTTTCTCTAAGTATAACATACTGAAGTAACCTACTGGATTTAAACGAATAACATTTGCAGGTAACTCTAGTTTGTATTGTTTCAACCTAATAGCAGTTCTAGGATGAATTGGAAATAAAACAGGAAATTCTACCAAGCTAATATTATTAAGTATAGTTTCCAATCTCTCTTTATGATCTACATTTTCTGCTCTATGTAATGTAAGTAAGGCGTATTTTGAATTTCTCTCTACCTGTGTTCGCACTTCCTTCGAAGCTTGTTGTTTGGCCATTTTTCCAAATTTTTGGGTTGCATCAAACATAACATCTCCTGAAATGCAAATATTTTCAGATGGTAGTCCTTCTTTTAATAGTTGGTTTCGAGAACTAACACTTGGAGTAAATAAAACTGAAGAAACATGATCTGTCAAAATTCGATTAATTTCTTCGGGCATTCTTTTATTAAATGAACGTAATCCAGCTTCAATATGTACTACAGGGATATGTAGTTTAGAAGCTGCTATAGCTCCAGCTAACGTAGAATCTGTATCGCCATATAAAACAACAGCGTTAGGTTGTTCAATATTGAATGCCTTCTCCAATTCAATAATCATTACTCCCGTATTCTCACCGTGTGAACCACCTCCAACGCCAAGATTATATTTAGGTTTAGGAATACCTAATTCATTGAAAAAAATATCGGACATATCAGCATCAAAATGTTGTCCTGTATGTATTATCACTTCCTCAAATAAATCATTTTCAATCACCTCTGCAGAAAGTGCCGATGCTTTAATGAATTGAGGACGGGCTCCGACTACTGTTACTAGCTTAATCTTTTTCATTAGTTTAAAATTCGAATTACCTTGGCAGGAACTCCAGCTATAAGCACATTATTTGGAAATGATTTTGTAACAACACTACCCGCACCAACAACAACCCCATCTCCTAAAACTACACCTGGCATAATTAAAACATTAGCGGCAAGCCAACAGTCACTTCCAATTTCGATTGGGGGAGATTCAATATGTTCCGTATTATTCTTTAAATCATGGTTGGATGAGATAATTTTGACGCCAGGAGCAAAAATTGTATTGTCACCTATTTTTACACCACTTTTTCCTTGGATATAACAGCCACCACTCGTAGCAAGAGAGTTAGCTACGTTTTTACCAATGTATACTCTACCAGTAACAGTGGAAGTAAAATGAACCATGAAAGGTTGTTCCCGATTTAACCCCAGTATTTTTTGGAAAATAAAGTTCGTTATTCGCGTTGGATTAGAACAAGGAGTATGTAAATACGCAAGGAGTGAATTCGGTGTTGTTTTGCTCCAATTCTTGTATTTATACTTTCTTAATATTCTCAAAATCACTTATTTAAAAAAGGTTTAAACACCATCCAATAATCAACACCAAAGTACTTTCCAGTTAACAACACTAATGCTGCGTATACAAATCCATGAACTGATAGTTTCAAAAATGAATTCGAAATCGAAAACAAATATTCTAATCCAAACAAAATCGTCAAAATCAGAATTAAATGCATAAACAGTCTAAAAAATTGCTCTGTTGGTATCATTTTATTCAAACTAACTCCTAAGTAATGTGAAGATGAGATAAATCCAAAAACTACCATTGAAATTGATAAAAATACAGACCAAGCCGCAAGAATAAATGGATTATTAAATGTTAAAATAATCAAGTAACCAACAATCCATGCGAGTACGGCTCCAACCCCGTTTAACAAGGAGTAGAATTTACTTTTACCCAAGCTTAATAGCAAAGGTGAAAAAACAATAATATTAAATAAGTTAACCAACATTGCAATTCTAAAATAGGTAGCAGATTTAGCGTATTTCACACCATAAAGTATTTCAATAATGCTATCGGCATGATAAAACATAAAAAAAACCAATGGGTATATGATTATTGCTGATTTCATCAAAGCACTTTTCCACAATGTAGTCAGCTCTTCTAAATTGTTTTCATTTTCGACAAGCTTTGAAAAAACTGGCATCAATACAATAGACGTAGCTGAGGTAACCATAGACACTACAGGAATAGGAATAAAACCATTTGAGAATTCAGCAAAAACTTCAGCTCCAAAGTATCGACTAATAAAAAATTGATCTGCACTTTTTATTGCCATACCAGCTATAACAGCACCTACCAATGGTAAGCTATAATTCAAAATTTTTCTTGTTGAAAGTTCGCTCTTTTGCTTTACTACACCTTTAAAAGGCAAACTTTTTACATAAAGCGCAATAAATAAAGTTAAAATAGAAGCTCCCATCCATCCATATATAGCAAAGATGTAACTGTTCTCAATAAAAACTACTGGCACCACAATAAACAAGAGCATTAAAACCCTCGTACTTATCTGGTAAAAAGCTAGGTATTTTGTTTTACGATAGGTTGAAAGAATGCCTTGCAAACCTAATGTGGGTAAAAGTAACATAGGAATAGGAGAAAAATACTTTAAGCCAGCTGCTAACTCTGTATTCTTTAGAATAGCTGCAATTAGATTAGAACCAAAAAAAAGAAATGCTGAAAACAGAGTTCCCGAAATAAACAATAATAGTGTAATTCTATTTACAATGTCTTTACCCTTGTCCAGACTATATTTCGGTAGATAATACGAAAAAACCTTAGGAAGCTGAGCAGAGAACACTACTAACATTGAGTTATATACAAATAGTATTTGTCTATATGTTCCATACTCCGTTTTATCGAAATACCGTGTAAGCACTGCTGCGCTTACAATTGCTAGAGCAAAAGAACTTAAGCTACCAATTCCAGCCCACAACGCCTGATAAGAATTGCTGCTTTTATTTATACCAGCCATTAATTAATTTCAAACCTCTACATTAAGATTTTTCAGAATACATTCTTTCTATAATATCAACTACTTTCAATCCTTCTAAAGCGTTAGTTGTAATATAATTGCGCCCATTAATAACATCAACTACATTTTCTATCACATAATTATGATTAGCTGCGGAGCCCTTGTATACTCCATAGTCATTTCCAGGGTTTGTAGGAGCTAGAATTGGCATTTCATAGTTTTTAATATCACAATGAATAATTTCATCCATGTACTGACCACCAACTTTCACAGAGCCATTATCTGCAATAATAGTAAGGCTAGATTCTAAATTTTTATGTGGAACAGAAGTAGAATAACTCAGAACACCAGCACCACCATTAACAAAGTCGAAAGAAACGATACCTGAATCTTCAAAGTCTGTTAAATCAGCATGAGTAAAATCATAAAACTTACCATCTATATTGGTTATATCACCAAATAGCCAGTACATAATATCTATAAAGTGAGAAAATTGAGTAAACAATGTACCCCCATCGAGATCCTTAGACCCATGCCATGAATCAGGAGTGTAGTATCTATCATCTCGATTCCAAAAACAATTCAACTGTACAAAATGGATATTTCCTAGAACATTACCTGATATTAATTCTTTTAACCAAACAGAAGGTGGACTATACCTATTTTGCATCACTGCAAACACCTTTAAGTGCCTATTCAAGGCTTCGTGAATTAGATTTTCCGCATCTGCTTTTGAAAGTGCCAAGGGCTTCTCAACTACAACATGTTTATCTGACTTCAAAACTTGAAGAGCTTGACTTGAATGTAAGCCATTTGGAGTAGCAATATTCACTACATCACATTCAATACCAGAACTTAAAAAATCATCTAATTCATTAAAAAAAGGCTCTTCACCACCTAGATCGCCTAATACTGATTTCTCCTTAATATCTATTAAAGCAACAAGTTCAGCTTCCTTATTTCTACGAATCATTTCAGCATGTCTCTTGCCTATATGACCGCATCCCAAAACTGCAAACTTAACTTTATTCATGCTCATTCGTTTTTACTTTATACCATTCATACACTTTCTCCAACCCATCTTCAAACCTAACTGCTGGCTCGTAACCCAGTAAACGTTGAATTTTTGAGATATCTGCTCTACTATGCTTGACATCACCCGGGCGTTCTTTGGCATGATTTGGTTGAATATTCTTTCCACTAATTCGCTGCAACATGCCCATTAACTCATTCAACGAAACCTGATCTCCACAGGCCACGTTATATACCTGATTCATTGCACCGTAATATTCTACAAAAAGTGCAAGTTCATTCGCAAGAACAGCATTATCTATGTAGGTAAAATCTCGACTTGTTGTACCATCACCATTGATGGTTGGTACTTGATCGTTGATAAATGCTTTACAAAAAATAGGTATTGCAGCTGCATATGGATTATCTGGATTTTGATTTGGCCCAAATACATTGAAGTATCGTAATCCAATCCAATGTAGTCCATATGTTTTATGAAATACATCAGCATACTGTTCTATTGCTGCTTTACTAACTGCGTAAGGACTTAAAGGCGTTCCTACACGATCTTCTACTTTTGGAAGTTCTTTGCTATCGCCATAAGTACTTGAACTAAATGCTAAAATGACTCTTTCAACCTCTTGCTCTTTAGCTGCATGTAAGACATTGACCGTTCCTCCGACATTTACTTCGTTGGTTCTCATTGGGTTTTGAATACTTCTAGGTACACTTCCTAATGCCGCTTGATGGGTTACTTTATTTATACCCTCCATAGCCGACATACATGTATCATAATCTGTGATACTACCTTCTATGAATTCAAAATCGGGATGATCTAAAAATGGTTCAATATTAGAGTAATAGCCATTAGATAAATCATCTAATACTCGAACTTTAGCTACCTTGTTATGATCTAGAAAGTGTTTTACAAGGTTACTTCCAATAAAACCTGCGCCTCCTGTAATCAGGAGGTTAATTTTTTCTTTCGGACTCATGCCTTGATTTGATTATTGCTATACTATAAACGTGCGTCTATTTTAGATTTTGGAAGAATACCTTTAACATCATAAACTACCGCATCTCCATCTTTTAATGACTCAATGTCTAGCTCCTTAAATTCATTATGGGCTACACATAATACTATAGCTTTATACGCATTTGGCTTTGGCTCTTCCCCTTTAGGCAAAATATCTACTCCATACTCATCTTGTACTTCTTTAGCATCTGCCCACGGGTCGTATACATCTACTTGACATCCATACTCAACCAACTCCTCATAAATATCAATCACTCTGGTATTTCTAATATCTGGGCAGTTTTCCTTAAAAGTGAACCCAAGCACAAGAACAGGAGCTTGCCCTACCCTTCTACCTTTTTGGTTCATCATTTTAACTACTTCACTTGCCACAAAGCTCCCCATACTATCATTCAATCTACGACCAGCAAGAATAATCTCTGGATGATAACCAACTTCTTGAGCTTTTTGAGCTAAATAGAATGGATCAACTCCAATACAATGCCCTCCTACTAACCCGGGCTTAAATGGCAAGAAATTCCACTTTGTACTAGCAGCCTCAATTACATCGTTGGTATCAATACCCATTCTGTTGAAGATTTTAGCTAGCTCATTTACAAAAGCGATGTTGATGTCACGTTGAGAGTTTTCTATCACTTTAGCTGCCTCAGCAACTCTAATAGTAGGAGCTAAATGAGTTCCTGCAACAATAACCTGTTTGTAAAGTTGATCTATAAACTCAGCTGATTCAGGAGTTGAGCCTGATGTAACTTTTTTGATCTTAGTTACTGTATGTAACTTATCTCCTGGATTAATTCGTTCAGGTGAATACCCTACAAAAAAATCTTCATTGAACTTTAAACCACTTACTCTTTCGAGAACAGGAATACAATCCTCTTCGGTTGCCCCAGGATATACCGTTGATTCATATACAACCACATCTCCTTTCTTCAAAGCTTTCCCTATAGTTTCACTAGCTTTAATTAGAGGTATTAAAACTGGACGATTGTGCTTATCTGTTGGAGTTGGAACAGTAATGATAAACACATTACAATCAACTAATTCTTTGGCATTTGCACTCACAGAAAAAGGATAATTCTGAAGTACATCTTGCAAATAACTATCTTCTACCTCTAATGTATGATCTTTTCCAGATGCTAGTTCATCTACCCGACCTTGGTTAATATCAAATCCAACAGTTGGAAACTTCTTTCCAAATTCTACTGCAAGCGGAAGACCAACATAGCCTAGGCCAATTACACCAATTTTTGTTTTATTTATGTCCATACTTTATGAATTTGATTTCTGTGAAAATGTAAGTAATCTATTATAAAATTGATATAGATAGTTCAACTTGGATTCCCTCCATTCGAACTATTGCTTTTCTTTTTTTGCTATGAACCATTATAGCCTTATTTCCAACGAAAGGACCTGATTTAATTTCTACAAGATCTCCTGGCTGATAATTCTTATAATGTTCGATTTGTACTCTATCTGATTCTCCAAGAAATAACTTAATAGCTTCAATTTCTTCTTGTCTAATCACTGCTGGTTTTTTCATCCACATGACGCTAGATACTATTCCTACGTCCTGCAATATTTCTAACCTAATTTGCTCATTAACTTTAGCAAAGACATAGCTACTAAACAACGGGACTTTCACCTTCTTTTTACGATCAGACCACTGGCGAATTTCTTCTAATACTGGGCAAAAAACTTCATACCCTAGTGCATCAAGCCTATCTGCTGCCTTTTTTTCTGCCCTAGGTTTCACATAAAATGCAGTCCAATATGTTTGTGGTTCTTTCATCAATGAATAAAAGATTATTCCTTTGAAAGGCTATTCCATATTACCAAGTAGTTCTCTCTTGGAAACTCTTTGCTCAATGCTTCTTTTTCAGAATAAATCAGAAAGCGAATTTTCCGATCTACCATTCCTTCTGCTTTCTGCACCAAACTATTCAAATACACGCGATCTGGATCTCCAACAAAAACCAAATCAATCACATCTGTGTTGATTCCTTTGGCTAGATCACCTGTTAGATAAACGCAACTCAAATCACCTAAGCGTTCTACAACGTGTTCCACAATTCGGTCTATCCCTGTATGTTTCACAACAATATTCCTTAACTCATTGAAGAGTGGATGAGTAACGTTAGCTTTAAATATTTTCCGGTTCCCTTCGCTACTAGCTTGTAACATTCCTGCACCCTCAAAGCGATTAAGTTCTAATCGGATAGCATTGGTACTCTCGCCAAATTCCCCTTCTAAGGAGCGTAAATAAGCACTAGCCTCAGGATTCAAAAAGAACTTGAGTAGTAGTTTTATGCGTGTTTTTGAAGATATTAATGCGTCAAGCATGAAATAAAAATACTGAAGACTTTATGATAGGTGGTAGTTTTTTTCACGGCTTCGCCACGGTCAGTCCCACA